>NZ_JBHSZO010000047.1:0-35704 GCF_042663125.1 Streptomyces polyrhachis | reverse complement strand
GACGGCCTCGGTGATGGAGTCCAGTGCCGCCTGCCGGTCCCCGGCATCGCTCTGCCGGTTGGAGAGGTTGTTGTACCAGCCGGCGAGTGTCGCCTGTCCCGCTTCATCATGTTGCTGGGTGTCATCGGGTCGGGATCGTTCAGTCGCGATCAGTGCCAGGCGTCGTAGCGTGCTGTGGCCCAACGGCAAGGTGGCGGCCAGCTTGGCCAAAGGCAGCGATACAGCCTCGTCTGCGGCAAACTGCTCCAGGGCACTGACAAAGGGGCCGCCATGGGTGGCGGCCACCGCGAGTGCCGCCGACCACAGGTCGGGAGCGGCGTGCAGCGCCTTGAACGCCATGGAGGCCGCCTCTGCCGGGTCACGCAAGGTGGAGAGCCGAGACACGCCTACGCATGCATTCAATTGCTCATCCGGCTCGGCGGCTTTGAGGCACCTGCCAAGCAGTTCGTCATCCGCGCTGAACACGCCGGCTATCAGGTGCGTGCCGATCGGATCGGGCCGAACCGCGATCGTGTCATCTTCAGGAGTCGTGGGCAGCAGGTCCTCAAGGAGAGCGGTGATCTCATCGCGCCGTTTGGCGTCGCCGGCGAGTTCGACAACGGTGTTGAGGACCTCGTTGAGGCGTTCCTTGCGTGGGGCGAGCAGGCTGAGGCATGCCCCTGCCTCGCGCAGTAGCGCTTTGGTCCGTCTTGACGGTTTCCCGATCTGGGATTTGTACGCGCGGATCCAGTAGTCGAGTTCGTGTTGAAGGATCTTCTCGTACAGGGCCGACTCGGACGTGGGCGTGGCACCTTGCTCCACGTCAGCCTCAGCCACGAGCCAGGCGAGCATAACCAGGTCGAGGGTGGTCCATCGACCGGAGCCTGGATCCTGCGGTGGACTACTGCCCATGGCGTGCTTCTCGGTGACGCCGAAGGAGCGCAGTGCGGCCCGGTAGACGCCGGTTTGCCGAGATGGACGGGGAGGCAGGGGAACCGGCTGGACGATGTGGGGGTAGTTGTCGTCTCTGAGTGCGTTGGCGACATCCTCCTCCCACCAGCCGCTGACGGAGCGGGCGGTCAGAATCAGGCACGTGGGTGCTTGGCGGTCGCGCAGCGTGCGGAGAACGTGGACGATGTCGTCCGACTTGTGGTCGTCGGCGTAGTCCACGACAAGCAGCAGCGGGGATGCCACCCGCCCCAGCCAGGCGCAGTCGTGCAGATCCGGATTCCGGACGAGGAAGCCGGCGTACCAGCCGACGCGGCCCAGAAGATGGGCGAGTTCGGCGGCCAGGCGGGTCTTCCCGGCGCCGCCGATGCCGTGTATCAGCGCGATGCGGGGGCGGGGGCCGTCCGGGTCGGGGGCCTGGAACCAGTCCATGAGGAAATCGAGTTCGTCGCGCGGGTGGAAGCGGATGGTGTCGTGGCGCGCCCACAGCAGTTTCAGTGGTCCGCGGTCGTTGTCACCGTCATGGGTGGGCAGGTAAGGCGACGTGAGTACCTGGGCCCGGGGTTGATCGGGCAGGGGCAGCGGTTCGCAGTCTTCGTAGCCCAGGCCGATGTCCAGGGTGACGTTCAGGCGGTCCTCGGTGTCAGCCTGGCGCACCAGCTCCGCTCCGTGGGAGACCGCCTCGGCCCAGGTCTGCTGCCGGCGTCTGAGGGGATCGGCGGCATCGGACCGGGAGGCGGCCCCGGTCACATCGACGGCCACGAACGCGCCCGGGTCCTCCTCGGAGTCGGCGAGCTCGTCGAGGAATCCCTCGGGGAGGGCCTGCCAGTCGGCGTCGGCTTCGTTGATGCGGTAGTCCCGGTGGGCGCGGTTGGACCAGTTACCGTCCAGCCATACGGCGACCAGCGCGTGCGCGGGACCGCCTGCGCTCCCTTGCGTGATCAGGAGCAGCGGGTGCAGTCCTGCATCAAGGCATGCCCCGGCGAACGTGACGGCGAGGTCGAGGCACGTACCGTGCCGGGGGGACTTCAGCACCTCGCAGGGCGGGCGGATGGTCTGCCGACCGGGGTCGCTGGTCGTCGGTTCGTCCGCGTACACGATGCCTCGGCCGGCGAACGCCTCGTACAGGGCGCGCACGCGGTCGATCGGGGGCGCGTCGCCGGGGGCTGGTATCTCGGCGCCGAGGATGTCGGCCGGCGTGCCGCGGGTGCTTTCGCCATGGCGTTTGCGCTGGACGTACTCGATCAGCGTTTTCGGGTCGCTGCTCGACCAGCGGCGCCAGGGGCTGGTCATCCGCGTATCTCCTCGTTCTTTGACGTGGCCTCGGAGCCGATGACGCCCAGGACGTCTCCGGTGGTGAGGCGGTGAACGGTCGGTACGTGTGTGGCGGCTACGTCCACGGCGTACGTGCCCGCAGGCATCGGCGAGAGTTCAGCCTGCCAGTGACCCTCCGCTGTTCTCTTGCACGCAAGCCACTGCGGATCTCCGACCAGTCCACCCTCTCCGCGGGCGCGGGCCCGGACGCGTATGCCGGTGCGCTCGTCGGCGGAGGTTCCGTGCAGCGTCACGCCGACAGGGGTCGGCCGGCCGGCCGGGACCACGTCATCCAGGTCGAGGCCGAGCCACGGCCGTTCGGGCTGGTCCCCGCGCACGGCTGCCAGTGAGTCGCCTGCGTACTCGGTCATGATGTCCAACACTGCGGACGAGGACCCCAGGGCCATGTGGCGGTCGGGCACCGCCCTGCGGGCACGCTTGTCCTCCTGCTCGATCGGGATCGCCGAGATTGCCGGGACCGTACCGTCACCGTGCCAGTCGCCGTTCGGCAGCCAGGGCGCCGCGTGCTTCGTCACCGCGATGCCGGCATCGGACAGCGACGACCGCTGAAGAGTGCCGTGCCCCCGGCCGAACACCGCCGTCACCTCCGGGCAGTCCCGTTGCCCGTACAGCGCGTTCCAGGCTGTCTCGATGTCCTCGTGGACGCCCCGCGCTTCCTTCGCCCTGGCCGCGAAACCTGGAGGGAACGCCGCCGGCGTCTGCGCCGCCAGCTCGTGCGGGGCCAGCGCCAGCGCGCCTCCCGGCTGTTCCACAGTCGGATAGCGCGGCAGGAGTTCGTACGCGGAAGGCCACTGCCGCAGCACCTCCGTGAGCCCGCTCAACCGCTTCGGTCCCACTGCCAGCCCGTTCACCAGGACGTCGAGGGCCTTCGGCGCACCCCGGTGTGGCGTGCCGAGAGTGACCAGGGCCGCGCAGTCGGCCGCGCCGCCCAGCGGGCCCAGCCAGTAGCGGGCGACCAGTCCCCCCATGGAGTGCGCCACCACGATCACACGCCGCCGCCGGGCGGCGGGGAGTTCGCCGCCGAGACGGGCCTTGATCTCACCATCGAGGCGCTCGGCCGCATGCCGCACGCTGTACCGGAAGTCGTACGGGAAGAGCAGCACGTCCGCGCGGGTGTCCGGCTCGTTGCCAGGACGTGCGACATCGACGCGTATGTCGGAGAACCGGTTGCTGAGCTTGCGCACCAAGCCGTCGTATCCCGGGACGATGAAAGGCCCGATCAGCGTGATGTCCGGCATCAGCCCGACCGGGACCAGGTCCGGATGCGTGCTGAGGCCGAGCCGATGGGGTCGCGTCGCCGCGGCGACGAACCGCCGTCGGTGCTTGTCCCAGCGCGTCGCACCCTTCGCCGTTTTCAGGATGCTTCCGCCGATTCCCGGCACGACTACGATGAGATGCCTGAGACGAGCCATCGTTGCCCCCGTACGCACTCGCCGGCCGAGGGTCGGCTTGAGTTGACGACTAATCAGTGGGAGGAACGTAGCAGCCGACCGGGCGCGTTCGCCTGCGGATGCTGCTGACCGAGGCAGGGCTTCAGCCAATTCGTCTGAGAAGGGCTTCGGCATGCCAGGATGCGCGGCATGTCTGATCGCGCGCTGAGGTTCGGGGCGAGGGCGGAGGCGTACGAACGGTTCCGGCCGGGGTATCCCGCGGAAGTCTTCGACGCGGTGGCGGCCTATGCGGGGCGGCCGGTCCGTACCGCCCTGGAGATCGGCGTCGGGACGGGCAAGGCCACCCGCCTGTTCGCCGGGCGGGGGTGAAGGTCACCGCGACCGACCCCGACGGCGCGATGCTCGCCGAACTGCGCAAGCACGTACCGGCGAGTGTCATAGCGGTGCGGGCAGCGTTCGAGGACACGCGGCAGGACGAGACGTACGGGCTGGTCTACGCGGCAGCCGCGCTGCACTGGACGAACCCGCGGGGCCGGTGGCCGCGCATGGCCGCGCTGCTGGAGCCCGGGGGCGTGTTCGCCTCCTTCGCCGGACCGGTCCAACTGGCCGACCCGGCAGTGGAGGAAGCCGTCCGCGTGGCACGGGCGCCGTTCCTGGACAGCGACGAGATCCCCGCTCCGGACGGTACGCCTCCCGGCCCCGGCATGCAGTGGCCGGGTGCGGAACTCCAACGGGCCGAGTGGTTCACCGACGTCCAGCAGCGCGTCCTCGCACGGCACTTGACGATGACTCCCCACGACTACCTCGGCCACCTCTCGACCGTCTCGGCCTATCTCGTCCTGCCGCCCGCGGACCGAGACCGGGCATTGCGCCAGATCGGGCAGGCACTGCCGGAGACGGTCGAACTCACCGCCGACATCACCGTCCACCTCGCGCGCCGACGCCTCGACCGGTAGCCCCGAAACCGCGCACGACTACCGCTGCGAACACGGAACGGTTCAGAGGCTGTGCCGGACAAGGCGGAGGAGCCTTGGCTACGGGGCCGTGTCGCGCAGGTCCGGGCGGTTTCGCGGGAGTCCGAAACCTGCCATCTTCTTCTCCTCGTAGGACAGGAAGCCCATGCTCCGGTAGAAGGCGTGGTTGCGCTTGCCCTCCGGGGAGGATTCGTGGTCCGTGGAGAGGAGGAAGAAGCGGCAGTGGGAGTAGCGCTTCACGAGGTGCCCGACCAGGGCGCGACCGACCCCCTGCCGGTGGTGTCGGGGGTCGACCACGACGTCTTGGACGTAGCAGATGTGCTCGTCGTCGGAGATCGTGCGGGCCAGGCCCAGGAGCGTTCCCGATCCGTCCCGCGCCGTGAGGACGAGGTGGGAGTTCGCCAGGCCGCGGCAGAGCTTGTCGACGTCGCTGGTGTAGCCGTCCCAGCCGACCGAGTCGTAGAGGCCCAGCATCTCGGCAGGATCGAAAACATCTTCTTGCGCTACAAGCACACCAAACCCCCCAGGCAATGGCACCACTTCTTCCTGACTGGCCCTCGCATCTGACGTCATGTCCATCGGTCACGTCAAGATCCGAAAAGCCGAGGGCGGCTGTCGCGGTGTCGAGCCCGGCGGCGCTGGACGGCGTACGGCAGCCCGGTCCGGTGAAAGCGTCCGGCGCCCGGAGACGTGAACGCGCCTGCCTCGTCGGATTCTTCGGGGCGCACGATCTTGTTTGCCAGTAGTTTGCCCCGGTCGAACGTTCTTTCCTTTAGTATCCGCTCCGGTACTCATGGGGAGGGATGCGAACAATGGTGCAGATTCATAGACGAGGGATGGCCGGTGCCGCAGCCGCGCTGGTCGCCGCCGGCTTGCTGCTCGTCGGGGGCGGGGCTGGCGTCGTCTCGGCGCAGGAGACCCTGCGGTTCGACGTCACAACGGGGTTCGACCGCACCGTGCCCGTGCGGTCCGACGGGCACGGCGACGCCTACCGCCCGCTCAGCGTCCACTTCGCCACCCCCGGATCGGGCACCCTGCGCGAGGTGAGGATCACCGTCGACGGGTCGCAGCTCGCCGGAACGGCCGAGTTCGACCTGCCGGACGGATGCGTCCGCGACAGCGCCACCCCCCTCAAGCTCGTGTGCGACCTCGGCGACGCCGCACACGGCTTCGGCGGCCTGGACGTCGGCGTGCGCGCCGCCCAGGGCGCGCAGGCGGGCGCGAGCGGGCGGGTCGCCTTCACGGTGACCGCCGCCAACGGCACGGCCACGCCCGGCAGCAGCGACTCGGCCACCGTCACCGTGGGCGACGGCCCCGACCTCGCCATCAACGACCTCGGCGCGCAGCTCAAGATCGCACCCGGTACGGAATCCGCCGTGCGGCTGGAGATGACGAACGCCGGCAGCCAGGACGCCAAGGGCGTGGTGGTCTTCCTGCGCGCGGGCTTCGACAACGTCGGCATCCTGGGCAACCACAGCAACTGCGTCTACGAGTCGCGGAGCGGCGCCCAGCGGGGCGTGTTCTGCACCTTCCCCGACGCCGTCGTCAAACCGGGCGAGACCTACGCCCTCAAGACCCCGGTCACCCTGACTGTTCCCCAGGGCGCCCGCGGCGACGTCATCCAGTACGGCGACGCGCTCATCGGCAACGACTGGACCGGCGAGCCCGAAGGCACGCCCGGTACCGGCGCCCCGCTGGAACTGGTCCCCGCCCAGGCGGCGCTGCGTACCTTCGACGCGGAGCCCGCCCAGGACATCGACGAGTACAACAACCTCAACTACACCGAGATCTCCACCGGGGAGGTCAAGGACGTCGCAGCGGTGGGCGGGACCGTCCAGGCGGCGATCGGTGCGCAGGCAGACGCGGTCTTCCGGGTACGCAACACCGGCACCGTCCCCACCGGCGCCGTGAACTCCGACGGCCGGCCGGGCGTGCAGATCTGGGCCCTGTTCCCCTCGAACGTGAAGGTCCTCTCCGCCCCCAAGGGCTGCACCAAGCAGCAGGCCGGTCCCGAGGAGCTCGCCGCTTACCCGCTGGACCGGGCCCACCCGGAGACGGTCTGGACCTACGGCTGCTCCCGCAGGGCGGCCCTCAAGCCCGGCCAGGATGTGGCGTTCACCTTCCGCGTCAGCCACCTCAAGGCGGTCGACGACAGCTACGCGGGCGTGGTCGCGTTCGGTGACGAGGACTTCCTTGCCGACCGCGGCAACAACGTCGCCCGCCTCTCCTTCACGGCCGCCGCGGACGACGGCACCGCACCGGCCGGGGGCCGCGACGACCTCGCGGACACCGGCGGCAGCGGCACCACCCCCTGGCTCGCGGGCGGGGGCGCCCTCACCGTCGTTCTCGGCGTGAGCATCGTCCTCGCCGCGCGCCGGCGCAGGTCAGCGGGCGCGTAACCGCTACCCGACCGCGATACGACCGCGATACGAGCACCGCCACGGGTGCCCGCCCGGCAGGAAACCGCCGGGCGGGCACCCGTATCCGTACCCCCGCGGCGACCGCTGGATCAACCGGATCGCCAGGTCCGGGTCGTGAGGGACCCCGGTCACGCCCCGGCGGCCCGGGCGAGATAGACCGTGTTGGACGACGGCGCCCCTTGCAGCGGGTTGTCGAACGTGACGACCCTCGCTTCGACGTCCGTGAAGGAGTCGGTGAGCGCGGTGGTGAACGCCTCGTCGGGTGGGTCGTTGGACCACAGGGCGAAGATGCCGCCGGGGTGGAGGTGCTGGCTCAGTCTGCGCAGGCCGGCGGGTTCGTAGAAGGAGGCGTGGGCGGGGTGCAGCAGGTGGCGCGGTGAGTGGTCGATGTCGACGACGATCGCGTGGAAGCGGCGGCCGGGGGTGGCGGGGTCCAGGCCGGCGGGGGAGTGGGCCAGGGCGAAGAAGTCGCCGTGGACGGGGCGGCAGCGCGGGTCCGCGAACACCTTCCCCGGCAGCAGCCCGCGCTCGTGCCAGTCGATCACCGCGTCCAGGGCGTCGACGACGATCAGCGAGCGCACCCGGGGGTCCGCCAGGACCGCCTGGGCGGTGCAGCCGAGCCCCAACCCCCCGACGGCGACGTCCAGTTGCCCGCCGTCGCCGAGTTCGGCCAGGGCCAGGGTCGCCAGCTCCCGCTCAGCCACGGTGAACAGACTGGACATCAGGTACTCGTCGTTGAGCTTGATCTCGTAGACGTCCTGCTCGACGACCGGATACCAGCGCTTGCGCAAGGTCAGCTCGCCCAGCGGCGTGCGCCGCCAGTCCAGCTCCTCGAATCGTGGGCCCATGCCCGCCTCCCGGATCAGTGCCGGCCCGAGATGCCGGCGGTGTCGAAGAGCGTACGGATCGCGGAGATCCTCCCCGCCTCGATCCGCAGCCAGGTGGCCGTCTCGACCGCCGGCGCGCCCTTGGGCCGCAGTGTGGACCACAGGAGGGCGTTGGCGTCGTCGCTCAGCTGGACGGCCACCTCGTCGCTGCCCGTGATCCGCGCCATCTCGGCCATCCCCGCGACGCAGGCGTCGATTCCGGTGGCCTGGGCGAGCGGGCCGGTGAAGGTGACGTCGGGCGCCAGGATCGACCTGAGGGCGTGCTCGTCGCCGCTCAGCATCGCGGCGTGGAAGGCGTGGGCGAGGTCGGCCGTGCTTGCGGTCATGGTCGCTCCTTGCGTGGGGGGATACGGGGCCATTCGACCACGAAGGGCACGGTTCGCTACGGACGCCGCCGCCCCGGACGCCGTTCCCCCGCCGGGCCGGTGCGGCAGCCGCACCAGGGCGCTCCTGCGCGCGAGCCGGTCCAGTCGTTCTGCGGTTCTCTTCGGCAGCAGACGCATCCTCGGTGCTCCCTCCCCTGCGTGCGTACGGTGCGGCGGTCGCCGCTGCCCACGCTCGGCCGTACCCTTCCGCGCGCCGCCGCACGACACGCGGCCTTCGCCGAGAGGCACCCGGACCGCCGGGCGCGGCCGCCGTGCGTGACTCGTATGCCGGACCGTCAGCGGCGTTTCGCCTGTCCGGTTTGTGGAAGTCTGGCGCGTTGTGTGAGGCGCCGTACGGTGCCGGGTCGCAAAAAAAGGGGTGCGCAGTGGACGCGTGGAAGTGGAGCAGCACGGCGAGGACCGTCGCGGGGTGCTCCGCTGCGGCGTGCGTCCTGTTGGCGGGATGCGCGGTGCCGAGCGTCTACCAGCCGGACCGGCCGGTGTCGGGCGGACCGTTCACCTTCTACGTGAGCCCCGACGGGAGCGACAAGAACAACGGCCTGTCGCCGGAGCGCCCCTGGCGCACGCTCGCCCACGCCAACGGGGTCCGCTTCAAGCCCGGCGACCGGCTGCGCCTGAAGGGCGGCGAGCGCTTCCGCGGCCGCCTGACCCTGGAGAAGGGCGAGGCGGGGCGGCCGTCGAAGCCGGTCGTGATCGACTCCTACGGCACCGGGCGCGCCACGATCGCCCCGAGCGGCACCTCGGGCATCGCGGTGCGCAACACCTCGGGCGTGGAGATCCGCGACCTGACGATCGTCGGCGACGCGAGGAAGAAGCGCGACGGCGACGGCATCTCCTTCTTCAGCAACCTCCCCGGCTCCCGGCGCCTCGCCCACATCCGCGTCTCCCACGTCGAGGTCAGCCACTTCGAGTACGGGATCAGCGTGGGCGCCGACCCCGGTACGGGGGGCGGCTTCCGCGACGTACGCATCACCGACGCCTCCGTGCACCACAACCTCGACGCCGGACTGGCCGTCTACGGCCCCGACTTCGACGCCGACGACCCCGACTACGCCCACCAGCGGCTGCGCATCGAGCGGGTGCGGGCGCACACCAACACCGGCGACCCGGCCAGCGACACCCGCAACACCGGCAGCGGCATCATCCTGGGCAGCGTGCGCGACGCGACGGTGAGCCGCGCGGTCTCCTACGGCAACGGCGCGAGGTCCGCCGCCGACGCCGAGGAGGGCCCGGAGGGCATCTGGACGTACGACTCCACGCGCGTCGTGATCGAGAACAGCAGGTCGTACCGCAACCACACCGGCTCCGAGGTCGACGGCGGCGGCTTCGGCCTGGACAACAACGTCTCCGACTCGGTCCTGCAGTACAACCTCTCCTACGGCAACGACGGCCCCGGCTTCCTGGTCTACTCCGGCCAGCCCACCGGCGCCCACCGCAACAACACGATGCGCTTCAACGTGAGTTGGGACGACGCGCGCCGACTGCCCTGGTACGGCGGCATCGTGGCGTACGGCACGATGCTGCGGGACCTGGACATCTACCACAACACGGTCCTGATGCGCACCGCCGACCTGGAGGACACCCCGGCGGCGATCGAGGCCGGGGTGGCGGGCTCGCGGCCCCCGGCGCTGCGGCTGCGCGACGGGATCCGCGACGTCGGCGTCCACAACAACGTCTTCGTCACCGACAGCGGCCCGCTGATCGAGACGGAGTCCGCGTACGGCCAGGAGCGGGTGCGCATGCAGGGCAACGACTACCACAGCACCGACCGCTGGACGATGCTGTGGGGCGACGAGCGCTACTCCGGTCTGGACGGCTGGCGCGAGGCCACCGAGCAGGAGACCCTCGACGGCGAGGCGACCGGATCGAGCGCGGACCCCTGCGTGAACGCGGCGACGGCCCCGCTCACCGGCCGCATCCGCGCGGCGGCCCTGACCGCGCGCTGTACGGACGAGGCGGCGGGGCTGCGCCGGCCGGCCGCGTTCGGCATCGACCCCGGGCCCGTCGACTACTTCGGCGCCCGGCTGCGCGGCGGCCGGGGCCCGGCCTGGGCGGGAGCCGCGCAGCCGGACGCCGGCCGGCCCCGCAGCGGGGACTGACCCCCGCTCAGAGCCCGTAGCCGCGCGGGTTGAGCTGCTGGAAGTTCCACGCGTCGCGGCACATCGCCGCCACGTCGTGCCGCGCCCGCCAGCCCCACGCCGCAGTGACTTTCGCCGGGTCGGCGACCAGCTCCGCGACGTCGCCGGGACGGCGCTCCACGATCCGGTACGGGATCGGCCGCCCGGAGACCTCCTCGAAGGCGCGCACCAGCTCCAGGACCGAGGAGCCGTGCCCCGTACCGAGGTTGAACACCGACATGCCGGGGGTGTCGTCGAGGTGGTCGAGCGCCACGCGGTGGCCCTCGGCGACGTCGGCGACGTGGATGTAGTCGCGCACCCCCGTGCCGTCGGGGGTGGGGTAGTCGTCGCCGAAGACGCGCAGCTCGCCGCGGCGGCCCACGGCGATCTGGCTGAGGAAGGGCATGACGTTGTTCGGCACGCCCCGCGGGTCCTCGCCGAGCAGCCCCTCGGGGTGGGCACCGGCGGGGTTGAAGTAGCGCAGGGCCAGCACGCGCAGCTCGGGCAGGCGCCGGCACAGGTCGTCCAGGATGCGCTCGCAGGTCCACTTGGTGGTGGCGTACGGGTTGGTGGGCGCGGCCGGGGAGTCCTCGGTCAGGGGGACGGTGGTGGCGTCGCCGTAGATCGAGCACGACGAGGAGAACACCAGCCGGTGCACCCCGTGGGCGTGCATCGCGGCGAGCAGGGCGGTGGTGCCGCCGACGTTGATGTCGTAGTAGGCGAGGGGGATGCGTACGGACTCCCCGACGGCCTTCTTCGCCGCGAAGTGGATGACGGCGTCGACGCGGTGGCCGGCGAAGACGGTGTCCAGGGCGCGGCGGTCGCGTACGTCGGCGCTGTACGCGGCGGCGATCGGGCGCCCCGCGGTCTTCGCGACGCGCTCCAGGGCCTCGGGCGAGCTGTTGGAGTGGTCGTCCAGGACGACCACCTCGTAGCCGGAGAGCAGGAGTTCGACGCAGGTGTGGCTGCCGATGAAGCCGGCGCCGCCGGTCACCAGGACGGTCTGGGTCATGGGGGTCTCGCTTCCTGGGGGTCCCTCGGGGTGGGCGCTCACCAGACGTAGAAGCCGGTGAGGTAGGTGGGGAAGACGGCCACGGCCAGCGTCAGCGGGAGCAGCGTGAGCGCTCCGGCGGTCAGCGGCAGGCGGGCGGTGCGCAGGGCGCGGCGGCGCGGGACGCCGGCGGCGCGCGCGGTCTCGTTGATGTGCAGGGCGCCCACCGCGAGGGTCACCGCGGCGTAGGAGACGGCGCCCAGGATGCACAGGAACACGTAGCCGACGGCGGGGCCGGTGAACTGCCCGACCAGGGCGGTGCTGGACAGCAGCGTGGTGATCAGCAGGTACGGGGCCACGGAGCGCAGCGGCAGCGGCTCCAGGCCGTCGCGCTTCTTGGGCGTGACCTTGAAGGTGACCGGCCGGGGCCGCAGCCGCTGCAGCAGGGCCGCCCCGACGCCCCAGGCGACGAACGGCCAGCGGGCGATGCCGAAGAGCCAGATCTCCCAGCTCATGACGGGGGAGTCCTTGGGGCGCAGCAGCCCGCGCCGGCGGCACAGCAGCGTGAGGAGCATCAGCCACACCGACATGGCCCAGAAGTGGCCCAGGAACTGGAAGTAGTTGACGTTGATCCACGGGACGCCGGTGACCGCGGCGAGCGGCGGCAGCAGGACGCCCACCGTGGTCGTCAGGGCGAGGAGGGGGTAGTAGGCGAGCGCGCAGGCGAAGCGCAGGCGCAGGGTGGCGGGCATGCGGCCCAGGTGGCGCGGCAGCATGCCCAGCAGCATCACGGCCAGGCTGCGCGACCACTGGAACTCCTGGATGATCATCGCGCCGAAGGTGATGGGGCCGTCGCCGTGGGCCTCGGCGTCGATGGCGAACGCGCCCTGCCAGCCCGCGGAGTTGAGGAGGAAGGAGGTGGAGAAGTCCTCGGCGAGTTCGGGGCCCAGGCCGCCGATGTCGCGCAGGGCGCGGGTGCGCAGCGCGTAGTGGGAGCCGATGCACAGCGGCGCCAGCCCGGCGGAGTAGCCCAGCTGTACGGGGCCGTGGAAGAGCGCCTCGCGCTGCAGGCGGCCGCGGGCGGCCCAGGACTGGGCGGCGTTGGCGTCGCAGATGCTGGGGGCGGCGACGTAGCCGACGGCCGGGTCGGCGAAGGGGCGCAGGACCTCGGCGAGGTAGCCGGGGTGGGGGACGTGGTCGCAGTCGAGCTGGGCGACGACGTCGTAGTCTGCGTAGCCCCAGTGGTCGTAGAAGAAGGCGAGGTTGCCCTCCTTGCAGCGGGTACGGCGCGGCCAGTCGGCCCGGTGGTAGTCGCCGCGCCCGCGACGGCAGGAGACGCGCACGCCGTGGTCGCGGCACCAGTGGAGGATCTCCTCGGTGGGGTCCTCGTCGCACAGCCACACGTCGTAGTCGTACGGGAAGTCCTGGGCGAGCATCGCGGTCAGGGTGGTGCGGGCGATGTCCCAGTCCTCGGAGGGGGCGCGGGTGACGACGAAGGCGCTGCGCAGGCGGGGGAGTGCGATGGCGGGGTTGAAGCGCCGCATCCGGATCAGCGCGACCAGGAAGTGCACCGGCAGGTAGGTCAGGTACAGCAGCAGGGCGCTGTTGACGACCAGTCCGAACCAGCCGGTGCGGTGCTCGGGTTGCAGCCACCACGCCCAGAACCACACCAGGCAGGCGGTCCAGCCCAGCGAGAAC
Organism: Streptomyces polyrhachis; assembly: GCF_042663125.1. NCBI lineage: Bacteria > Bacillati > Actinomycetota > Actinomycetes > Kitasatosporales > Streptomycetaceae > Streptomyces > Streptomyces polyrhachis. Next base: position 22,578 of record NZ_JBHSZO010000047.1, on the reverse strand, counting down.
AGCGCGACCAGCACGCGGTCGCCGCGGGAGAAGGCGCGTACGAAACTGTCGGGGCGGGCCCGGCGGTCGGGGCGCCCCGCGACCAGGACCGGGCCGTCGGGGCCGATGGCGCTCACCGCACCGCCGGACAGGGCCCGGATCTCGCCCTGGAGCGCCTGCCACTCGGCCGGCGAGCCGGGGGGGAGGGCTGGGGGGTCGTGGACCGTGGTGGCCCCGGGGCTGAGACCCTGCTCCGGTGGTGTCATGGCAGCGTGTTCTCCCAACGGTGCGATCAGGCGGGTACCCCCCGCGTCACCACGCCGCGGGAACGCCGTACACCCGGCGGGGCGGGCGGAGCCTCTCCCGCGAACACGGACAAGAGTATGGACATATATAGGAATTTCTGAGGAAACGAAACGGGGGTTGGGCTGTTCGGCGGACGGCGCCCGGGGCGCACCCGCGGCGGCGAAGCCCAGGTCGGGGGTGCTGCGCCGGTCGAACGGGGCGCGCGGGCGCTGTCACACAGACGTGCGAGCGGTCCTTACCGGAAGCGCCGGATGTACGCGGCCTGCGCGCGCGGGAGGTCGGCGAGGGTGCCGCCGCCCCAGTCGTGGTCGAAGTACGACTGGTAGCGCACCGCGCCCCAGTCGAAGTACTCGCCCATGCGCTCGATGAACGACGGCTCGTCGCCGCCCCCGGCGAAGGCGTCCCCGGCGCGGTACAGGCCCCACTCGGAGCACACGTTGCGCTTGCCCCGCGCCCGTACGAAGGCCGCGTGCGCGTCCAGGCCCATGTCCTGCGTGCGGATCCAGGACCAGCGCCGCGCCGCGCAGGCGCCCGGGTCGCCCCACTTGAGGTCGTAGACGTTCATGCCCAGCCAGTCGACGTAGGCGTCGCCGGGGTAGTAGTCGGCGAAGGTCCGCAGCCGGTGCCCCGCCTGCACGCCCAGGGAGCTGGACAGCTCGAAGGTGAAGTGCGCGCCGGGGGTCGCGCGCAGGACGGTGGCGGCGTGGCGGAAGAGGGCGGCGTAGCCGGCCGGGTCGGCGGTGGCCGCCCACGGGCCGATCGCGTGGTTGTTGGGCTCCCAGCCCAGCCGCACGACCGCGTCCGGATGCCCCGAGTCGACCAGCGCCCGCCCCACCGCCGTGTACGCGGCGTCGAACGCGCCCGCGACACCCCGGGCGAACGCCCCCGCGCAGCCGTCGACCAGCAGCGGCACCCCGTACACGAACGCCGCCCCCGGCCGCCGGTCGCGCCACCGCCGCCACGGCCCGAGCTGGCGCGCGCACATCGCCCCCGGCTCGAAGTCCGCCCAACTGCCGTGCGGCAGATAGTCGTTGCCGACCTCGACGGGGCGCCCGAGCAGCTCCTCGTGCCGCTCGACCGCGGCGACGGCCTCGCGCCCGTACCCCTTGTACACGCCCAGACGCGAACTGCCGCCCCGGGCCCCAGGGCCCGAAGCGGCAGTGCTGCCCTCGACGCTGCCCTCAACGGGGCCGGAGATCAAGGAAGTTCGGGCGTGCACACCCGGCACAGCCGGTAGCGGGCGCCCCCGCGCGGGCCAGTGTTCTCCCGTACCCACTGCGCCGCCTCGCCGGCCTCCAGCAGGCGCATCGGCGTGCCCCAGCGCGCGTCGACGGTGCCCTCGTGGGCGTAGCCGGTCAGCGCCCCGCGCAGGGCCGGGGAGTCGTCGCCCTCGACGGCCTCGACCGCCTGCCGCACCTCGCGGCAGTCGCGCCGGTGCAGTGCGGTCTTCGCGGCGGCGTAGGGGTAGCGGGCGGCGTCGCCCAAGCGCTCGCGCTGGGCCAGCGAGGCGGCGCGCAGGGCGTGGAACTCCTCGGCGCTGCCGGCGCAGAGCGGGCAGCCGGCGGCGCAGGTGGAGAGAGCGGAAAGCCCGGCGGCGGGAGCGGGAGCCGGGGCGGCCTCGGGGGCCCGCACCTCACGCGCGGGCGCAGGCAGCTGGACCTGCGCCGGAGCCTGCGCCTCAAGGGTGGCGGTAGCGGCGGCGGCGTACTGGCGCGGACGAGGCGGACGGCCCTCGGCGAGCCGGACGGCCGCAGCGGCCCGCCGGGCGGCCTCGCCCGCAGCGCGCTGCCGTGAAGAGATACGTCCTCGCCTTGCCATCAGTCAGTTCTCCTTCAAGAGGTCACGGAAGGCCCCCATCGATACACAAAGCGGGACCTTTCGGCGCACCAGCATGGCACCCCCGCGGAAGATCGGTCAGACGGCACGCCCAGCACACCCCGTCCGCGGCCCCCGCACCGCGATGCGCTCAACTGCTCGTCGCACAAACGCCATTGCCCGCCCCGTACGGGCCGACGCCACGCCCGGCACCGCGACCGGCACCAGCCCCGCCGCAGCGGTCAGCGCCCCTCGAAGTCCCACGCGTCGACATCCCGATAGCGGATCGGCCCGGGCCCGCGCCCGACGTTGCTCCCCACCAGATGCAGCCGCCCCGCCCGCCACGCCTGCCCGCGGAAGCCCGCCAGCGAGGCCGCCGCCCGCGCCACGGACGCCGTGTCATCGCGCCGCGCCCGCGCCAGCGTCAGATGGGGCCGCAGCGGCCGCCCCGGGAACGGCAGCACCACCCCGCACCCCTCGACCGCCTCGCGCACCTGCGCCGCGAGCCCGTGCAGCCCCTCCACCTCCCCGGTGACCCCGCTCCACAGCACCCGCTCGTCGAAGTGCCCGCCCCCGCGCAGCGCCAGCTCCAGCGCCGGGCGCCCCGCCGCCAACTCCCCGAGCGCCGGGCGCAGCTTCGCCAGCGCGCCGACCGGCTGCTCGCCGAGGAAGGCCAGCGTGAGGTGCCAGTCCTCGATGCGGTTCCACCGCAGCGCCGGGTGGGCCGCGTAGGCGGGCTCCAGCGCCCGGGCCAGCTCGTCCTTCGCCGCGTCGGGCGGCGCGAGCGCGATGAACACCCGCACTGTCGCCGGCCCGGCCGCCTCACCCGTCACCGCTCGCCCCGTCTTGTCGTACGACCACCGCCGCCTTGAGCGTACGAGGTGCCTCAGCCGGCCTGGCGCCCGGTCCGGCGCCGGCGCACGTGCCGCACGGCCAGGTAGCCGACCACGACGAGCCCGACGGCGACGGCGAGGGCGGGCCCGACGATGTGCTCGACCCTGCGGTACGCCATGCCCGCGAAGTAGCCCAGCAGCGTGTAGCCGGTGCCCCACACCGCCGCCCCCAGGGCGTTGAAGAGGAGGAACGTCCGATAGCGCAGGTGGGAGGCCCCGGCCAGCGCGGGCATGAGGGGCCGGAAGAAGGAGACGAACCGCCCGAGGAAGACCGCCGCCCCGCCCCGCCGGCGGATCATGTCCTGCGCGCGGGCGATACCGGCCTGGTGGCGGCGCAGCGGGCGGCTGGCGAGCAGCCGGGGGCCGAAGCGCCGGCCGATCGCGTAGCCCACCGAGTCCCCGGCGATCGCGGCGAGGACCACGACGAGGCACAGCCAGTACACGGAGACGTGGTGCTGGTTGGCCAGCACCCCGCCCAGCACCACCGCGGTCTCGGCGGGCACGACGAAGCCGAGGAAGAGGGCGTCCTCGGCGAAGACCAGCGCGCCCACGACGGCGTACACCACGGGCCCGGACAGCCCGCTCAGCCACTGCGTGATGCCGTGCACCGCCACCCTCCCTCGACCGGCCACGAGGGGCGCTGCGCGCACCCGTTCCACAAGATCCCGCGCCGCGCCGCCCCCGGCGAGCGGACCGGGGCCGTCCGGGTACGCGGCCGCCGGCGCTCTGCGCGTCAGCGGTCGTGGCGCTGCCCTCCCGCAGGCGCCGGGTCCGGGCTCCGCGAGCCGGCCGCTGCCGGATCGGCGCGCAGGGGCGCGGGGCGCACGATGCCCGCGGCCGCCGCGGCGGCGAGGCAGCACGCGACCGGGAGGAAGAAGGCGAGGTTGAGGGGCAGTACGTGGGTCAGCGGCCCGATGGCGGCGGGCCCGGCGAGCATCCCGAGGTAGCCCAGCCCCGCGACGCGCGAGACGTTGGCCCCGGCGGCGCCCCGCTCCATGTGCCCGGCGGCGCTGAAGAGTTGGGGCACGCAGCCCGAGAGCCCGGCCCCGAACACCGCCCAGCCGGCCAGCGCGAGGGGCACCCAGGGCGCCAGGGCCGCCGCCGTCAGACCCAGCGCGGCGGCGCCGGCCCCGTAGCGCAGGACGGCCACCGGCCCCATGCACGCGGCCACCCGGTCGGCGAGCAGCCGCCCGAGGGTCATGGCGGTGGCGAACGCGCCGTAGGCGAGCGCGGCGGTGGCGGCGGAGGTGCCCAGGACGTCGCGCAGGTGCAGGGCGCTCCAGTCGCCGGCCACCCCCTCGCAGAGCATGACCACCAGGGCCAGGACGGCCAGCGCCCACACCCGCCGGGGCGTCCTGCGCCGGACGCTCACGGCAGTGGCGCCCCGGGCGCGGGGGAGGGGGCGCAGGAGCGCGGGGGCGGCGAGCACGGCGACGGCCACGCCCAGGAGCGCCACCGCGCCCAAGGTCGCCGCCGGGCTCCAGCCCCAGCTGAGGGTACGGGCGCCGGCCAGCGCGGCCAGGACGCCGCCCAGGGAGAAGGCGGCGTGGAAGGCGGACATGACGGGCCGCCGGTAGGCGTGCTCGACCTGGACGGCGTGGACGTTCATGGCCACGTCCAGGCAGCCGTTGCCCACCCCGAGCGCGAGGAGCGCGGCCCCCAGCGTCCAGGCGTTGGCGGCCAGCGCGGGCAGGACGGCCGCGCCGCTGCACAGCGCGGCGCTGATCGGTACGACGCCGCGGGCGCCGAAGCGGTCGGTGAGCGGCCCGGTGACCTGCATGCCCGCCACCGCCCCCGCGCCCAGGAGCAGCAGCAGCCAGCCGAGCACCGCGTGCCCGACCCCCGCGCGGTGCTCGATGCCGGGGATGTGGACGATCCACATCCCCATGAGGAAGCCGTTGAGGGTGAAGTACCCGAAGGTGGCCAGCCGCCCGGCCCGCAGATCCCGATCCATCCACCGAACATATCGAACACAAGCACTGTGCGAAAGATTGCGTTCCAAACACAACACATGTTCAATGAGGGGCATGGCGGGCATGGCGGGCACAGAGCGACTGCGGCAGATCACCGAAGCGGTACGGGCGGCGGGCAGCCTCGCCGTCACCGACCTGGCCGCCCTCACCGGCGCCTCGGAGATGACCATCCGCCGCGACCTGGAAGCCCTCGCCGACCAGGGCGTCCTGGAGCGCTACCGGGGCGGCGCCAGAAGCCTCCTGCTGCGCGGCGAGGAACCCCCCTTCGCCCTGCGCGCCCACGACCACACCCGCGCCAAGGAGCGCATCGCCGCCGAGGCCGCCGCCCTGCTCACCGACGGCGAGTCCGTCGTCCTGGACAGCGGCACCACCTGCCTGGCCGTCGCCCGCGCCCTGCGCCACCGCCGCCTGACCGTCGCCCCCCTCTCCCTGCACGCGGCGAACGAACTGACCGGCGCCCTGGACCTGACCCTCCTCCTCCCCGGCGGGCGCCCCCGCCCGGGCGAACTGGCCCTCACCGGCCCCCTGACCCTGGCCTCGCTGGCCGCCCTGCGCTTCGACACCGCGATCATCGGCTGCTGCGGACTCACCCACGCCACCGGCCTGACCGCCTACGACCTGGACGACGCGGCGGTCAAACGCGCCGCCATCGCCTCCGCCCGCCGCGTCATCGCCGTAGCGGACTCCGCGAAACTCACCCGCACCGCCCTGGCCTTCGTCACCCCCGTCACCACCCTGCACGCCCTGATCACCGACGAGGCCGCCCCGCAGCCCGAGACGGACGCCCTCACGGCCGCCGGCGTGACCGTACGGAAGGTCTGACCCAAGGCCGCCGCCCCGCCCCCGCCACCCGGGCAGATGATCTTCTTCCGAGGGATAGGGTGGATGCCTCCCACGACTGCCTCGGAGGTGCCCGCCCGGTGGCTGACAGCTTTGTTCACCTGCACAACCACACCGAATACTCGATGCTCGACGGCGCGCAGAAACTCAAGCCGATGTTCGCCGAGGTGAGCCGCCAGGGCATGCCCGCCGTCGCCATGAGCGACCACGGCAACATGTTCGGCGCCTACGAGTTCCACTCCGTGAGCAAGGGCGTCGAGGGCGTCAAGCCGATCATCGGGATCGAGGCGTACGTCGCCCCCTCCTCGCGCCGCAACCGCAAGCAGGAGTTCTGGGGCCCCGGCGGGCAGCGCGCCATGTCGGACGACGGCGAGGGCTCCAAGGACGTCTCCGGCGGCGGGCGCTTCACCCACATGACCATGTGGGCGCGCGACGTCCAGGGCCTGAAGAACCTCTTCTACCTCTCCACCGAGGCCAGCTACACCGGCCAGTTCCCGGCCGGCAAGCCCCGTATGGACATGGAGCTGATCAGCGAGCACGCGGCCGGCATCATCGCCACCACCGGCTGCCCCTCCGGCGCGATCCAGACCCGCCTGCGCCTGAACCAGTACGACGAGGCCCGCCAGGTCGCCGCCGCCTACCAGGACATCTTCGGCCGGGAGAACTACTTCCTGGAGCTGATGGACCACGGCCTGTCCATCGAACGCGACGTCCGCGAGGGCCTGCTGCGCCTGGCCAAGGACCTGGACATCCCGCTGCTGGCCACCAACGACGCCCACTACGTCCACGAGGACCAGGCCGACGCGCACGACAACCTGCTGTGCATCGGCGTGGGCAAGAACAAGGACGACCCCAAGCGCTTCCGCTTCCAGGGCGGCGGCTACTACCTCAAGACCGCCGCCGAGATGCGCGAGCTGTTCGCGGAGCTGCCGCAGGCGTGCGACAACACCCTCCTGATCGCCGAGCGCATCGAGTCCTACGACTCCGTCTTCGAGAACGTCGACGAGATGCCCCAGTACCCGGACGTCCCCGAGGGCGAGACCCAGGAGTCCTGGCTGCGCAAGGACTGCCTGAGGGGCCTGGCCATGCGCTACGGGTCGCCCATCCCGGCCGAGGTGCTGGAGCGCTTCGAGACCGAGATGTCGATCATCGGGCCGATGGGCTTCTCCTCGTACTTCCTCGTCGTCGCCGACATCTGCCGCCACGCCCGCGACAGCGGCATCCCCGTCGGCCCGGGCCGCGGCTCGGCCACCGGCTCCATCGTCGCCTACGCCACCCGCATCACGGAGCTGTGCCCGCTGGAGCACGGCCTGCTCTTCGAGCGCTTCCTCAACCCCGAGCGCATCAACCCCCCCGACGTCGACCTCGACTTCGACGACCGCCAGCGCGACGCCATGGTCCGCTACGTCACCGAGAAGTACGGCGACGAGTACACCGCGATGGTCAACACGTTCGGCAAGATCAAGGCCAAGAACGCGATCAAGGACTCCTCGCGGATCCTGGGCTACCCCTTCTCCCACGGCGAGCGCATCACCAAGGCCCTCCCGCCCGACATCATGGGCAAGTCCATCCCCCTGGACGGGATCTTCGACCCCGCGCACCCCCGCTACGGCGAGGCCGCCGAGATCCGCGCGATGTACGAGAACGAACCGGACGTGAGGAAGGTCGTCGACACCGCCAAGGGCGTCGAGGGCCTCACCCGCGGCACCGGCGTGCACGCGGCCGCGGTCATCCTGTCCAAGACCAAGCTGACCGAGCGCATCCCGCTGCACATGCGCGCCAAGGACGGCGTCAAGATCACCGGCTTCGACTACCCCAGCTGCGAGGACATGGGGCTGGTCAAGATGGACTTCCTGGGCCTGCGCAACCTGGGCGTCATCGACCACGCGCTGAAGAACATCCGCGAGAACCGCGGCGTGCGCCTGGCCACCGTCGACCCCGGCACCGCCGACAGCGACGTCACCGTCATCCCCCTGGACGACAAGAAGACGTACGAACTCCTCGGCCGCGGCGACACCTTCGGCGTCTTCCAGCTCGACGGCGGCGGCATGCGCGCCCTGCTGAGGCTGATGGAGCCCACCCGCTTCGAGGACATCGCGGCCGCCCTGGCCCTGTACCGCCCCGGCCCGATGGCCGCCAACGCGCACACCAACTACGCCCTGCGCCAGAACGGCAAGCAGAACCCCGACCCCATCCACCCGGAGCTGAAGGAGGTCCTCGACCCCATCCTCGGCTCCACCCACCATCTGCTCATCTTCCAGGAGCAGATCATGGCCATCGCCCGGACCCTGGCCGGCTACACCCTGGGCGGCGCCGACATGCTGCGCCGGGCGATGGGCAAGAAGAAGCCCGAGGTGCTGGCCGCCGAGTGGGAGAAGTTCCACGACGGCATGGTCGCCAACGGCTACTCGGAGGAGGCCATCAAGGCCATCTGGGACGTCATGCTCCCCTTCTCCGGGTACGCCTTCAACAAGTCCCACACCGCCGGCTACGGACTCGTCTCGTACTGGACGGCCTACCTCAAGGCCAACTACCCGGCCGAGTACATGGCCGCCCTGCTCACCTCGGTGGGCGACGACAAGGACAAGGCCGGCGTCTACCTCTCCGACGCCCGCAAACTCGGCGTCACCGTCCTGCCGCCCGACGTCAACGACTCCATCGCCGAGTTCACCGCCGTCGGCGACGACGTGCGCTTCGGCCTGCTCTCGGTGCGCAACGTCGGCGAGAACGTCATCGAGGCGATCATCGCCGGCCGCCGCGCCAAGGGCCGCTTCACCTCCTTCGCGGACTTCCTCGACAAGGTCGACCTGCCCGCGCTGAACAAGCGGGCGGTGGAGTCGCTGATCAAGTCCGGCGCCTTCGACTCCCTGGGCCACACCCGCCGGGGCCTGTCGGCCGCCCACGAGACGGCCATCGACGCCGTGGTGCCGCTGAAGAAGGCCGCCGCCTACGGCCAGGACGACCTCTTCGCCGGCCTGGGCGGCGACGAGGCGGACGCCGGCGGTATGGGCCTGGAGGTCCAGATCGGCGAGGAGGAGTGGCCGCGCAAGCAACTCCTGGCCACCGAGCGCGAGATGCTCGGCATGTACGTCTCCGCCCACCCCCTGGACGGCACCGACCACATCCTGGCCGCCCACCGCGACTGCACCATCGTCGACCTGGTCTCCTCCGGCCGCACCGAGGGCACGGTGCGCCTGTCGGGCCTGATCACGAGCGTCCAGCCCAAGATGACCAAGCAGGGCAACGCCTGGGCGATCGTGAACCTCACCGACCGCGACGCCACCATCGAGGTCCTCTTCTTCCCCGCCGCCTACCAGCTCGTCGTGGGAGCGCTGGTGGAGGACGCGGTGGTCTCGGTGCAGGGCCGCCTCAACGACCGGGACGGCGCGATCTCCGTCTTCGGCCAGGAGCTCCAGACCCTCGACGTCACCTCGGCGGAGCGCTCAGGGGCCGCCCCCGTCCAGCTCACCCTCCCGTACCACCGCATCAACGAGCAGGCGGTGAAGGAACTGTCGCGCATCCTGGGCGCCCACCCCGGCGACAACCCGGTCCGCCTGGCGGTACGGGGCCCGAGCAAGACCACCGTCTTCCAGCTCGGCCCGACGGTGAACGCCACCACGGTGGCCTCCGACATCAAGGGCAGCTTCGGCCAGACGGCCTGGCAGGGAGTCGCGTAACCGTCGGAAAGCACGAAGGGCGCGGCCCCCGCCAGCGTGATGGCGGGGCCGCGCCCTTCGTGCTGCCCGGGAACGCACCCTGCGCAGGGTCGCCTCTCGAAGCCCAGCCGCCTCAGCCCAGGGCTGCGAGGCCCTTGCGCAGGTCGTCGGCGTTCATGACCGGCTGGATCTCGATCCTCGCCTTGAGGCCCGCGAGGAGCGGCTCCGCGATCGCGGGCAGCTGCGAGCTGTCCTGCATGTCGAAGACGAAGGTGCACGACCTCCCGCCCTCGCTGGGGCCGAAGTAGGCGGCCTCCGGCTTGAGCCGCTCGACCATCGCCTCCATGGTCTTCGGCAGCGTCCCGTTCTTGATGGCCTCGTTCGAGGCCTCGGTGTCCAGGTGGGCACGCAGCATGACCCGCATCGCACGACTCCTTCCGCGCCACGACCGGCGCGGACCGCACCGCACTCACGTGACCTGGCGACGTCGCTCCCAGAGTCGCCCGCAGCAGCAGGCCCCGCAACATCTCGCCCGCCGTCAGAGCCCCGGCTCCGCCGCGTCCGCGCGGGTCAGACGCGGCGGCGCCGGCCCCCTCGGCCTCCACTACCGCGCCCGGACCCGCGCGGACGCGACGATCGAGGCACTCCCGCTGACGCGATGGGCCACGTCCCCTGGCGGGTCCCGTACCGCGTCGAGGAGGACACCCGGACCAGCCATGCCGAGCACGCCGGACGCGCGGGGTGCGGCAGCTGTCCCGGCTCCCGGACCCGGGCAGCGCAGGTCCCCGCGCTCGAAAAGCCGAGCCACATGATCCGACCTATGCTCGGACCATGTGCGCCACCGACGTGAGGACCGCCGCACGCAGCGACCCGCAGCCCCTCGACGACTCGATGGTGTGCGTCCGCGACGCCACCGAGCACAACCTGCGCGGCGTCGACGTCGACATCCCCCGCGACCGGCTCGTCGCCTTCACCGGCGTCTCCGGCTCGGGGAAGTCCTCCCTGGCCTTCGGGACGATCTTCTCCGCCTCCCAGCAGCGCTATCTGGAGTCGATCTCCCCGTACGCCCGCCGCCTCATCGACCAGGGCCCCGCCCCCCGCGTCGGGGAGATCTCCGGCCTGCCCCCGGCGGTGGCGCTGCGCCAGACCTACGGCGGCGCCAGCTCCCGCTCCACCGTCGGCACGGTCTCGCGCGTCTCCAACGTGCTGCGGATGCTGTACTCCCGCGCCGGTACGTACCCCGCCGGCCGGGGCCCGGAGGAGCTGGCCGGCACCTTCCCCCGCGACGCCGCCCCGCTGGACTCCGACGCCTTCTCCCCGAACACCGCCGTCGGCGCCTGCCCGACCTGCCACGGCCTGGGCCGGCTGCACGTGGTGGACGAGTCGACGCTGGTCGGCGACGAGGACCTGTCCATCCGCGACGGCGCCGTCGCCGCCTGGCCGCACGGCTGGGCCCGGGGCAACTACCGCGACATCCTCGCCGCCCTCGGCATCGACGTCGACGTGCCGTTCCGCGAGCTGCCGCAGGCGACGCGGGACTGGTTGCTGCTCACCGAGGAGCACCCGACGGTGAAGGTCCACCCGGACCGGGGCGAGGACTACGACGGCTGGTACATGGGTACGTACACCAGCCCCCGCTCCTGGGTGCTGCACGCCTTCGGCACCACCAAGTCGGCGGCGATGCGCGCGAAGGCGGCGGCGTTCCTCAGCGACGAGCCCTGCCCGACCTGCCAGGGCCGGCGCCTCAACCCCGAGGCCCTGGCGGTGACGATCGCGGGGGAGAACATCGCGACGGCCAACGCGCTGCCCCTGTCCCAGCTGGCGGCGTTCCTGGAGTCGGCACGCACCCACCCCCACACCCAGGCCCTGCCCACCGCCCGCCGCCAGGCCGCCGAGGCCCTGATCGGCGGCCTGCTCTCCCAGCTGGGCAACCTGGTCGACCTGGGCCTGGGCTACCTGGCGGTGGGCCGTACCACCGCCACCCTCTCCGGCGGCGAGCTGCAGCGCCTGCACCTGGCGACGCAGATGCGCAGCGGCCTCTTCGGCGTCCTGTACGTCCTGGACGAACCGTCCGCGGGCCTGCACCCGGCGGACACCGCCACGCTGCTGACCGCGCTGGAGCGGCTGCGGGCGGCGGGCAACAGCGTGTTCGTGGTCGAGCACAACCCGCAGGTGATCGAGGCGGCGGACTGGATCGTGGACCTGGGCCCGGGAGCGGGCCGCTACGGCGGCGAGGTCCTCTACAACGGGCCCGCCCACGACATCACCACGGCGAAGGACTCGGTGACGGCCCGCTACCTGGCCGCCCACACCCCCGAGGCCCCCCACCCGGCCGTCGCCCGCACCGCGCGGGGTTGGCTGGACCTGCGCGGGGTGGCGGGGCACAACCTCCAGGGGGTCGACGCGCGCTTCCCGCTGGGCGTACTGACGGCGGTCACCGGGGTGTCGGGGTCGGGGAAGTCGACGCTGGTGGAGCGGGCTTTGGCGGACACCGTACGCACCCACCTGCGCGTCGATCCCGCGGCCGACGAGGAGGAGGACGCCAGCGACCTGGGCCGCGGGGCGACGGGGCCGACGGAACCGGACGACGAGGGGGCCTGGGCGCCCGACGAGGACCTCGTCACGGTCGCCGAGGCAAGCGGTCTGGAGCAGATCGACCGCCTGGTGTCCGTCGACCAGAAGCCCATCGGCCGCACCCCGCGCTCGAACCTCGCCACGTACACCGGCCTCTTCGACAGCGTCCGCAAGCTGTACGCCGCCCAGCCGGAGGCGAAGAGGCGCCGCTACACGGCGAGCCGCTTCTCCTTCAACGTGGCCGCGGGCCGCTGCCCGGCCTGCCTGGGCGACGGGGTGGTGAGCATCGAGATGCTGTTCCTGCCCACGGAGACGGCGGCCTGCCCGGTCTGCGAGGGCGGCCGCTACAACCCCGACACCCTCGCGGTGACGGTGAAGGACAAGACGATCGCGGACGTCCTGGCCATGACGGTCGAGGAGGCGGAGGAGTTCTTCGCCGACCTTCCCGCCGCGGCCCGCATCCTCACCCTCCTGAAGGACATCGGCCTGGGCTACCTGACCCTGGGCCAGTCCGCGACGACGCTCTCGGGCGGTGAGGCCCAACGCATCAAGCTGGTCAGCGAGTTGCACCGCGCCCCCAGGGGCCACACCCTCTACCTCCTGGACGAGCCCACCTCGGGCCTGCACCCCGCGGACGTGGACCGCCTGGTGGCCCAACTCCAGAAGCTGGTGGACGCGGGCAACACGGTCGTCGTCGTCGAGCACGACCTGCGCACGATCGCGGCGGCGGACCACCTCATCGACCTGGGCCCGGGAGCCGGCCACGAGGGCGGCCGGATCATCGCCACCGGCACCCCGGAGGACGTAGCCGAGACCGACACCCCCACCGCCCGCTACCTGTCCCCCTATCTCACCGGCGCCTGACCGCACTGACCGGCTGTCCGGTACGGACCTGGCGCGCGTTTCGCGCTCAGGCGGCCCGCGGCACCTCCGCCATCCGGCGGTTGTACGAGGTCCCGGCCGTCGGGTGCCGCGCCTGCGGGTAGCGCGCGGCGACCGTGTGCTCGACCCTCTTCTTGCGCAGCGCCGTGGGCCGGATGCCGTGCGCGCGGTTGTGCGCGACCTGCGACTCGCGGCGGCGCGCCCGCCGGCGGATCGGCGGGCGGATGCCGGTCGCGGCGCTGGAAACGGCGGGCGCGGCTGGTCAGTTCATCCGCTCCACGGCGTCCTTGGCCTCCTTGAGCCCTTCACCGGTGAGCTGCCGGTACGCCTTGATGGCCTCGATCTTCCTGCCCTGCCGGATCAGTTCGTGCACCCGCTCCATGCCGGGTATCCGCGGCTCCTCCACACCGAGATGCCCGAGCAGCAGGTCCATCTTCCGCTCCAGGCGGGCGAGTCGCCGCTCGACGTTCACGACCTTCCCCGACGGGGACGCCAGGAGGGACACGGCAACGAGCGCAAGGGCGGCGCACGCTAGTACGGATTCCATGCGCGAACCCCACGACTGCGCGACGCACGCCCAGGCGGCGGTCTGCACGGCGTTCCGTGCACCGCCATCCCCGGTCGGCGGGCCGCTGACGCCCGACGCGCCCACCATGATCATCCCTGGGGTGTACGGCTCCATCCGCCGCCGGGGGGAGCCGGTCGGGCCCGTGGAGCGATGCCCGGCATCCCGCCGGCTGCGATCTTCGACTGAGCGGGGTCAGCCACCCCGCTCCACCGAGCCGAGGACCGCGCATGCAGCAGCTTTTGAACGTCGAAGAACCCGCCGCCCCCGCCCGCCCCGGACGCATCCGCCTCGCCTGGCGGGCGCTGCACGAGCCCGCCCCCGGGGTGTCGCGGCGGATGCGACTCGTCGCCTACGCCGTGCCGTTCACGGTCCTGCCCTCCAGCCTCTGGCGACTCCCGGAGGCGTTCAACGAGGGGTCCGCGCCGGGTGAGCGGGCCTACATCGTCTTCCTGTCGGTCCTGTCGGAGCTGGTGGCCTTCACCGCCGTCGGGCTGGTCGCCACCTGGGGGGAACGCTTCCCGCGCTGGATCCCCAAACTGCGCGGACGCACCGTGCCCACGCGGGTGGCCGTGATCCCCGCGGCTATCGGTTCCGTGGTGCTGACGGTCATGTGGACCGCCGCCTGGGCCGTCGATTTCGCCGGCGTCACCCTGCGAGGCGAACCCACCCCCGCCGACTTCCCCTCCCAGGCGGGCGGTTGGGAGGCGGCGATCTACTACGTCTGCTACCTCCCCCTCCTGCTGTGGGGACCCCTCCTCGCCCTCGCCACCTACGGCTACCACCGCCGCCGCAACCACTGACCGCACCACAGCACACCGGTCCGACCCAAGCGACCTCGACGACCGCACTCCCTGAAGGAACCCCCCCGTGACCAGCCCCACCGACACCCCCTCGCTGCCCGCCCGGCTGCGAACCGCCTGGACGACCGCGCACACCCCCGTCGCCGGCGTCCCCCGCTGGGCACGCACCGCCGCCCTGGCCATCCCCCTCACGGTCCTGCCGACGTGCCTGTGGCGGATCGCCTCGGTCACCCTCCACCTACCGATCGCCCGCGGCGACCAAGGCTCCGGCGACATCCCCGCCTGGCTGCCCATGGAGCTGTACGCACTCGTCCTGTCGATCCTCTCCGAACTCCTGGCGTTCACCGCCGTCGGACTCATCGCACGCTGGGGAGAGGTGTTCCCCCGATGGATCCCCGGCCTGCGCGGCCGGCGGATCCCCATATCGGCAGCGGTCATCCCCGCCGCCCTGGGCGCCGCCATCCTGACGGTCATGTGGACGACGGCGGCGCTCGCCAACCCGTTCGGAGACGACATCCACGGAGGCGACGGACCCCTGGACTACCACCACTGGAAGGGCGTACTGGCCATCACCGTCTACGCCCCCCTGCTGCTGTGGGGCCCTCTGCTCGCCGCGGTCACCGTCGCCTACTACCGCCGCCGCACCGCCGGCGGCCGGTGAGATCGTCCCATCCTGAAGGCCGGACCCTTGGCGTGGACCGCGCGGAGTTCGCGTACGGCCTCGGCGGAGCCGGGAACGGTCAAAGGACGGCCTCTTCTTCCCGCGTGTCGAAGCCCTCACGTGCGCGTTCGACGGCGGGCATGTGCTGCGCGGCCCATGCCAGCAGTACGTCGACGGGGTGGCGGAGGGTCTTGCCGAGGGGGGTGATCCGGTACCTGACCGCCACGGGGCGTGTGGCGAGGACCTCGCGCTCGATCACGCCGTTGCGTTCGAGCCGCCGGAGTGTCGCGGTCAGGGACTTCTGCGTGACCCGGGGGATGGACCGGCGCAGTTCGTTGAAGCGGCACGGGCGTTCGCAGAGCTCGTTCAAAACGCTGAGCGACCACTTGTCGAGGATCTGGTCGAGCAGCTCGCGGTGGGGCGCATCGATGCGCAGTCCATCGTCGGTATCCATGGCGAAACCTGGTCTCGTTGAAGTGTCTTTCTCCTACTAGATATCTTACAGATACCTACTTCGGAGGAGAGAGAACCATGACTGTCCAGCACTTCACCCCTGAAGGCATGCTGCAGCCGGTCCCGTACCACCACATCGCCGTGGGCACCGGAACGAAGCACGTCCACATCAGCGGCCAGGTCGCACGCCAGGCCGACGGGATCCCGGTCGCGCCCGGCGACCTGGCCGGTCAGGTCGCCCAGGCCCTGCGCAACACCGCCGTCGGACTGGCGGGCGCGGGGGCGTCGTTCGCGGATGTGCTGCGCCTGACGTTCTACGTGACCCGGTGGAGCCCGGAAAGGATCGGCGACTTCATGGCCGGCGTGGAGGCCGTCGCCGACGAGATCGGGCTCCGACTCCCCATGCCCCCGGCCTCCCTCATCGGCGTCGAGTACCTCTTCGAGCCGGACATCCTCGTCGAGGTCGAGGCGACCGCACTCCTGGACTGATCCGGGCGGGCGCCTCCCCGTCGACCACCCGTCCCCCGGTCCGACGCAACGAACCAGACCCTCGAAGAGGGGCGACTTTGCGATACCGACACCAGCCCACTGGTGCTGGATCACTTTGGGAGACGGCCGACGGCGCGGCTCCTGGATCTTGCCGTCGACCCGGCCGGGGGCGGGGTGTGCGGAACGCGCCCTTTTTGACAGGGCATTGACAATAATTCGGTTGGATCGAAAGACTGTGCGCTTGGCCCTGTCATCGGAACGAAGGTCCCTGTATGACCTCACGTCCTCATGAGCTACGCGCGTCGACCCCGGTGGGCAGCGGCCTGCTGCCCACCGCATCCGCAAGTCCCGCACCGTCTCCCGTGCCCAGGGCCCGCAGTTGTGTCCAGGTCACGGGAGACGGCCCCCCGGGACACGACGGCCGCGTCCACGTCGTGGGCGCCACCGGGTCCGTACCGGTCGGCCTCCCCCTGCGGCCGCTGACCCAGTCCCGTACACCCTCCTGCCCTGCGTGCCCGCCAGCGCCTCCTGAGTAGAGAAGGGACACCACCCATGCCCTCCACCCTGTTCGCGAGAACCGCCCTCGCCGCCCTCGCTGTCGCCGGCCTGGTCGCCACCGCGTCCTCCGCGACCGCGACCCCCACGGCTACGACCCCGGCGCCGTCGGCCGGCGTCACCGTGAAGATGCCGACCGGTGCCGCCGACCTCCCTGCCGCCGACCACCGCGCACTGCCGGACGCCGTCTCCGCGGACGTCCTCTCCCGGACCCACGACGTCAAGGAACTCGCCCCGAAAGCCGCCGCCGCCAAACTCGCCGATGAGGGGCGCAAGGTCGTCATCGACATCCGGACCGTCTCGCGCGACTGGGCCCGCGGTGTCGCCTACGTCGAAGCGCCGCGTGGGCACCACGGCCAGCCGGAGGGCTGGATCTACCTCGCCCACCGCGAGAACGGACGCTGGATCTCCGGTCTTGAGGGTGACCGCGAGTTCGCCGACTACGTCGCCCGCTCCCCGCTGGTCGGCGCGGCCGAGCGGAAGATCATGACGGACTACGCCCGGGCCGAGACGGCACCGCAGAAGAAGCCGGCGCCCTCGACGGGGACGCTGGCCGCCAACACCAACGGCCTGCTGCTGCCCTGGGCACGCGACTACTACATGACCCTCACCGGCGGCCCGCACACCTCCGGTGGAAGCGGCCAGTGGTCCAGCCTCGACTTCGCCGGCGGCAACGCCAGCGGCCGGATCCGCTCCTCCCGGGAGGGCACCGCGACCTCGATGTGCGGCGCCGGCGGCGGCTGGACCAGGGTGATCCACCCCGGCGGCTTCTCCACGGACTACTACCACATGTCGAACGCGACCTACTACAACGGGACGTCGATCGGCCAGAGCGCCCTCCTGGGCACCATCGGCACCGACCTCTGCGCCGGCGGATCCGCGACCGGCGCCCACGTGCACTGGAGCCTGCGCACGTACGACGCCAACTACAACGGCCAGTACACCTGGCTGAACGGCCGCACCATCGGCGGCTGGACCTGGTGGAACGGCTCCTCCCAGTACAACGGCTGCGCCACCCGCCTGGACGTCACCGCCTGCCCCGGCACAGCGATCTACAACCGCGCCAGCTGACCCCGCCTCCGACACGCCCCTCAGCACCGGACCTGAACGCAGCCCCTGGGCCCCGGACCCCAACAGTCCGCAGCCCAGGGGCTGTCCATGCTGCGCAGCGCCGCAACGGGCCGGGCCGGCAGCGGGAACCGCGCCCGCGCCCACTCCCGGTGAAGCGGACCCCAGAGCGGTTTCCGGGGAGGCGGCCCTCCTCGTAGAGTCTGTGCTTATGGCTCAAGGACGCATGCGTGCACGCGAGTTGGGGATCCCGCTGGACGGCCGTGCCGGGAGGTGGAACGCGATCACCGATGTCCCGGGCGTCGAGGTCGGCTATGTCACGTTGCAGGAGGGCGAGGACGTACGTACCGGTGTGACCGCGATCCTGCCGCGTGGCCGCACAGGAGTGGGAACGCCGTGCGCTGCCGGTTGGCACTCTTTCAACGGCAACGGCGAGATGACCGGCACCACTTGGATCGAGGAGAGCGGCTCGCTCGCGGTTCCGGTCCTGATCACCAACACGTACGCGGTCGGCCCGGTGCACCGCGGGGTAGTGGACTGGGTGCGCGAGAACCGCACCGATATGGCGCCTGAATGGCTGCTCCCGGTGGTCACGGAGACCTGGGACGGTCATCTCAACGACATTCACGGCGACCGGGTGCGGCCCGCGCATGCCGCAGAGGCGATCGAGGCGGCGGCATCGGGACCCGTCGCGGAGGGCAACGTCGGCGGGGGCACGGGCATGCGCTGCTACGGATTCAAGGGCGGCTCGGGAACGGCGTCACGCGAGGTCGCGTACGGAGCCGACACCTACAGTGTCGGGGCTTTCGTCCAGGCCAACTTCGGTGCCCGGCGCGAACTCGTGATCGCCGGCATGCCGATGGGTGGGTGGCTGCCGCAGAGCGAACAGGCCGCGGGTGACAGCGGTGAAGGACCCGACGCAGGACGGCCCCTGCCGGACGGCGCCGGTTCGGTGATCGTGGTGGTGGGCACCGACGCACCGCTGCTGCCCGGGCAGTGCAAAGCGCTCGCCCGGAGGGTCCCGCTGGGGCTCGCCCGCACGGGTACGACGGGCAGCCACTTCTCCGGCGACATCTTCTTGGCATTCTCGACGGCCAACGAAGGGGCTCTGACGAGTCTCTTCCCACCGGGCGACGACACGGACGACGGCGGCGCGGATGGTGCCAACGCCCCGTACGAGTCGATGCGCTTCATCCCCTGGGGCCGGATGGACATCCTCTACACGGCCGTGGTCGAGGCGGTCGAGGAGGCAGTCCTCAATGTCCTCACCGCTGCCGAGCCGATGACGGGCCGAGCGGGCCACCACGTGCCGGCCCTCCCGCTCGCGGAGGTCGCGAAGCTGCTACCGACTTCGGCGCCGATGATCCCGAGTCCGCATTCCGGGCGCGGCCTGTGGATGACGCAGTGACTCCGAGATCCAGTGGGGGCGCGCAGAGTCGGGTGGCACGATTCGCGATGCCCTCGGTCATCGCACTCGGTGGCGCAGTCGCCTCGTACGCCAGTGTCGGTGCGGGATTCGCCGACATTCCGTCCCTGTCCCAGGTTGTCGCGACAGGCCTGACCGCCTGCATCACCTATTTCGGTGCGGTCGCCGTGACCGATCGCGACCCGTCCGCAGCCAGCGATGCCGACGATCCGCACGCCGCACACAACGTGTTGCCGGAGCAGAGGACCGTTGCCCTCTGCTCCGTGCCCGGGGACCGGACCTGGGTGGACTGGACGGCGGCGGTGTTGGTCCGCGCGGGGCTCACGGTTCTGCGCAGGGGCGGCCTTCCGCCGCAGGGCGACGGCCTGGAACACTTCACACAACAGCTCCTGGACGGCGCCGACCGCGTCCTCGTCCTGCTCCCCGAGATTCCGCCCCGGGATCTATCCCGATATATCGACTTGATGAATCGGCTGGTTGCCGCTCATGAGGCGGGCGAGCCGATCAGCTGGATCCGCTATGGATCGTTTGATCTGTGGCGCGACGGGCAGGCGGAGGCTGTGAATTTGCTCGACGTACTGCCCCGCGACGCCTGCTTGGACCTGTCGTCCCATGAACCGGAGGTGGCGGCATCCATGCTGGTAACGCGACTGCACCGGTTGGGGCTGCGGCCTGGGGGTGCGGTGACGGATGTGGCGCTCCTCGCAGGCGGGCTCAATTTTCCAGCATGGGGTGCTATCACCACCAACTTTCCGCCGCGCAATCCGCACTTCACCGACCGCGACGCCACCCTGGCCGCGTTGGCGCAGTGTCTGCTCTCGGACGACGGTGGACCCCGTCCTGACGCTGGCGGCCTGGTCGGTCTGCCGGGCGTCGGCAAGACCCAGACAGCACTGGAGTTTGGGCATCGCTTCGCCAGCCATTACGACGTGGTGTGGTGGGTCAACGCCGAACGCCACGTGTCACTGATCGACCAGCTCTCCGAACTCGCCCGGGCTCTCGGGGTGGAAGAGGTCCCGGACCTGGCGATGATGCTCACCCGGCTCTGGGCCGCTTTGCGCGAGCGGAGCCGGTGGCTCCTTGTTTACGACAACGTCGAACAGCCCCCGGATATCTCGACGATCTGGCCGCGGGCGCATAACGGTGATGTCCTGATCACCTCGCGCAACCCCAACTGGGGATCGCTCGGCGTGACCCGTATTTCGCTAAAGTCCTTCGATCTCGACGACGGAGTGGATTTTCTTCTCAAACGCACCCGGGAGTCCGACCGCGATGCGGCGCGGGATGTCACCGTCCGGCTCGGTGGCCTTCCCTTGGCCTTGGAGTACGTCGGTGCCTATGTGGAGGAGCGCCGTGCATCTTTGGCTGATTACCGAGCACTTCTGGGTGAAGGACCGAGCCACATGTCAGTAACCTTCGACCCGGATTGGTACGCATCAGCCATGGCCACTTCCTGGAATGTCAGCTTCGACCAAGCCAATGACGAAAACCCGCATGTACGGGCGCTGCTTTCCATTTTCTCCTTTCTAGCGCCGGACGATATCCCCAGAGACCTGGTTCCCAGTCACATCGGCGTCCTGGGCGAGGAGCGCGGGGGACTGCCAGCCACGCGCGCCGAGTACGACCGTGTGGTGGCAATTCTGGTCAGGTTGTCGTTGGTCGACGCCACGGAGGACCGCATCGCCATCCACCGCCTGGCTCAGGAGTATGTGCTTAGCCAGATGATCAATCCCGAGGAGCAACGCCGGGCGGTCTGCTCGGCACTGACGCTGGTAAGCGCGGCGTATCCGGCGGAACCTCTGAGTCCGACGTCCTGGGTGGCGTGTCAGCGCATCATGCCGCATGTTCTGGAACTCACTGAGCCCCGGGCGGCGCACTACCCGCTGCTGCAGGAGTACTGCCCGGCAGTCCTGGGATCGCTGCTGCTGCGTGCGGGGCGCTATCTACACCTGCGGGGCGAACACGGTCCAGCGCGGGGAATGCTGGAACAGGCCCTTGATGTGGAGTCGTCGCGGGTGGAATCCGACAGCCTGGCAAGGGCTAAGGTGCTTGCTGCACTCGGTCGTGTCTATTATCACCAGGCTGAGTTGGGGGATGCGCGCCGGGTGACCGAGCAGGCCATCGCAGAGGCAGCGGGCGAGCCTGGGGCGGACCTCTTCGTGGCTCAGTTGCAGCTCCATCTGAGTCGAGTCCTCAGGGAGTTGACCGCGTTCGAGGATGCCGAGCAACTCGCCTGGGAGGTGCTTGAGAACCTGCGGCAGTCAGAAGGTGAACTGTCCCCCCTTGTCGCGGAAGCATGGGCAACGTACGGCGACGCCCTGTGGCGGCGAGGCTCTCTCCGAGAGGCCGCAGATGCTTACAGCAAGGCACTGGAAGTTCGTTCGGCGCTGCCTGACACGCCGGTTATCGACATGGCAACGTGTCACAAGCACCTTGGCATCATCAACCGGGAGCTGAATGACCTTGACGTGGCGGAGCAGGAACTACGCGCTGCACGCACGCTGTTGATGGCTGAGTACGGTGCTGACTACGGGGAGAATCACCGTGACGTGATCGATGTCGACAATCATCTTGCTGAGGTCCTGCGTCGCTCGGGGCGGCTGGAGGAGGCGTACGGACTGCTGCGAAGGGTTGTCGCCGCGAGGAAGGAGGAGTTTCAGGACCACCCGGATGTGGCGGGCAGCCTGACGAAGCTCGGTGCCCTACTGCGCGATCAGGGCTGCTACGAGGAGTCGGAGTCGGTGCTGAGTCAGGCCGTTGCCATGTTTGAACGGTGCATGGGTAGTGAGCACCCCTATGTGGCCGATGCGGCGGTCGAGCGTACTCTGACCCGGCGTGCCGCAGGAGACCATGAGGGCGCCGTTGCGGACATCAGCAGGGCAGTATCCATATACGGGTCCCGGTATGCAGCAGGGCACCCCGACCGCGAGCGGGCGGAACGTGTCCTGCAGGAAGTCGCTCCGTAGGGAGCGCCGGCTACGACCGCTTCAGGGGCGTAGAGCTGCTAACCACCCCCTCCCCGCCCTCCACTTCCAACTCCCTGGCACTGCCAGGTCTACCTGGCACGCGTATAATAGGTCTAGTCCTGTTGGCGATCACATCTCAGCTACATAAAGTAACAATCAGATTGTGTTCGACCGGTGCGCTCCCACTTCCCGATGACACTTGCACCCACTCGGGAAACTCCGTAGGGGCCGCAGCAAACTCAGCCGTCTCCCCTCGCCCTCACTTACCGTGTGTTCCGGTGAAGATGCCAAGCACAAAAGCGGAAGGCTGAAACGGACCCCGGGGACAGTACCTAAAACACTGCTGGACTAGGCAGGTTGAGCCACCTTCGGCCTCCAGCCCGCCGTATCCGCAACGGAGTTGCGGATACCCGCACCGCGAAGCGGTGCCCCCGGGCCGCAAGGCCCGCAGGAGAGCGTGACGGAGTCACGCTCGACGTGGACGGCACAGCCGTCCACCCCGCTGCGGAGCAGCGGGCAACGGCGCGGAGCGCCGTTGGCTTCGCGGAGCGAGGCCAATGCCAACGCCGCGAAGCGGCGTGCCGCGCGCAGCGCGGCCCCTGCCGCGGAGCGGCAGAGCACCCGGGCGCAGCCCGGACGGCGCGTAGCGCCGTGCGTCGGTCGCGCGGAGCGCG
>NZ_JBHSZO010000046.1:0-38575 GCF_042663125.1 Streptomyces polyrhachis | reverse complement strand
ACCGCACCCAGCACCACCACGGCTATCAGCACCCGGTGCGTACGGCTCAACTGGATCGGCTGCTGCACTGGGGGGCCTCTTTCCTCCGCGCAACCCTGCCGGGCGCGCTGCGTTGCTCGTACTCATACTCAGAAGTCGGGACTCAGAAAAAGAAGGGGACCCATCACGCCGTGATGGGTCCCCCGGTGAGGATTCAGCGCTGCTCGTCGAGCGCCTTGCGCAGTATGGCGATGTTCTCGTCGCTCATCTCGCTGCGGATCACCTTCGCCACCGCGTGCGGGTCATCCCAGCGCAGTCGCGGATACGTGGGGGCGGGCGCCGTCCCGACGCTCCCCTCCCCCGCCTCCGGACCCATCACGCCGTGATGGGTCACCGCCTCCTCGCTGTCGGCCGCAGCTCGGCCCTCCCGCTTGGCCTGCCCGGCCTGCCTGGCCTTCGCCCGGCGGGCGTCCGCCAGCGCGCGCTGCTCCTCCGGCGACTTGGTGCCGAGGTTGCGGACCTCCTCCTCCGTACGACGGCCGGACTGGAGGTCCGCCTGCAGCTCGGAGCTGAGCTTGAGAAGGGAGAGCTTCTGGGAGATGAAGCCCTGGCTGAGGCCCAGCCGCTTGGCGGCCTTCCCCTGGGAGCCGTAGAAACCGACCAGCGTCTCCAGTGCGGTGGCCTGCTCCAGCTCGGTCAGGTCCTCGCGGTGGAAGTTGGCGACGTAGGCCGCCTCCAGCACCGTGGTGTCGGTGGCCACGCGCGCATCGTCAACCACCACCCGGAGCTTCTCCAGCTTGGCCTCCTTCGCGGCGGCCAGCCGGCGGTGCCCGTCGATGACCACGAAGTCCGCACCCTGCGTCAACTCCCCCGCCCGCTGCGGACGCGGCTTGAGGTACGCGGTGACGGTGGCCACGGTCAACGGCTGGACCTGCCCCACCTCCGTGAGGCTGGCGGCCAGTTCACTGACGTCGCCAAGCGTCTCGCGGGGGTTGTCGGGGTTCTCGCTGAGCCGGTTCAGCGGCAGGTCCAGGGCGCGCGGGCCGTCCTCGGCAGGCGGGGCGGTCTGCTGGCCGGCCGCCGCCGGAGTCCCCGGGGCGGCGGCGGGGCCGCGCAGCAGACCCGCCAGTCCGGAGGACCTGTTGCTGGTGCCGCCGCCCTCCCGCCCCAGTCCGAAGAGGCTCGCGGTGGACTCCGACTGCTCGCTCATGCGCGACCCTCCAACTCGGCGACTCGGGTGAAGATCTCACGGGCCAGCTGGGCGAAGTCCTCCGCGACGGAGCTGGAGGTCTTGGAGATCACCGGCTTGTCGGAGTCGCCCGCGCGCAGCTCCCAGAAGGCAGGGTTGTTCGCGGCGGCGACCTCAAGCTCGTGGACCAGCAGTCCGCGGTCCCGGGCGTCGACGCCCACGGCCTCGGCGTGCCGGATCGTCGACTCGAACATGTAGAAGTCGGAGCCCAGCACCTCACCGATCTTGTCCCGGGCCCGGCGGCGGATCTGGCTGGAGCGGGAGCCCGAGGCGAAGAGGACCACGCCCAGCAGCCCCAGCGAGGAGTTCACCTTGCGCTGCACGACGGCGAACTGCCGCGCGATGTCACCGAGTCCGTCCTTGATGGAGCCGGCGTCGGACTTCGTCGGCGCGATCATCCAGCGGGCGGCGGCCAGGGCGAGCTGCTCCAGGGGAGGGTTCTCCGGGGCCGAGTCGATGAACACCGCATCGTACTGGCGGGCCATCGGCGCCAGGCTGATGGCCAGGGCCAGCACCTGCCGGAACTTCTGCTTCGGGAAGGCCAGGCGCAGCATGTCCGGCAGCTCGCTGACGTACTCACCACCCGGCACCACATCGAGGTTGGGTCGCACATTGGCGATCGGCTGCAGCGGCTTGCCGTGGACCAGCGCGTCCACGAGCCCCTTGCCCCGGTCGTCCTCCGGGCTGTCCCGATAGCCCAGATCACGGCCCACGTTGCCCTGACCGTTTATGTCCACGATCAGCACTCGGGCACCATCTGCGGCTGCGAGTCCAGCGACATTGGAGACGACCGTCGTCTTTCCGACGCCGCCCTTGCCGTTACCCACGGCGAAGGTGGCGCCGAGGGCGTCACGGTCGTACTCGGGCATTACTTCTTCATCATCATCGAGCACGAGCGAAATCTCCTGATTAGTCCGCACGGCGGCGTCCCCCTGTTACGGGATGCATCGTCCCACGTCCTCACTCCAACACCCGAGGCGGCGCCCCGAATCGGGGGCCCGCGTTGCAACAGCGTTATCAAGAGCCTGCCAGTTGGCGACTCCGCGCGGGTGCGGATTCCGCTTTCACCCCATCTGGCTACCCATCACGGCGTGATGGGTAGCCACCGGAAGAGCCTCATCACGCCGTGATGGGTCTCACGCACTCCACCCCATCACGCCGTGATGGGTCCTTTGCCTCATCACGAGCCCACCCATCACGCCGTGATGGGGTGCCGCACGTCCTCTTCACCCATCACGGCGTGATGGGTGAACGCAGCCCCTCATCACGGCGTGATGGGGGCGACCCATCACGCCGTGATGACCCCTGTGTGGAGACTCAACCCATCACGCCGTGATGGGTTGAGTCTCGTGGGGGAGTGAGTCCACAGAAAGACCCATCACGGCGTGATGGGTCTGGGCTTGGACGGGGAGGTGATGAGGGAGAGGTCGAAGCTCTCGGGTCATCACGCCGTGATGGGGGAGGGGAGGGGGCCCGGGGGAGAGCTCCACCGACCCATCACGGCGTGATGACCCGGGATTCGAGGTGGACTCAGAGCGGCTGGCTCAGCCATCCGTGCAGATAACTCACGCTCGTGTACATGTCGTAACCCGGCTTTTCGCAGCCCTTGTTGCGCGAGACGATCCCCACCACCGCGCCGTTGACGCTCGCCGGCCCTCCGCTGTCGCCCGCGCAGAAGCCCGCCCCGGGAAGCGGCGTCGCACACAGCGTGCTGCTGGATCCGCCGCTCGCTCCCAGCCCGAGGAAGGAAAGGAGCCCCGACGACTGGCAGGCGCCCCGGGGAGCGACCCGCTCGTTCAGCGACTTGAGTGCCAGGGGAGTGCTGAGGTCGCCCGCGCTCGTCCGGCCCCAGCCCGTTACCGTCAAGTCCGCACCGGCGGCCGGTGCGCTGCCGGCCAGGACGGCATAGCCGACGGTGGAGCTGGGGGTGACGGGGGAGGAGAGCTTCAGCAGCGCGGCGTCGTTGGCTCCGCTGCGCCAGCTGAATCCCGGGTGCGCCAGGACGCGGGTGACCGTACGGGACTGGGCCAGCCGCGTACGGTCCAGTCCGTCGAAGTGCACGGTCACCGCCTCGGCCGGAGTCCGGTCGACGCAGTGCGCGGCGGTGACGACCGTCGTGGCGTCCCGTAGGAAGCCTCCGCAGACGAACTCGCCTCCGACGTCGAGCCGGACCTGGTACGGCGCTGTCTGCGGCGTTGCGTCACCGCCGCCGGCGATCGCGGCGGCGGGCGCCGCTCCCGTCGCCAGTCCGCCGGCCGCCACGATCACCGTGGTCATCGCTGTCAGGGTCCTACGCAGCACGGGCACTCCTCCGGGGTCTCGCGGGCCCGCCCGACCCGCAGCGCTTATCGGGCACGATAACTGACGCACCGTCATATACCGGGCAGAGTGCAGGCCGCGCCCGCGCGTTGAGGGGGAGACTCCCTAGCCGGTCCGGAGGCGTGGGGGAGTGTCGCTGCTCCAGAAGGCCCAGCTCTTTTGTCTGCTGGTCACACGAACGGGTTTATTCCGATGGACGTGATCCGGGCAATTCCCCTCCCGGTCCGCCACTGCCTCCAAGATCAGAAAGCACTCCGGAGGTCTCCATGAAGAAGAGCCCCGTCGCCGCGCTGGCGGCGGCCACACTGCTGGTCGCACTCTGCCCGGGACATGCCGAGGCGGTCGAACGCATCGCCCGGGTATCACTCACTCCTACCGCCGCACGTCCCGGTGCTTCGGTCTCCACCACCCTGAAGACCCGTAGCCCGACGTGCGTCACCGTGAAAAAGCTGGGGGTGTCGGTCCGCGACGCCCTGTGGAACGAGGTCGGCTCTCCCCGCGTCTCCAAGGACGTCCGCATCTGTCCTGAGGGCCACTCCTTCACCCCGAGCAGCCGCACTTTCCCCGCCGGCACCTACACCCAGTTCGGCTGGTACGTCGACAACACGGGCTACCACGAGCTGGAGCACAGCAAGTTCACCGTCACCGGCGGTGGCGGACGCGCCGCCGTCCCCGGAGGGGGAAAGCCCGTGTGGGCCGAGGAGTTCAACGAGCCCCTCACCCCGGGGAAGCGGTGGACCACCACCGGTATCTCCGCCTACCGCTACTGGAACCGCAATCCCGACGGCGGCAAGCTCGACTGGGTGGATCCTGACTCGGTGGAGGTCTCCGGGGGAGTGGCCGACTTCGTCGCCAGGCCCGCGCCCCAGGTCCTGGAGAACGGCAGACGGGCCTGGACCACGGGGCTGATCACCACGGAGCGCTCGGCGGAGGGTTTCCAGGTCCGTACCGGCGACTACGTCGAGGCGCGGGTCCAGCTGCCGACCAGCGTCGGGGCCTGGGCCTCGGTGTGGACGTGGAAGGAAGGCGGGGGTGAGATCGACATCCTTGAGTACCACGCGGACACCCCCGATCTGCTGGAGCAGTGCAACCACGTCCGCTACTCCGCCAACTTCCACCGCGCCCCGGTGCCCGAGCCGGGGGAGTGGACCCGGATCGGGGTGAAGCTCGGCAAGTCGTCGGTCGACTGGTACATCGACGGTGCGCTCGTCTACCAGGACAGCCGCGGGGTTCCCGAGGACTGGTCGGCGTACCCCGTCATGACCCTCTCACTCAACGCCGGCACCTGGCATCCCGCACCACGTGATCTGGCGCCGATCCACTTCAAGGCCGACTATCTGCGTGTCTACCGCTAAGGCCATCAGTCCCTGCCGCCGGCCTCGGACCCTCTTCGCGCTCCGCGCGGGGCCTGCGGGCGGCGGGGCGACTCCCCGGGCAGGGATCGAAGGGACTCAAGGGACTGAGTTCTCTATCGGCTTCGGTCCCTGCCTCGCGTCCGCCGGGTCTCGCACTTGCGTGCTTCTCCTCGTTCGCCCGTACGACAGGAAGCCGCCCAAGCCGCCGCCGACCCTCGGATCAGGGATCGAAGGGTCTCTCGGTCCCTGGGCTTCAGTCCCTGACAAACATGCAGGTCAGAGCGTTTTAACAGACCGAATCAGGGACTGAAGGGACTCAACCCTGTAGTTATAACCATCATGTGTGTGCGTGTATGTGCCCGCGCATATAAACCTATAGGGGTAACCCTCTATACACCTGAAGCGCTGATAATTAGCGAGTTCAGTCCCTTCAGTCCCTGTCAGCGCCTCCAAAACGCTTTGACCTGCGGTTTTGTCAGGGACTGAAGCCAGAGACCGACAGGGTCCGGCAGACCCTTCGATCCCTGCGCCCAGCCCCGCCGCCCGCAGGCCCCGCGCGGAGCGCACACCAGAGCTGAGACCCGCACACACCTCCCAGCCGACCCCGGCCCGAGCTGGCCGATTGGGGGTTCCCACCCCGTAAGAGGGACCCAAGGGACTGAGAGCCTGATAGAACTGCGTGAGGGCGATACCGTGCGCTAGGCTCTGATGTCCCATTGGGACACTCAGTCCCTTCAGTCCCTCTGCAGCGGAGAGAGTGGCCCCTGGCCAGCCTCTTTCCCGAGGGACTGGACGATCGGACCTCAGACCCTCACGAAGGACGACCGGTGTCGCTTGTCGGTGGCAGCAGCCCCGCAGGCCCCGAAGGGGACGTGCGGACACACCAGGTGGCGCGCTGGTGCGCGGGCCAGGGCTGGCCTGTGCACCCCCTCGCTCCGGGCCGTAAGACGCCCGCGCGCAACTGCCCGACGTGCCGGGAGCGCCACCACGAGGCGGCGGACTGCCCCTGCATCCCCGCCGGCCGCTGGTGCCATGGCTTCCACGCGGCGACCACGGAGCCCGCCCGCATCGACACCTGGTGGGGCGCGGAGCCGACCCTGGGCGTCGGAGTGGCCTGCGGCCCGGCGGACCTGGTCGTGATCGACGTGGACGCCCACCAGGCGCCGCCCCCCGACAGGGACCGACTGCTGCCGGGGATCCCCATCGACGCGCGGGTGGATCTACGGGGCCTCGCCACCGGGTTCGACACCCTCGCCCTGCTGGCCGCCTACCGGGGCCGCCCCGACCCGGCCGAGGACGAGGGGACGCTGCGCGTGCGCACGCCCTCCGGCGGCCTGCACGTCTGGTACCGGGCGGCGGGCCCGCGCCTGCGCTCCTCCGCCGGCTCCAGCGGCCGGGTGGCCCTGGCCTGGCAGGTCGACGTCCGGGCGGTCGGCGGCTACGTGGTCGCCCCCGGCACGGCCACGGAGGCGGGGGAGTACCGCCCGATCGGCTCGGTACGCACCCCCGCCCCGCTGCCGCAGTGGCTGGAGGCGGAACTCGTCCGTACCGGCCACCGGGTTGAGGACGGATCGCAGCCCCCCGCCCCGCCCCGCAGAGCCCGCCCCGCCGCCGCCTCCGGACGCGGCAGACCCGGCGCGGGCCCGGGGGGAGCCACCCGGCTGCTGGAGCCCCTCCTGGCCGAAGTGGCCGACTGCGCCGCAGCTCCCCGGGGCACGGGCTTCTCGGAGAAGCTCAACCGGGCCGCCTACACCGCGGGCGGCCTGGCCGCCGCCGGGCACCTCGACGAGGCGGCGGCGAGAGAGCTGCTGAACGAGGCAGCCGGCCGGGCGCGGCCACGTCAGCCCGTACGCAACAGAAAAATCATCGCCGACGCAATGGCCGCAGGGGCCGCCCGCCCGCTCCACCCCAAAGGACGATCATGAGCAGCGCCGAGGACACGCGGTTCGACGCCGTAGCCGCCGCGCAGCAGATGCTCGACTTCCAGACCCGGACGGCGACTTCCGCACCCCCCACCGGACAACCCCCCACCGGACAGGCGTACCCCGGCGCGGAGCACGCCGGCATGCCCGACCAGTACGACCCGGCGGCCCGTACGCGGCCCAGGGACGCGCTGCCGCAGGAGGGTCCGGCAAAGGGCGGGGCGCTGCCCGCGCTCGTACCGCTGCAGCTGACGGACCGGGGCAACGCCAAGCTCTTCGTGGAGATGTACCGCGACCAGTTCCGCCACGTCGAGGGCCTGGGCTGGTACCAGTGGGACGGCTACCGCTGGAAGCGCTCCGGCGGCGAGAAGGCCGCGCTGTGGGCCGCCGGCGAGATGGCCGAGCGCATCTGCCAGAGCGACCCCCAAGGGCGCTTCAGCGACCGCGAGTTGGCCCTGCACCGCAGGCGCACCGAGTCCACCCCCGGCATCAAGGCGCTGCTGACGCAGGCCACCGCCGCCCCCGAGCTGGCCGTCGACCCCGACGAACTCGACGGCGACCCCTACGTGTTGTGCACCCCCGCCGGCGTCGTCGACCTGCACACGGGGGAGTTGCGCCCGCCCGACGCCACCCGGGACCTGCACTCGCGCGCCACCACCGTCGCCCCGCAGGACATCCCCACCGAGCGCTGGCAGGCATTCCTCACCGACACCTTCGGCGACGACGCCGAGGGCAAGGAGATGATCGACTTCCTGCACCTGCTGCTGGGTTACTCGATCACCGGCGACGTCGGCGGCCAGGTGCTGCCCTTCCTCCACGGCCAGGGCAAGAACGGCAAGTCGGTGCTGCTGGACACGATGATCCAGATCCTCGGCGACTACGCCGACGCCGCCCCGCCCGGCTTCCTGATGGACCGCGGCGCCTTCAGCGAGCACTCCACCGAGCTGACCGAGCTGCACGGCCGGCGCATCCTGGTGTGCTCGGAGCTCAAGCCCAACGACAAGTTCGACGAGGCCCGGGTGCGGCTGCTGACCGGCGGCGACAAGATCAAGGCCCGCCGGATGCGCCAGGACTACTTCTCCTTCACGCCCACCCACCACCTGTGGCTGCTGGGCAACCACCGCCCCGAGGTCACCACCGGCGGCTTCGCCTTCTGGCGCCGCATCCGCCTGATCCCCTTCGAGCGGGTCGTCCCCGACCACCGCAAGATCGACAACCTGGCGCTGGAGCTGGTCCGCGACGAGGGCCCCGGCATCCTGCACTGGCTGATCGAGGGCGCCCGCCGCTACCTGCGCACCCGCGACCCGCTCACCGGCCCCGACCGCGTCCAGCTCGCCACCGACGCCTACGCGGCCACCGAGGACCACATGGGGCGCTTCCTCACCGAGTGCTGCCTGCGCGACCTCAACCCCGAGCTGCGGGTCGAGCAGGGGGTGCTCTACGGCGCGTACAGCAGCTGGTGCAGCGGCACGGAGGGCGTGAAGCCGGAGAGCGCGCGCACCTTCGCCAACCGGGTGCGCCAGGAGATCGGGCTGGCCTCGCCGGCCGAGATGATCAAGTCGAACGGCAAGAAGTACTACCCGGGCATCGGCCTGGCGGCGGAGTAGAGGAGCCGGTATGCGTACGAACCCACCCGCCGGGCGCCGCGCCCGGCCCCGGAGCGGCTTCCCGCCGCCGCCGAAGCACCCGGTCGTCCCGTGCGTACTTCGTACTATCGCGGGGGACGCCTACGATAGAGCCCCGAACGGCGGCGCCCCCACCGCCGCGCGGACCGCTCCCCGGGCGGCTTCGCACAGCGCCACCAGTCACCACCCCCGGGACGGACGAGCCCCCGCCCGCCCCTCCCGCAGACCACCAGGAGGGCCGCGGCCATGAGTTCGCTACTCGGCTTGAACGAGGACGCCCTCTCCCACGAGCTGGAGATCCACTGGATCGAGCCGCCGGAGCAGTTCGACTACGTCCGCCAGGCGCTCGACAAGACCCCCCGCCGGGGCAACCGCCCGCGCTACGAACGCGACGGCCGCATGGTCGGCTACGCGATCCTCGGCAAGGGCGCGGAGGCCGACCCCGACAGCGGCCTCTACCGCCGCCGGGTGTTCTTCGTGCTGCCCATCGACCGCTCCGACGACCCCGAGGGCATCTACCGCCAGGGCGCGCCGGGCGAGGCGATCGACCCGCTGACCGTCGAGGCGACGGTCGCCGGCCGCAAGACGCCGCGCTCGCAGCTGGGGCAGGGCGCGGCGCTGACCTCGCCGCCGGCCCAGGCGGGCGGCTTCTCCGCCGGGCGCCGCTGAGGCCCGGCGCGGGGCCTCGCAACGCAGGGCCTCAGAAGGCGATACGGACCTTCAGCGCCGTGCGCTCGTCCATCGCCCGGTAGCCCTCGGGCACCCCGTCCAGGCCCACCGTGCGGTCGAAGACCGCGCCCGGGTCGATGACGCCCTCCAGGACGTCGGGGAGCAGCTCGGGGATGTACGCCCGGGCCGGGGCGACCCCGCCGGCGAGGGCGACGTTGCGGTTGAACATCTGGCTGATGTCCACCCCCGCGCTCCCGCCGTGCGGCACCCCGACGTAGCCCACCGTGCCGCCGTCGCGGGCGAGGGAGACCGCGGTGCGCATCGACTCCTCGGTGCCGACGGCCTCCAACACCGCGTGCGCGCCCTGCCCGCCGGTCAGCTCCCGCACGGCCTCGACGGCCGCCTCGCCGCGCTCGGCGACCACGTCGGTGGCACCGAAGGCGCGGGCGAGGTCGGTACGGTCCCGGTGGCGGCCGAGCGCGATGATCCGCTCCGCGCCCAGCCGGCGGGCGGCCAGGACCCCGCACAGGCCGACCGCGCCGTCGCCCACCACGGCGACCGTGGACCCGGGCCGTACGCGCGCGCTGACGGCGGCGTGGTGCCCGGTGCTCATCACGTCGGAGAGCGCCAGCAGCCCGGGGAGCAGCGCCTCGTCGGTGGCGGCGTCCTTGGGCAGCTGGACGAGGGTCCCGTCGGCGAAGGGCACCCGTACGGCCTCGCCCTGGCCCCCGTCTGAGCCCACCTGGCCCCAGAAGCCGCCGTGCGGGCAGGACGTCTGCAGGCCCTCGCGGCAGTAGTCGCACACGCCGTCGGACCAGACGAAGGGCGCGACCACGAAGTCGCCGGGTGCGAAGCCGCGGACGGCCGGTCCGGTCTCCTCGACGATGCCGAGGAACTCGTGCCCGATGCGCTGCCCGGCCTCGCGGGCGGCGACGCCCCGGTAGGCCCACAGGTCGCTGCCGCAGATGCAGGCGTTGACGACCCGGACCACGGCGTCGGTGGGCTGCTGGATACGGGGGTCGGGGACCTCCTCGACGCGGATGTCCTGGGGGCCGCGGATGACGGTGGCGCGCACGGGGTGACTCCTGGGGCGGAAGAGGCGGGTGGGATTGGTGGTCCAGAGTCGCTGCCGAATGCCCCTTGTGTCCACTTACCGCACCTGCACGGTTCGTTTAAGACGATCTCATGCCTGCCGCGCGCGCCCGCCGCGCGCGTCCGGGAGCGACGCAAGCGACCCAAGCGACCCAGTCCCGGTGTCGTCCCCGGCCTACGGGCGCCCAACGGACCCCGGCGGTCGGTCGCTTGGGTCGCTTGCGTCGCTGCGTCCCTCTTCGCTCACGTGTTCCCGTCGCCGGTCAGCGACTGAAGGGCAGCTACCCGGCGAAAGCTTCGGTAGCTGCTCAGTCGCTGGACAAACCCGCAGGTCAGCGGGGCTCAGCTGGGCCCGGGAGCGACTGAAGCGACCCAAGGTGCCTATATATGAAGACATTCGCGTGTGTGCGCGTGTGCGTTATAGATAGGCGTCTTGAGTCGCTTCAGTCGCTGTTTAGCCTTTCAGACCTACCCTGACCTGCGATTTCCTCTGAGACCCACGAGAGCTACCCAAGCCCCTTTCAGTCGCTGCCGCACGCTTCGGTCGCTGATCCGGGCCCGGAGAACGCCCATCCCTCCCCAGCGCCTGACGGGCCGTAACTCCCCACCGGGGTAAGTGATATCAACGCCGTCCAGCGACCGAAGCGACCCCAGCGACCGAACTCCGGATAACCCGCCGCCGCCCGCGCGGGTCGCGCTCCTCCCCGGGCCCCGCTTGGCTAGCCTGTGCCCGTCATTCGGTCGCTTCGGTCGCTCAAGGAGTATGGGGATGCCTGCTGAGCTGCGGCATTCGCGCAGCGACTCAACGCGCGGCGCTCCGCCCGGGAACACCCCCCCGAGCACCCCGGTCGGCACCCCCCCGGGCGCCGCCCGGTCGCTGGCCCACCGCTGCGCCGCGCTGGGCTGGCCCGTACTCCCGCTGGCCGCCGGACGCAAGACACCGGCCGCCAACTGCGAGGCATGCCGCCGCCCCGGGCACACCCGCCACGGCTGCCCCTGCCTCGCCGAGGGCCGCTGGTGCCACGGCTTCCACGCCGCCACCCTCGACGAGGAGCGCATCGACCGCTGGTGGGGCGCCGCTCCGCAGTTCGGCGTCGGCGTCTCCTGCGGGCCCGCCCGCCTGGTGGTCATCGACATCGACGCCCACACCCAGTCGCTGCCGCCCCGCGACCGCCTGCTGCCGGGCATCCCCATGCCCGACGACGTCGACCTCACCGGCCTGGCCACCGGCTTCCACACCCTCGCCGTGCTCTCCGCCCTGCGCGGCGTCGCCAGCCCCGCCGACGACGCCGCCACCCTGCGGGTGCGCACCCCCTCCGGCGGGCTGCACGTCTGGTACCGGGCGGTCGACGGGCGCCGCTGGCAGTGCTCCACCGGCTCCGGCAGCGGCCGGGCGCTGGCCTGGCAGGTCGACGTACGGGCCCACGGCGGCTACATCATCGCCCCGGGCACCCGCACCACCGCCGGCGCCTACACCGCCCTGTCCGGCGCCCCGACCCCCGCCCCGCTGCCCGCCTGGCTCGCGTACGAACTCGAGCGCACCGGCCATCTGGCGGGCGCCACCCTGCCCGCGCAGCGGCCCGTACCCCCGCGCGCCCGCCAGGCCGTGCTCGCCGCCGGCGGCCCGGGGCCCCGCGCCCGCGCGCTGGCCCCGCTGCTGGCGGAGGTGACCGCCTGCGCGCTCACCGCGCACGGCGCGGGCTTCTCCGAGAAGCTCAACCGCGCCGCCTACACCGCCGGCGGCCTCATCGCCGCCGGGCATCTCGACGAGCAGGCCGCCGCCCTCGCCCTGCGCCGGGCCGCCGCCCTGGCCCGCCCCGGCCAGGAGCGCCGCGCGGAGCAGATCATCCGCGGCGCCCTGAGCGCCGGCGCCCACCGGCCGCTGACCCTGGGCAGCGGCCGATGACGATGCCCAACAGCGAGCAGACGATGCTGGCCTTCGACCCCCAGCAGGTCGCCGCCCAGATCCTCGCGCGCGCCGCTCCCGTCCCCACCCAGAGCGCCGGCCAGGGCAGCGCCTCGCGCCCCGAGCCGGAGGAGGGGCCCGTCACGGCCGCCGGGCTGCTGCCCGACAGCCTCACCGACCGGGGAAACGCCAAGCTCTTCGTCAAGCTCTACGCCGCCGACTACCGCCACGTGCCGGGCCTGGGCTGGTACAAGTGGGACGGCGTGCACTGGCAGTTGGACGAGGACGACACCGTGCTGTGGGCGGCCGGCGACCTCGCCGAGGCCATCGCCGTCACCGACCCGCGCGGTACGTACACCAGCTCCGCCATGCAGACCCACCGCCGCCGCGCCCTGTCCACCGCCGGCATCAACGCCATGCTCGCCCAGGCCAAGTCGGCCCCCGGCATGGTCCTGTCCGCCACCCAGCTCGACGCCGACCCCTACGCCCTGTGCACCCCGGCCGGCATCGTCGACCTGCGCACCGGCGCGATGCGCAGCGCCGACCCCGACAAGGACTTCCACTCCCGCTGCACCACCGTGGGCCCGCGCCCGGCCCCCACCCCGCGCTGGCAGCGCTTCCTCACCGACACCTTCGGCGGCGACACCCAGGGCCGCGAGATGATCGGCTTCCTGCACCTGCTGCTCGGCTACTCGATCACCGGCGACGTCGGCGCGCAGGTGATGCCCTTCCTCTTCGGCTCCGGCAAGAACGGCAAGTCCGTCCTGCTGGACGTCCTGATGAAGCTGCTGGGCGACTACGCCGACGCCGCCCCGCCGGGCTTCCTGATGTACCGCCCCTACGAGGGCCACCCCACCGACCTCGCCGAGCTGCACGGGCGGCGCGTGATCGTCTGCTCGGAGGTCAAGCCCGGCGACAAGTTCGACGAGGCCCGCGTGAAGCTCCTCACCGGCGGCGACCGCATCAAGGCCCGCCGGATGCGGCAGGACTTCTTCTCCTTCACGCCCACCCACCACCTGTGGCTGCTGGGCAACCACCGCCCCGAGGTGGGCACCGGCGGCTTCGCGTTCTGGCGCCGGATGCGGCTGCTGCCCTTCGAGCGGGTCGTCCCCGACCACCGCAAGATCGACAACCTGGCCGACCTGCTGGTCACCGAGGAGGGTCCCGGCATCCTGTGCTGGCTGATCGACGGCGCCCGCCGCTACCTCGACGGCGCCAAGGACCTCGCCGGCCCCGAGCGCGTACGCCTGGCCACCACCGCGTACGCCGAGACCGAGGACCACACGGGGCGCTTCCTGGAGGAGGCGTGCCTGCTGGGCGGCGAGCTGCGCGCCGAGCAGACCGGCCTGTACGCCACCTACCGCTCCTGGTGCGCCATCGAGGGGGCGCCCCCGGCGTCCTCGCGCGCCTTCGCGGCCCGGGTACGCGAACTGGTGGGGCTGGCCTCGCCGAAGGAAATGATCCTGTCCAACCAGCGCAAGTACTACCCCGGCATCGGATTGCGCGCCGACCAGGAGGGGATGGCGTGAGCTCGCTGATCACGGACGACGAGGTCGCCCACGAGACCCAGCTCGTGTGGCTGGAGGACTTCTCGCGCCTGGACTACGTGCGCCAGACCCTCGACCGCCTCCCCACCCGCCGGGGCAGGCCGTCCTACCACCGCGACGGCCGCATGATCGGCTACGCGATCCTGGGCCCGGACGCCCGCCCCTCGCGCTCCTCGGGTACGTTCCGACGCCGCGTCTTCTGGCTGCTGCCGCACGACCGCGACAGCGTCCCCGACGGCCTGTACGCCACCGGCGCCCCCGCGGAGGCGGTCGACCCGCGCACGCTGGCGCCGGCCTCGCGGGGACGCAAGACGGAGCGCTCGGAAGGGGGCCCGCCGTCGACGGCGATGCGGGAGGCCGGAATAACGTTTCCGCTCTGACGCCGGCCGGGCCGCCGCGGACCGGGGGCGCCAACACGACGGGCGGCTGAACGATCCGCCCCCTTCGCCCGGTTAGCGTGCAGCCATGATCATGACGCTCCCCGCCCTCGCCGCCGTGGCGGCCGCCCTGCTGCCGGGCACCTCCCCCCAGACGCCCCAGGCCCCCCACGACCCCGGTGTCCCGCTGCCCCGGGCCGGTACGCCGGCCGCCACCGCCGCGTACTGGACGTCGCAGCGCATGCGCGCGGCCGCCGGTGTCAACTCCGGCCCCTCGTACGCCAGTCGGCGCCAGGTCCCGGTCGACGGGGTCGAGTGGACCGCCGGCGGGGAGACGGTGCGCCATATCGGGCGGCTGTTCATGCGTACCGCCACCGGAGACCTCGCCAGCTGCACGGCCGCCACCGTCAGCGCCCCCACCGGCGACATGATCGCCACGGCGGCGCACTGCGTGCACGACCGCCGCTCGGGCGGCTGGATGGACAAGCTCGCCTTCGTCCCCGCCTACCGCGACGGCCAGGCCCCTTACGGCGTCCACGCCGTCGTCTCGGGCTCCATCGCGGACGCCTGGCGCGACCGCGAGGACAACCGGGCCGACTACGCCTTCCTGCGCGCGGCCCCCCGGCCGGGGGTGAACACCACCCTGCACGCCCAGGTCGGCGCCCGCGAGGCGGTGTTCGAGCGCGTCGCGGGGGAGAAGCGGGCGTTCGGCTACCCGGCGGTCGGCCCCTTCGACGGCGAGCGCCTCCAGTACTGCCACGGCCCGGCGCGGGTGGTGTACGAGTCGCTGCTGTACGGGGGAGAGGAGCTGGCCTGCCGGATGACCGACGGCGCGAGCGGCGGCCCCTGGTACGACACCGCCCACCGCCAGACGGGCGTGAGCAGCGGCCGCCCCGCCGACCCGCGCTACGCGGGCGTCACCTGGGCGGCGGTCTTCGACGCCCGCGCGAAGGCGCTCTACGACAACGAGGCGGCGAAGGCCCTCCCGACGGGGGGCTGAGCACGCGCCCGTAGGCGCCCCGTACACAAGGGACGCCCCCCGCACACGACATCGCGCCCCCGCCGGACAAGGACTGTCCGGCGGGGGCGCGATGCTGGTTCCCGACTGTCAACTCCGGGGAGGGGACGCCCCGTCAGGGGCGCCCGTAGCTGCCGGCGCGGGCTGCGCCGGCAGGCTCACGCCTCGCTCTGGTTGACGATGACGTCGAAGCCCTCCAGGACACCGGCTGGCTCCGTACCCGCCGCCTCGCTGCCACCCATCGGGTAGAGCGTGACCGGCTCCTGCAGGGTGTAGAGCTGGTTGACCGGCGGGAACGCCTTGACGTCGGTCGCCTTGAGCGTGGCGTACTTGGACGGGTCGGTGGAGAACATCCCGATCGTCTCGCCGGTCGCCTTGTCGATGATCTCGACGGTCAGCGACAGGTAGATGAGCATCTGGAGCCCGCCACTGCCCAGCGCCTCGAGCACGCTCAGCGGCGTGAGCGTGGCGTTGGACATCGTGATGGCGATCAGGGTGCCGGAGTTCGGGGTGGACGGGCTGGTGTCCGCCTCGACCCGGTGGCCCTGGATCTCGACGATGATGCCTTCGGGCGTGCTGGTGCGGATGCAGACGTTGATGCCGCCCTTGAAGTCGAGCGTCAGCGCGCCCAGGATGTTGATCTTCAGGGGGACGTTGGCGCCGTAGCAGCTGCACGGGATGTCCACGCCGATCGGCGGCAGCGGGATGAGGCCGCCGAGGATCTGGCCCAGACTGCCCAGACCGGTGTCCGGAATGGGCTGCGCGGCAGCGGTTCCCGAACCCAGAGCGCCGGCGCCGACGGCGGCGGCGGTGACGGCCGCGCCCTTCATGAAACCGCGGCGGTCGCTCCCGCTGCCGGTCATCTCAACCTCAGTCATGCGACTGTTGTTCCTCTCTTAGCGATGATTGGGCAGCACATGCCGTCCCAGGGCAGCCGCCGCCCGGCGTGGGTACACACCTGGTCGTCCGGCAGCGTCGAATCACGTATACCGGAAGAAAACGGACAATTTATTGATCCCTTCGCCAGGATCTGGCAATAAGACCCATTTGTTCTAATGTCGGTTGGTAGCTGCGCCATTTGTGTGCCGCCTGATGAAGCCCTGGAGTGTGCCGATTCGTCCATAGATGGGAGGAGTTACGTTGGCCGCTGCTGACCGCCGCTTTGCATCCGCTGGGCGGCGAGGACACGGAGAGGGGCTGTGGAGCATGTCTGACCTGCGGAAGACGGGCCGGAAGACCGCGCGTTGGTGCGCGGTGGCCGTGGCGGCGGGCACGCTGCTGGCCGGGGCGACCCCGGCGAGCGCGGCGCAGTCGGGGACGGGGGACCTGCTGGCGGCGCCCCCGCTGAACCTGCTCACCGAGCTGCTGAAGGTCGGCGACCTGCTGGGCGCGGGCACGACGAAGCCCGCCGAGGCGCCTGCCGCTCCGGCGGCACCGGCGGCACCGGCCGCACCGGCCGCACCGGCGGCTCCGGCGGCGCCTGCCGCTCCGGCCGCCCCCACCGCCGCGGCGTTGAGCGACTACTACAACCCCCACGCCAACGCGGCCATCGCGCCCGGCGGTTCGGGATACGCGCGCGTCGGTCTGAAGAACACCGGCGGCACGGACGTCCTCAACGACGGCCGCATGTACATGGAGCTGTGGGCCCCCGCCGGCACCCGCTTCACCGAGGCCAACATCACCCCCGTCGACGGCGCCCCGGGCGGCTGGAGCTGCCGCGGTGACGGCGGTGTCGAGGGCCAGGCGTACGAGACGACCGTGCTGAAGTGCACGTCCAACGCCAAGGGCACCGTCATCCCCGCCAACGGCACGGCGCGCTGGCAGGTCAACATGAAGGTCTACGGCGACACGGCCCCCGACACCGTCCTGCCCAACGCGGGCGAGGGCGGCTACGGCGCGGTGCTCTACCGCACCCACGAGGGCAAGGGCAGCTGGTCGACCATGAACCTGACGGTCCTGACCTCCTACGTGTAAGCACAGGCGACGAGCGAGAGGGGACGCCCATGTCCGTGGCCCGAGCGGTGCGCGCGGTGCTGCGCCCCCTCTCGCTCGCCCAGATCCGCCACGTCCGCCCCGTACCCCCGCGCAGCGCCCCGCCGCGCGTCGCGCGCGTCTACCGGGCGCTGGAGGGGGAGTTCGGCCTCCTCGCCCCGCCCGTCGCCCTGCACGCGCCGAGCCCGGACGTGCTGGCGGCGAGCTGGGTGCTGCTGCGTGAGGCGATGGTCGTGCCGGGCCGCGCCCCGGCGGCGGCGAAGGAGGCCGTGGCGGTGGCGGTCTCCGAGCACAACGCCTGCCCGTTCTGCGTCGTGGTCCACTCCGCGATGCTCGACTCCCTCGCACCCGCGCGCCGTTCACCCGCTACGGACTCCCACGGCGCTACGGACCGACGCGCGGCCGGCGACTGGGCGCGCGCCGGGCTCCTGCGACCGGGCACGGCGCACCCCGCGCCCGTCCTCCCGCCCCTGCCGGACCTCGCGTACGAGGCCGAACTGACCGCCGTGGCCGTGCTGTTGCACTACCTCAACCGCATGGCCCAGGTCTTCCTGGGCCCCCTCCCCATGCCCCCCGGCGTCCCCGCGCCCGCCCTGGGCGCCGTCATGCCGGTGCTGACCTGGCTGCGCCGCGACGCCGAGCGGCGCGTCGGCGCGCCGGGGGAGTCCCTGACCCTGCTGGCGCCCGGCCCGGCGGCGCCGCCGGCGTGGACGGACGTCACCCCCGAGCACCTCGCCGCCGCCTGCGGCCGCGTCGCGGCGGTCATGGAGGCGGCGGGGGAGCGGTCCGTCGCCGCGCCGGTACGGGCCCTGGTGGAGCGCGCGCTGCGGGAGTGGGACGGCCGCGCGCCCGGCCCCGGCCGGGGCTGGACGCGGCCGCTGCTCGCCGGGACCGACCCCGCCCAGCGGCCGGCCGCCCAGCTGGCGCTGCTGGTGGCGCTGGCCCCGTACCAGGTGGG
This sequence comes from Streptomyces polyrhachis, assembly GCF_042663125.1. Taxonomy (NCBI): domain Bacteria; kingdom Bacillati; phylum Actinomycetota; class Actinomycetes; order Kitasatosporales; family Streptomycetaceae; genus Streptomyces; species Streptomyces polyrhachis. Next base: position 20,567 of record NZ_JBHSZO010000046.1, on the reverse strand, counting down.
GCCGTCCGTCATCGCGGAGTTCCGTACGGGCGGCGCGACCGACGCGCACCTGGTCGACCTGGCCGCCTGGGCGAGCATGGCGGCGGCCCGGGAGGCGGGCGGGCGGCTGCGGCCCGCACCCCTCGCGGCGCGGGAGCGGGAGCCGGCGTCCCGTCCGGTGTGACGGGCGCGTTTTGCCCCGGCCCGTGGCGAGAAGACTGACAGTGCCCCGGCCCGGGGCGAAGTCTCCCGGTGGCCGGGCGCGGTGCCGTTTGCCGAGCCGGTCTCAAGGAGGCGTCCATGCCGCACATCGACCTGGGGAACGAACTGCCGGGGATCGTCTCCCTGTTCGCCTACCGCCCCCGCACCGCCGGCCCCCTCGGCGAGCTGGCCGAGATCCTGCTGCGCGGTCCCAGCTCCCTCAGCCGGGGCGAGCGCGAACTGATCGCCGCCCGCGTCTCCGAGCGCAACGGCTGCCGCTTCTGCTCCGACTCCCACGCCGCCTTCGCCGCCGCGCAGTTGGAGGGCGGCGGGGGGCTGGTCGACCAGGTCCGCGCCGACCCGGCCACCGCGCCCGTCACGCCCAAGCTCCGCGCGCTGCTCCACCTCGCCGACGCCGTCCAGGAGTCGGGCTCCCCCGTCACCGGCGAGCGCATCGAGGCGGCGCGCGAGGTGGGCGCCACCGACACCGAGATCCACGACACGGTGCTGATCGCCGCCGCGTTCTGCATGTACAACCGCTACGTCGACGCCCTGGGCACCCTCACCCCGCAGGACCCGGCCGCGTACGCGGAGATGGCCGGCTTCATCACCGCCCACGGCTACACGGCGGCGGCCCCCGTCTAGGGGCGCATACGCCCGCGATACGGTCCGCTGGCTTAACTGGCGGCATGAACCACAGTGCGCCGCCGCCATCCCCCGCCCCCCGTACCCGCAGAACCGTGATCGCCGCGCTGGCGGTCCTCGGCGCGGCGTTCTTCGCGTTCGGACCGGCCGCCGTGGTGCTGCGGATGCTGTCCCTGCCGCTGCACAGACCGACGTGGTACGTCTGGTTCGCCACGTTCAACGGCATCGCGCTCCTCACCGTGCTCGCGCTGCCGCCGGCCGCGCTGGCGGTGTGGGCCCTGACCCGCAGGCGGCGCGGCCGGGGTGTGCCGGCGGCGCGGCGGAGGTCGCTGGCCGAGGTCGGCATCGTCTACGGGACGCTGCCGTGGGTCTGGATGATCATGCTGCCGGGCGACGAGGACGGCGCCGTCGTGAGCCTGGTGCCGCTGCGCGACCTGCGGACGGTCTTCGCGGACGGGGCAATGGTCCAGATCGTCGGCAACCTCCTGGTGTTCGCGGCGCTGGGCTTCCTCGCCCCGCTGCGCTTCGCGGCACTGGCGTCCCTGCCGCGGATCCTGGCGCTGGGGGCCGGCTGCTCGCTCCTGGTGGAGACCGCGCAGTACGTTCTGCGCCTGGACCGGGTCTCCTCCGTGGACGACGTCCTGCTCAACGCCGCCGGCGCCGCCCTGGCCGCGCTGGCCTCACGCCCCTGGTGGCGCGCCCGCGCCGAGGTGCCGGCGGCTCCGGCGCCGCAACCGGTCTAGGCGGCCACGGCGTCGATCAGGCCCCCGACAGGGCCTGCGCGAGGTGGTCGCCGAGCCGCGGCAGCCAGTCGGGCCGCGCGTTGCCCAGGAGGTGGTTGCCGTGCGGGACGGACAGGTACGTGCCGTGCGGCGCCACGCGGGCCAGGGGCGCGCCGTTCACGACGCCGGGAATGACGTCCTCCTGCCCGTCCACGACCAGCAGCGGGGCCGCGATGCGCGGCGCGAGCGCGGTGAGGTCCACCCGGCGGGCGAACGCGCGGGCGGCGTCGGTCCCACCGGCACGCCGGGCCATGATCTCCCGTACGGACGGCGGCAGTTGATCCCAGTCGAGGCGGAAGGGGCCGCTGACGGTGGCGACGGCCGCCACCCGCGGCTCCAGCGCCGCGGTCCGGGCCGCGAAGTAGCCGCCCAGACTCATGCCGGCGAGCCCGATGCGCGTGGCGCCCAGGGCGTCGGCGACCCGGCCCACCACCCGCTCGTAGTCCGGCACCAGGGTCGTGGCCGCCGCGAGCACACCCTGCCCGGGGCCGTCCATCGCGAACACCGCGAGCCCCCGGTCCAGCAGCGCGGACGCCAGATCGAGGAACTCCTCCTTGGCCGAGTCCAGGCCGGGCAGGACGACCACCGTCCCCGGCGCGTCGGCGGGGCCGCGCAGCCACCCGGCGAACCCCTCGCCGCTCACCCGCCGCGCCCCGGGCTCCAGCAGGGCCAGGGCCCGCCCCAGGGCGCGATCCGCCTCGGCGGCGCCCCGGTGCGCCCTCCCGTACTGCGCCAGGGTGGCCAGGTGGAACCACCGGGCGGCCATCAGCAGGTGCCCGCCCGCCGAGAGGGACGAGGCCGCGTCCGTCGCACGCCGCAGGTGGCCGTCTCCGGTGCGCAGGAAGGCGGGCCCCCAGTCGGAGAGGGAGGTGAGCCCTTCGGTGACGTGCCGGTACTCGTGGGGGTCGACTCCCGCCCCGACGGCGCGCGTCCACTGGTCGGCGGCGAACCGGGCGGCGGGGTGTTCGGTGGCGCTCATGCCGGGATGCAACCCCCGCGCGTGCCCCGCGAGCCAACAACGACCGAGCACAGCCGACAACTTCTGGTTGTCACCTATGGTGGGAGCCATGGACCTCGACGTCGCGCAGGTACGTGCCTTCGTGCGCACCGCCGAAGAACTCCACTTCGGCCGGGCCGCCGGGACGCTCGCCATCTCCCAGCAGGCGCTGTCCAAGAGGATCGCGCGGCTGGAGTCCCTGCTCGGCACCGAGCTGCTGCGGCGCGGCGGCAGCGGGGTGAGCCTCACCGAGGCCGGCCGGCGCTTCCTTTTGCCGGCCCGGCAGACCGTGGCCGCCGCCGACGCCGCGGTCGCGGCGGTGTCCGGGCGGGAGCGTCCACTGCGCGTGGACGTCTGGGGGCACCTCTACGCGCCGATGCGGACGCTGGCCCAGGTCGCCGGACGGGCCGGGGAGCTGGTGCTGGGGCACGGGCGCGATCTGCCGTCGGTGGCGACGGCATTGCTGCGCGGCGACATCGACGCGGCCTTCGGCCGGGTCCACCCCCCGCTGCCCGCCGGGCTGGCACACCGCCTCGTACGCCTGGAACCGGTGGACGCCGTCATGAGCGCGGACCATCCGCTCGCGGCCCGGCCGGCCCTGCGACCGGAGCAGTTGCGCGACAGCGTGCTGTGGGCGCCCGGCGCGCTGGACCGGCTCGACTTCCTCCACCGCTTCACCCACCGCTTCGGCATCCGCGACACGGCCTCAAGCGTCAACCTGGGGCTCGCCCACCTCCTCGCCGAGGTGGCGCACGAGCCGCGCCGCTTCTCGCTGGTGCCCGCGGACGTGCCGCTGCCGGAGGTCCCCGGGCTGCGCTCCGTCCCCCTGGTCGACCCCACGCCGCTGTACGCCTGGTCGCTGCTGTGGCGCGCCGGAGACGCGTCCCCGGGGCTGGACGCCCTCGCCGCCGCCTGCGCCGAGGAGGCGGGGCGCAGCCGCTGGCTGGAGTACGACCCGACCCGCGACTGGCTGCCGCACCCACCCACGAGCGACCCCGGCCCCGTACCGCGAACGCCCTGAGCCGCGCGGGACCTGCCGTGGTGGCGCCTCAGGGGCGCCCGTCGGGATCGCGCGGCAGCTCGACGGTGACGCGCAGCCCGCCGCCGGCGCGCGGGGTGAGGGTGAGCGTCCCGTCGTGCGCCCGGGTGATGGTCTCGACGATCGCCAGGCCGAGGCCGACGCCCGCGTGGTCGCTGTGCAGGCGCTCGGTGCCGCGCTGGAACGGCTCGGTGAGGGTCGCGGCCAGCCGGGGGGAGATGTCCTCCCCGGTGTTCTCGACGGTGAGCGCCACGCCGTCGGGGCGGGCCTGGGTACGGACCCGTACCGCGCCGTGCTCGGGCAGGTTGTGCACGATCGCGTTGTGCACGAGGTTCACCGTCAGCTGCAGCAGCAGCGCGGGGGAGCCCAGGGCGGGGGAGGGGCCGCCGCAGGTCTCCACGGTGGCGCCGCGCCTCTCCGCCAGGGGCAGGAGCGTTTCGGCGGCCTCCTCCGCCAGGAGGGACAGGTCGACGCGCTCGGGGGTGAAGGACCGCTGGTCGGCGCGGCTGAGCAGGAGCAGCGCCTCGGTGAGGTCGACGGCCCGGGTGTTGACGGCGTGGAGGCGGTCAAGGAGTGCGCCGACGTCGGGGTCGGGATCGGCGCGGGCCACGTCGAGGAGCGCCTTGGAGACCGCCAGCGGGGTGCGCAGCTCGTGCGAGGCGTTGGCCGCGAACCTGCGCTGCTCGGCCACGTGCGCCTCAAGCCGCTCGAGCATGCCGTCGAAGGAGTCCGCGAGCTCGCGGAACTCGTCCCCGCGGCCCGCCAGCCGGATCCGGTGGGAGAGCGATCCGGCCGAGGCCAGGCGGGTGGCGTCGGCGATACGGGCCAGCGGGGCGAGCATCCGCCCGGCGAGCAGCCATCCGCCCACGAGGCCGAGCACCAGCAGGAACGCCAGTACGGCGGCGGCCCGCGGCGCGAACACGCGCAGGAGGTTGGAGCGGACGGGGAAGACGCCGCCGGTGGTGGTGTCGGAGTTGACGAGGAGCGCCCGCTCGGGGACGTAGCGCAGGAGGAACACCCACACCGCCGCGAGCAGCAGGACGCCGGCCAGCATGAGGAACCCGGCGTAGCTGAGGGTGAGCCTGGCGCGGATGCTCAGCCCGGGCGGCCTATCCACGCGCGTCTCCCCCCGGTCCGGCCCGCCCGGCCTGCGGCGGTGTGTCGATGCGGTAGCCGACGCCCGCCACGGTGGCGATGGCCCAGGGCTCGCCCAGCCGCTTGCGCAGGGCGGAGACGGTGATGCGCACCGCGTTGGTGAACGGGTCGGCGTGCTCGTCCCACGCCCGCTCCAGGAGCTCCTCGGCGCTGACGACCCCGCCCTCGGCGGCGATAAGGACCTCCAGCACGGCGAACTGCTTCCTGGTCAGCGCGACATGGCGCCCGTCGCGGTGGACCTCGCGGCGGAACGGGTCCAGCCGCAGCCCCGCGATCTCCCGCACGGGCGGTCTGCTGTACGCACGGCGGCGGTCGAGGGCCCGGAGCCTGAGCACGAGCTCCTGGAGTTCGAAGGGCTTGGTGAGGTAGTCGTCGGCGCCCAGCTCGAACCCGGTGGCCTTGTCGTCGAGCCGGTCGGCCGCGGTGAGCATGAGGATCGGCATGCCGCTGCCGGAGGCGACGATGCTCCCGGCGACCTCGTCGCCGGAGGGCCCGGGGATGTCCCGGTCCAGGACGGCGATGTCGTAGGCGTTGACGCCCAGCAGCTCCAGCGCGGTGTCGCCGTCCCCGGCGATGTCGGCCGCGATCGCCTCCAGACGCAGCCCGTCGCGGATGGCCTCCGCCAGAAGGGGCTCGTCCTCGACGATCAGCACACGCATGTCCCCGATGCTACGAGGCGGTGCATATCGCCGGTGTATCGCCGGACACCCCCGACTCCCCGCGCACCGGTGGAAGGGGCTTTCGCCCCCGCGCGCTCGCCCTGCTGTTCCGTTGGGGTGAGCTTTATGGTCGTTTGGAGTCATTTGTCCGTATTGATGTGCTGGGCCTCGCCTGCGCGGCAATACTCGCGCTGGCGGAATGTCCCCTAGCTTCTGGAGATGTCATGGCGCTCAGCGCTTCTCGTCGCCTCGGTTTCGTTGTGATGCCGCTGGCGGCTCTTGCCCTGGCCGTACCCGGTGTGGCAGCTGCGGCCGAGCCCGCAGCCGCTCCCGCCCCGATCACGCTGGAGCAGTGTGAGCAGGGCTGGGGCTACGTCAGCAGCGACCGCGCCGGTGACCTGCGGTGCGTGTTCGGCGAGTACCACGGCCAGCTGGTGTCCATGCCCCAGCGGGCCGTACGTCGCCTGGCATAGCGGGCGGGTCGCGGGCGCACCGGGTCGCACAAGGGACCCGGCGGCCGCACTCGGGGCGGGACGGAACGACCAGGTGCACTGGGCGTTCCGTCCCGCCCCTCTTTTTTGCGTACGGACCGCTTCGCGGCGTCCCGCGCTCCACCGGGATCGAGGCACCGTTGAGCGCGGTACGGGCGCGGACGTACAACAGCGGCGCACCCCGCCCCGGGGTGAACCGGGGTGGGACGCACCGCTGTTGCCGGCCGCCCGGGGAGGAGGACCCGGGGGCGACCGCCGCCGACCCGCCGGTCGGCGGGCATCACGCGGAAGCGTGCTGTGCCTTCGCGGGCTGCGGGGGCTGCCGGTGGCAGGCGCCGTCAGCCGAGCAGGCTGCCGCCGCCACCGCCGAGCAGGCCCAGCAGCGGGGCCAGCAGGCCGCCGAGGTCGCCCAGCCCGGCCGCGGGGTTCGCGGCCGGCTGCTGCGCGGGCTGCGCCGCGGGCTGCTCGGCCGGCTTCGCGTCCGGCTGGGCGGCGGGCTGCTCGGCGGGCTGGGCCGCGGGCTGGACTGCGGGCTGTTCGGCCGGCTTCGCGTCCGGCTGGGCGGCCGGCGCGGGCTTGGGCTGCCAGACCGCCGCGGGCCGCGGGTCGGGGGTGTCGGGCCCCTTCGTGGTGCGCAGCCCCATGCTGATCGACTTCGACCACGCGGCGCCGTCGGCGCCGTGCGCCTGGATCGCGGCCCAGCCGTTGGTGCTCTGCTCCCACTCGGGCGGCATCGGCCAGCCCTCGGGCACGGCGACCTTGATCTTCCAGCCCCACTCCTGCCCCGTGGCGGGGAGCGCCCCGTGGTAGTCGGTGGTGCACTCCATCCGGTCGCCGCCGCTCTCCATCGGCACCGAGCCCAGCGCGCCGGTGCAGCTCCAGCCGCCGGGGGCGTCGCCCACGGGGGTGAGCGAGTTCTCCACCAGCCGCGTGTGCTCGGGGGTGTAGACGCGCATGACGAGCTTGTGGACGTGGGTGGGCGCCTCCTGGCTGCCCTTGAGGCCGAACCAGACCTCGCCGGAGGAGCTGCGCGCGATGAAGGGCAGCGACTCCGCGGACTGCACGACGGGCTCGCCCCACAAGACGGGCGGTGCGTCGGCCGCGGCGGCCGGGCTCGCGCTCAGGGCCAGCGCGCCGGCCGTGGCCGCCGCGCCGCACCACCTCGCGGCGCGGCGGCGCCGCGCACCGTTCGTCGTCGGGTTGGCCGGGCTGGACACATGAGTCATCGTCATGCCTTCCGTCTTCGAAGCCGTCTCCGGATGCCGTCTCGCGGGGCGCCCCCGTCCGGGACGTCTGTCTCGAACAGGAGGGCGGTGTGGTCGTCGCAGGACCGTCCCTCGCGGCGGCGGGCGCAGGCGTCTGCCTCCGCGAGGGATCCTGAGTGCCCCACCGCCGGATCGGCGGGCATGCGCAGGCGACATGCCGGAGCCTCACCTGAACGTTTCCGTCGGCTAGGCCAGCTGGGCGTGAGGCCGAACAGGTGAATCGCCGTCGGCCTGGAGAGCCCGGCGAACAGCCCGAGGGCGTACGCCCGTTCGGGTCGGCGCGGCGTACCCGCACCGGTTGTGCCGGTGTGTCGTGGGGGGTGGTTCGGCGGGTGGACCTGGCTGGACGTCAGCTCGTCACGCGATAAGTCGTATTAACGAATGAATCACACTGATTTGTATGTTCCTATACGAGGGTCGCAGGGGGGTCGCTCATGAGACGAGGAAGAGAGTGTTCAGAGCTCAACCAGGCACCGACACGGTGTACCGGGACACGAAGACGGCCTCGCTGCTGCGGGGCCGCAAGGCCGTCGGGCTGGGCGGTCTCACGCTGGCGCTGGTGACGGCGGGATCGCTCACCGGGCAGGCGTTCGCCCACGGCGGCGCCCCGGCTGCCGCACCCGCCAAGGCGAGCGCCGCCGCGAGCGCCATGACTGTGGCCGCGCCGGCCCGTACCAACGTGCCCAACAAGATCGGCAAGTACGTCTGGTACGACAGCAACGGCGACGGCAAGCAGGGCCCCGGCGAGAAGGCCGCGCCGGGGATCACCGCCAACCTCGTCAACGTGGGCAGCGGCGCGGTGGTCCAGAGCACCACGACCGACGACGCCGGCGCGTACGCGTTCGAGAAGTTCGAGGACGGCACCTACAAGGTCTGCTTCAGCAGGCCCGAGGGCTACAACTGGACCAAGAAGCGCGTCGGCCCCCTGGGCGGCAACTCCTCCGTGTCCGCGGACGGCTGCTCGCACGCGGTGGAGATCCAGAACTGCGACAACCTCACCCTGGACGCCGGCCTGGTGCCGCTCAACGCCCTGGGTGACCGCGTCTGGTTCGACACCAACGGCAACGGCAGGCAGAACGCGGGCGAGGGCGGCGTGCCCGGCGTCAAGGTCAGGCTCTACAACGCCGTGAACGGCAAGCTGCTGGGCTCGGCGACCACCAACGAGGCGGGCTACTACCTCTTCAACGGCCTGCGCGACGGCAAGTACCGCGTCTGCTTCACCAAGCCCAAGGGCATGCAGTTCACCAAGCGCGACGCGGGCGGCAGCGGAAACGACTCCGTCGTCTCCCCGCTGTCCGGCTGCGGCCCGGTCGTCACCCTCGGCCCCGGCAAGCGCAAGGACCTCACCCAGGACGCGGGTCTGGTGGAGTCGCTGCGCCTGACGCTGCTGAAGACCGACAAGAAGCTCGGCAAGGCGCTGCCCGGCGTGGTCTTCCAGGCGTGGAAGGAGGGCAACGGGCTGCCCGGCCTGCAGCGCAAGGGCCCGAACAAGGACACCTTCGTCCGCGACTGCGTGACCGACATGAAGGGCAAGTGCGTCTTCAAGGGCCTGAAGGCGGGCTCGTACTACCTGGTGGAGATGGACGTCCCCGACGGCTTCGTCCTGCCGAAGCACCCGGTGACGGGGCCCTACGTGCTCAACCGTGACAACGCCTGCGAGGGCGACGGGAAGGTCGTGAGGATCACCAACATGCGGGGGGACGCCTGCAAGGGCAAGAAGTGCTGACACCTCCCTGCGGGGGCTGACGCCTCCTTGAGTACGCGAACGGGCCGCACACCGGAAGTCACGGTGTGCGGCCCGTTCGCGCAGATCAAGCGGGACGTCCCCAGGTGTCGCCTCCCGGGCTCGGGGGCCGGGAGGGACGGTGGCTCACTTGGGCAGCGGCAGCGTGTGCGGCAGCGCCTGGGGGAGGGCCTGGGGAAGCGCCTGGCCCACGGCGGGCAGCGCGGGCAGGTTGCCCGTGCCGAGGACCTGCGTGGTGGGGAGCGCCGGCTTGGTGACCGGGCCCGCGATGTCGGTCAGGTCGGTCAGCCCGGTCAGGCCCGAGACGGGGCCCGCGCCGGTGAGGCCGGTGATGCTGCTGAGGAGGTCCAGCTCGCCCAGCACGGGGAGGTCGGCCGCGGGGGCCGGCGCGGCGAAAGCGGGCGAGGCGGCACCGGCGAAGGCGAGGGACGCGACGACGACGGCGGCAACCTTCAGCTGCTTCATGGGGGTTCCTTTCGTGGGCAATGCGCGATTGCCGGAGGGGAATTACGTCCCGGCATTACCTGCCAGGTCTCACTTCGCCGTGGCTAACGACAGGCCCCCGGCTTGGAAACTCCGATCCCGGAACTCATACGAACAGATCTGTTGCACAGGTCGTACGAGTGTGGCAGCGCCCCCGCGCACCCCGGGACTCCCGCCGTGTCCGGGCCGCGCCAGGCCGACACCGCCCCGCGCACGTCAACCCCGCAGCTCCGCAACCACCCCCCGCACCCCGGACGGCCGCGTCCATACGGGTCGCGCGTGGACGGCCCCGGCTGCGGCGACCGTGTGGGTTCGCCACATCCGGCGGGTTCTCAGATAAATAAGGAAAGGCGCGGTCAGGGGGTGTCCTTCATCTTCTGAATCCGGCGGATAAAACCGTGCCCCGGTACGTGACCGAGCAGGCGTGGCGAGTTCCTATCGAAAGCGTGGTGCTCACTTCCCGTTGCCGCCGGCCGCTGGTTCCGCCTCTCTCCACCGAAAGGGCAACGCCCCCCATGCGCACTTTCCCTGCCACCGCTGCGCGCCGCGCGACCGCGAGGCTGCCGTACGCCGGGGGAGTTGAGCACCGGTGACCGCCGCCTACCCGGCCCCCGCCGTCCCCGCCGCCCGTACGGCCCGCAGCGACGTCGCCGCCCGCGCCCCCCGCGCCCGTCCGCTGCCGCGACTGCTGCGGCGCTGGGCCCCCGTACTGCCGGTCCTGCTGGTGCTGGTGCTGATCGGCCTGCCCGGGATGCCCGCCAGCAGCGCCACCCCCGCCGACGCCGCCTGCGCGCTGCTGGTGGGCTGCGCCGTCGTCAGCGCGGTACGCCGCGCGAGCCGGCCCCTGACCCGCAGCGCCGCGATCGTGCTGGGCGCGCCGGTGATCGGGATCGCCGTCGCCGTGGCGGGGGCGCCCACCGCCGCCGAGGGGCTCACCGGGATGGGCCGCTACCTGCAGGTCTTCGTCCTCGTACCGGCCGCGATGGTGCTGCTGCTGCGCGACCGCCGCGACGCGCGGCTGGTCGCCTGGGCGATGGTGGCGCTCGCGCTGTGGGAGGGCGGGGTGGGGGTGCACCAGTACCTCACCGCCACCGGCGCCTCCTACCAGGGCGAGTACATCCGGGCGGTGGGCACCTTCGGCCCCACCGACGTGATGGGCATGTCGGCCGTCGTCTCCTACGGGCTGGTCACCGCCGCCGCCCTCGCCCTGGGCACGCGCGAACGCACCCCCCGCCTGATCGCGACGGGCTGCGCGCTGGCGCTACTCGCCCCGCTGGGGATGTCCTTCAGCCGCGGCTCGTGGATCGCCACAACGGCGGCCTGCCTGGCGCTGCTGCTGCTGGGCGGACTGCGGCGCGCCGCCACGGTTCTGGTGACCGTCGTCGCGGCCCTGGTGGTGCTCGTCGGCGGCCTGGGCTTCGGTACGGCGATGATGCAGGAGCGCATCGACTCCATCACCCAGGTCTCCGCCGCCCCCGACCAGTCGGTGATGGACCGCTACGCGCTGTGGAGCGCCGCGCGCGCGATGTGGGCCGAACACCCGGTCGTGGGCGTGGGGTTGCGCGACTTCCCCGCCCACCGCGACGGCCACGCCCCCCTCGCCCTGGACTCCGCCAGCGACACCGAGGGCGCCGGGCGCGCCTACTACCGCCAGCCCCTGCTCTCCCCGCACAACATGTACCTCCTCATCCTCAGCGAGCAGGGACTGCTGGGCCTGGTGACGATGGCCGGCAGCTGGCTGGCCCTGCTGGTGGGCGCGCTGCGCCGACTGCACGCCCACCGCGGCGCCGGGCGCGACTGCGCCCTGGCCGCCTGCGGGCTGCTGGTCTGGCAGATCCTCGACTTCGGCTACGCCGACATCGGCGGCGCCTCCACCACCCTGACCGCACTGGGCTTCGGCCTGGCGGCCTGGTGGGCGCTGTCCCCGGCCGCCGCGCCCACCGGCGCCCCCCGGGTGAGCGAGGCGCCGCGGTGAGCCCGCTGCCCTCCGCACCCCAGGACGCGGCCCAGGACGCGGCCCAGGACACCGCGCCGCTGCGCCGGGGCCGGCACGCGGCGCGCCGGGGCGCGGGGAAGGACACCGCACCGGGTACGGACAGCACGGCCTCCCGGCGCTTCCTCGCCAAGGCCACCCTGCTGTCCTCCGCCCTGATGGCCGCCGGCTCCGTCCTGGGCCTGGGCCGCGACCAGGCCCTCGCGCACTTCTTCGGCGCCAGCAGCGACACCGACGCCTTCCTGGTGGCCTGGACCGTCCCGGAGATGGCCGCCACGCTGCTCATCGAGGGCGGCATGGCCTTCGCACTGGTGCCCGCCTTCAGCATCGCGCTGGCCCGCCGCGCCGAGGGCGCCGTCCCCGATCCCGTACGCGCCCTGATCACCGCCACCCTGCCCCGGCTGTGCCTGGCACTGGCCGCGGTGTGCGCGCTGGTCGTCGCCGGCGCCCCCCTGCTCGTACCCCTGCTGGCCCCCGGACTGCCCGACCCCTCCCTCGCGGTGGACTGCACCCGGCTGACGGCGAGCAGCGTGCTCACCTTCGGCGTCGCCGGCTACTGCTCGGCCGCGCTGCGCGCCCACCGCTCCTACCTCGCCCCCGCCGCCGTCTCCGTCGCCCTCAACGTCGCCATCATCACCGCCATGCTCGCCTTCGCCGACGACTGGGGCGTACGCTCCGCCGCGCTGGGCGTGGGCATCGGCGGCTACCTGATGGTCGCCGTCCAGGCGCCCGCGCTGTGGCGCCGCCTCACCCGCGGGCAGCAGGAGTACGCGCCCACGCAGGCGAGCGGCGCCGTGCCGCTGGGGGCCGCGCTGATCACCACCGTGCTGCTGTGCGCGCTCTTCCGCCAGGCGCAGGTCCTCATCGAGCGCTTCTTCGGCGCGGGCCTGCCCGCCGGGGCCATCTCGCACCTGAACTACGCGCAGAAGGTCGCCCAGGTGCCGATGCTGCTGGCGCTGATGCTGAGCGTCGTCACCTTCCCCGTGCTGGCCCAGGCCATCGCCCAGGGCGACCTGCACCGCGCCCGCCACCGCATCGAACGCGACCTGGTGCTCATCGCCTCCCTGGTCCTGGTCGGCGCCGCCGTGATCGTGGCCTGCGCCCCGCAGATCATCCAACTCCTCTTCCAGCGCGGCGCGTTCACCGCCGCCGACACCGCCGCGACCGCCTCGGTGATGCGGGTCTACACCCTGGGCATCCTCGGCCACACCCTGGTCGGCGCACTGGTGCGGATCTACTTCTCCACCGGCCGCGCCGCCTGGTTCCCCACCGTCGTCACCGCCGCCGGCATGGCCGCCACCGCCGGCCTCGCCGCCTGGGCGGTCGTCCCCTACGGCGCGCCCGGCATCGCCGGCGCCAACGCCGCCGGGATCACCCTGACCGCGCTGCTCCTACTGCACGGCCTGGGCTCGCACACCGTGCCCGTCTCCGTACGCCGCATCGCCGCCGGGATCGCCAAACCGCTGCTCGCGGCCGTCGGCGCCTGCGGCGCCGGCTACGTCTGCGCGGCATCCCTCTCCTCGCCTCCGGCGGCCCTCGCGGCCGGCGGCGCGGTCGCCACCGCCGCCTTCACGCTGCTGGCCCTGCTCCTCGACGCGGCAGGCGCCCGGTCCCTCGCGCACGCCGCCCTCCTCCCCGTCCGCCGCTCCCTGACAGGAAAGCCCCGCCATGGCCGTTGACGCCTCCGCATCGCCGAACACGACGGATCCCGGTCGCGTGGCGCCCTCGCGAAGACACGGCGGGCGCGGACCCGCCGCCTGGGTGGCGATGTACCACTCCGTCTCCGCGTGCCCGGACGACCCCTACGACATCACCGTCACGCCCGAGCGCTTCGGCCGCCAGCTCGACTGGCTGCGCCGGCGCGGCCTGCGCGGGGTGAGCGTCGCCGAGCTGCTCGACGCCCGCGCCCGCGGCGAGGAGCGCGGACTGATCGGACTGACCTTCGACGACGGCTACAGCGACTTCGTCACCGCCGCGCTGCCGGTGCTGCGCCGCTACGACTGCAACGCCACCGTCTTCCTGCTCTCGGGCCGCCTGGGCGGCGAGAACGACTGGGAGCACACCGGCCCGGTCAAGCGGCTGCTGGACGCGGCGAGCATCCGCCAACTGGCCGACGAGGGAGTGGAGATCGCCTCGCACGGACTCACCCACGCCGACCTCGCCAGCCTGCCCGACCCGGAGCTGGGCGAGGAGGTGCAGCGCAGCCGCGACGTCCTGGCGCAGATCACCGGGGTGCCGGTGCAGGGCTTCTGCTACCCGTACGGCAAGGTCGACGAGCGGGTCAAGGCGGCCGTGGAGCGGGCCGGCTACCGCTACGCCTGCGCCATCGCCCCCGACCCCGGCTTCGTCGGCGACCTGGCCCTGCCGCGCATCCACATCGGCCAGCACGACTCGGCGCTGCGCCTGGAGCTCAAGCGCCGCCTGGCGCGCGTGTGGGGACGGGCGGTGAGCCCCGCGTGAAGGTCCTGCACGTCATCACCGCACTGGGCGTCGGCGGCGCCGAGCAGCAACTGCGCCTCCTGGTACGCCACCTGCCCGTCGACAGCGACGTCGCCGCCCTGGCGGCGCTCGGCCCCGTCGCCGACGCCCTGCGCGCCGACGGGGTGCGGGTGGCGCACATCGGGATGCGCCACAACCGCGACCTGAGCGCGCTGGGCCGCCTGACGCGGCTGATCCGCTCCGGCGGCTACGACCTCGTCCACACCCACCTCTACCGCGCCTGCCTCTACGGCCGCATCGCCGCCCGCCTGGCCGGGGTGCGCGCGATCGTGGCCACCGAGCACTCCCTGTGCGAGACCACCCTGGAGGGCCGCGAGCTCAACGCCGGCATCCGCGGCCTGTACACCGCCACCGAGCGCCTGGGCCGCGCCACCGTCGCCGTCTCGCCCACCGTCGCGCAGCTGCTGCGCGGCTGGGGGGTGCCGGCCGGGCGCATCCACACCGTCCCCAACGGCATCGACATCGACCGCTTCGCCTACGACGAGATCCGCCGCAAGGAGGCCCGCTCGTACTACGCGCTGCCCGAGGACGCCTTCGTCGTCGGCGCGGTGGGCCGCCTGGTGCCTACCAAGCGCTTCGAGGTCCTCATCCAGGCCCTGGCCCAACTCCCCGCCCCCGTACGGCTGCTGGTAGTCGGCGGCGGCGAGCAGGAGGCGGTGCTGCGCGGCCTGGCGCGGGCACTGGGCGTCGAGGAGCGGGTGGTGTTCGCCGGCACCCGCTCCTACGCCGACGACCCCGCCGCGGACCCGGCCCCCGGCGTCCCCTCCCTCCTCGCGGCGATGGACGTGCTGGCCGCCCCGGCCACCGCGGAGACCTTCGGCCTGGCGGTGCTGGAGGGCCTCGCCGCCGGCCTGCCCGTCCTCTACACCACCGCCCCCGCCCTCACCGACCTGCCACCCGGCTCCGTACCCACGGCCCGGCGGATCGAGGGCGGCGCCCAGGAGTACGCGCTCGAGCTGCGCCGGCTGTACGCGGCCGGCCCGGGCGACCGCACCACCCCCGAGGCCGTGGCGCACTACGGCATCGAGCACTGCGCCGAGCGCCTGATGGACGTCTACGCCGCCGCGAGCGTTCCCGACAGGACCCAGACCGGAAGTGAGTGACCCCGCCATGACCCACAAGCACGCCCGGCACACCCGCCGCCCGCTGACCGCCCTGAACAAGCTCCCCGCCCCCTGGCGCCGCTCGGCCGCCTGGCTCGTGCCCGCCGCCGCGGTCGCCGGTGCCGCGATCGGCGGGGTGTACGGGCTGGTCAAGGCCCCCGAGTACACCGCCACCAGCTACGTCATCGCCGTCCCCACCAAGGGCGCCCCCGACCCCAGCGCCGCGATCGGCTTCGCCCAGGCGTACGGCCGCGTCGCCACCCAGCTCGCCGTCTTCTGGGACGCGCAGATGTGGGCCGACGTCCCCGTGGCCACCCTCCGGGAGAGCGTCCAGGCGTCCACCTCGCCCGACGCCCCGATGGTCGCCATCTCCGCCACCTCCACCCGCCCCGACCAGGCCCGCTCCATGGCCGTGGCGGTCTCCGAGGCGCTGACCAAGCACGCCAACACCTCGGCGGAGAAGACCGGCATCAAGCTGGTCGGCTTCTCCCGCGCCCTGGAGCCCGTCGCGCCCTCCTCCGCCTCCCCGGCGCTGACCGCGCTGGTCGGCGGCAGCGCGGGCGGCCTGCTGGGCGGCCTGGCACTGCTGGTACGCCCCCGCCGCGAGGGCGACGACGGCGAGCTGGAGGAGCCCACCGGCACCGCGCTGCCCTCCCCGGCGATGGAGGACGCGGCGAGCGTCGGCGCGGGCACGCGGGTGCGCTCGGCCACCGCCAGCGAGAGCGCGGCGGCGAAGGCCGCCGCGCAGGCGAAGGTCGTGAAGGTACGAGAGCAGGGCTGATGCACGCACCCGACAGCCGCCGCGCCCCACGGGCCCGGGGGACAGGCACGTTGACGGTGGAGGTGTGCTCCGACGAGCGCGCCTTCGCCGACCTGGGACCGGCCTGGCGGCGGCTGCAGGACGCCGGCCGCCGGGCGACGCCGTTCCAGAGCCACGCCTGGCTGCACTCCTGGTGGCTCTCCTACGGCCGCCCGGGCCGGCTGCGGCTGTTCCTGGTACGGCGGGGCGGCGACCTGCTGGCCGCCGCCCCCATGATGCGCACCACCGCGCCGCTGCCCGCGCTGGTGCCGCTGGGCGGCGGCATCACGGACTTCAACGACGTCCTGCTGCACGAGGAGGCCGTCGAGGAGGCGGCCACCGCCCTCGCCCGCGCCCTGGGCGACGCGGCCCGCACCGCGCTGGTCGACTTCGGCGAGGTGCGCCCCGGCAGCGCGGTGGAGGAGGTCTACCGCCGCTGGCGCGGCCCGCGGCGCAGGCTGCCCGACTCCGCCTGCCTGGAGCTGCCCCCCGCCCCGATGGGCGACCTGATGGCCCGCCTGCCCGCCAACCGCGCCCAGCGCGTCCGCAACAAGCTCAACAAGATCGGCAAGTTGGGCATCTCCTGGCAGGCCGTCGCCCCCGAGGAGACCGCGGACTCCCTGCGCCGGATGCTGGAGCTGCACCGGCTGCAGTGGGAGGGCCGCGGCGTCTCCCCCGAGCACGTGCGCCCGCGCTTCGCCGAGCACCTGGTGCGCTCGGTGGTGCCGATGGCCCGCACGGGCGAGGCGCTGGTACGCGAGTACCGCCTGGAGGGCGAGACGGTCGCCGTCGACCTCACCCTGCTCTCCCCGCGCCTGGCCGGCGTCTACCTCTACGGCGTCCACCCGCGCCTGCGCGAACGCAAGGCCGACGTGGCGACGATGGTGCTGCAGGCCGCCGCCGAGCAGGCCGCCGGCGGACACAGCGCCGCCCTGAGCCTGCTGCGCGGCGACGAGCCGTACAAGTACCGCTGGCGCCCCGAGACGGTGGTCAACGAACGCCTGCTGCTGGCCCGCCGCCGCACCGCCCCCCTCCTCGCCGCCGCCCTGGCCGAGGCGGCGGCCCGCAGCCGCGCCAAGGCCCTCCTGCGCCGCCGCGCCCAGGCCCGTGCCCCCCAGGCCAACGAGAACCACCGCCGCGCGGACGCCGGTTAGGGCCGGAGCGCGGGGCCGCTGGGGGCCGCGTCGCCGCCCTGGTTCATCCACACCCGGAACAGCGCCGCGGACCTCGGGTGGCTCGTGCACTGCCACAGGCCGTGCGGGCAGTAGTCCGTCAGCGTGTGGTAGAGCGGGCGCTGCTCGTCGATCCACGCCAGCATCCGCAGTACGTACGCCATGTTGTCGCCGTTGCGGAAGAGCCCCCACTCGGGGTACGAGAAGGGCTTGCCGTGCGCCCGGGCGAACTCCACGTGGTGGCGCAGCCCGTAGGGCTCGCTGACCTGCTCGTCGAAGGTGATGCCCTGCGGCTGGTCGTAGGTGTCCATGCCCAGGATGTCCACCACGTCGTCGCCGGGGTAGCACTGCGTCCACGGGATCGCGTCGAGCCCCCGGTTGGGCGTGAAGTCGAAGCGCAGGCGCTGCCCCGGCACGGCGCGCATGGTGTGCACCATGCGCCGCCAGTAGGTCTTCCAGCGCTGCGGGTCGGGGGCGCAACGGTGGCTGTAGGTCTGGCCGTTCATCTCCCAGCCGGGTACCAGCACGGTGTCGGGGATGCCCAGCTCCACCAGCCGCTCGGCCAGCCGGCGGAAGTGGACGTCGAAGCGGCCCGCGGCGGCGTACCGCAGCTGCCGGCGGACCTCGTCGTCGGAGAGCTTCTCCTCGTTGCGGGCCATCATCGGCACGTTGAGGACGAAGAGCCGGCCCGGCTGCGCGCGCTTCCACCGCGCCCACGGCTCCAGGAAGCCGGGCAGCCCCTCGATGTTGCTCCACAGGTCGCCCGGCAGATAGGTGTGCGCCACGCGCATCTCGGGGATGCCCAGCCACTGGCTGAACTGCGTCATCCGCTCCAGGCCGGGCGGCCCGTAGTGGAGGTACGCGCCGAAGTCGGAGCCCTCGGGCAGGGATCCGGGTGCGGCGGCGGTGCTGCGGGCGGGGGGCGAGTCGGGGTCGACGGCGAGGGAGGGGCCGCCGGCCAGGGCGACGGACAGGCCCGCGCAGCCCAGGAAGAGGGCCGCCCGGCGGGCTATGGAGCGGCGGCGGGGATGGGAACGCGCTGGCTTTCCATGGATTTTCATATGAAACGGTATAGAAGACCCGTGCGGGTCCAGGGGTGCCGTGTGCTGCTTTATCACCCACAGAGCCGAGCGTGCGCGGCGCGATCCCCGGCGCGCGGGGCACACGCGAAGCCGCCGGGGGCGACGCACCACCCGCGGTCTCCCGCGGATCGCGCGCCGCCCCCGGCGGCTGACGGGGCGCAGGGCCCCGCGGACGTCAGCCCGAGAAGGGGGTGTTGTCCGTGTTGACGCGGCAGATGATGAAGTTCGTCTGCTCGTTGAGGCAGGTGAGCTTCAGCGCCGTGGTCAGGACACCCGAGACGAGTCCGGCGATGTCGTTGAGGTCACAGAAGAAGCCCCCGTAGGTGGGGTGGGGGCCGCACAGCGACGTGGGGGAGGGGACCTGGGCGGGAGCCGCCGCGGCAGCGGCAGCCTGCGGCGCCATGAATCCGAGGCAGAGCACCGGAGCGGCGATGACCGCTGCGACTCGGGCGCGGGCCGACTTCTTAGAGCGATGCGACATTGTTGTCCTTTCGGCAGGTTCGCGCTGACCGCGACGCGATCACGCTGCCCCGTTGAATTGCGCGACGCAACGAAGCCCCGCCCAGGGTCATCCGGACGGCGGAATGTTTCTGCGTCGTGTGGCGTAAACCGACCGATGCCGCGGTGAATACCGAGGGGCGGCAGCGGTCTTCGCTGCGGAATTGCACGCCGCGGCCTTTCGGTCGGCCGCGGCGAAATGAACGTTACGCGCCCCGGCGCCGCCGGGCGGTATTCGCCGCGACGGCGGCGTGGGGCCCGTGGCCGCGGCGGGCGCCTGTGCGCGCTCAGGGCCCCGCGGCAACTGCCGCGGGGCCCTGGGGAGTTGCGCGCACCGGTGTGCGCGGCACGGTGCTCACACCCGCTCGGGTGCCTCCGTGGCGGCGGGCCGCGCGCTGTGCACGGTGGCCTCCGCCTTGAGCAGTACGGGCTGCTCCGCCGGCGCGGCGGGGGTGCCCTGCTGTGCGGCCTCCTCGCGGCCGGCGCGGGTCTCGGCCTTCAGGATGCGCAGCGAC
Organism: Streptomyces polyrhachis; assembly: GCF_042663125.1. NCBI lineage: Bacteria > Bacillati > Actinomycetota > Actinomycetes > Kitasatosporales > Streptomycetaceae > Streptomyces > Streptomyces polyrhachis. The sequence continues at coordinate 1,466 of NZ_JBHSZO010000046.1, read as the reverse complement.
TTGCCCAGCGAACGCGCCGTGTCCGGGAGCCGTTTCGCCCCGAACAGGACCATGACGACCAGGGCGATGATGATGACCTCAAGCAGACGGTTTTCCAGCATGGCTACCTTCTTTGGCGGGTGTGGCTTCTTCGGCTGGTGTGGACGGGCTGTTTTCCGAGTGGTCGGAGTCGGCGCTGAGGCCGACTCCAATTCCCGGTCCCGGTAAGCCGGCTACGACACGCTCGGCGCTGTCATCGTCGCCCTTTAGCCAGTCGGTGTCCGTTAATCACCGCGCACCTCCCGGGGATTCACCCTTTTGTCGCAAGTGGTCCCCTAGTGCACCCTTACGGCGTATCAAGGCATCGCCCGATTGCCCCGACGCTAATACTCGCAGCGGATGAACCAGCAGGACCAGCAGGAGGGGAAGTGCCGATGCCGTTCATGCCAGCATCGTCCACGCCGGCGCAGTCAACCGTCTCGGGGAGGACGGCGCGGCCGCAGGGTCCGGCGTGGCCGGCGGTGTTCGCCGCGCTGCCCGGGCGGTTGCTGCGCCAGGACCTGGACCAGGTGGACTTCGGAGTGCGGCGCTTCCGCCTGCGCCCGGGCCCCGCCCGCCGGCGGCTGGAGGACTCCGGGCGCGCCTTCCTGGAGGGCTTCAACCACGCCGCCGCCGTCCGTGACGCCGACGCGCTGGGCGGCGCGCTGGAGGGGATCCCGGCGGCCTTCCGGGGGTTCGCCTTCGAGGGCGCCGGGATGGCGTACACGCTGCTGGACCTGCTGACCCTCTCGCGCGGGCGCCGGCTGCGCGCCCTGCTGGCGGGTCCGGGCGCCGACTACCCCCACCTGGTCCACGTCGGCGCCGGCTGGGCCTTCGCCCGGCTGCGGCTGCGCCCCTGGCAGGGCGTCAGCGCCGGCGACCCGCTGCTGCGCTGGCTGGCCTGGGACGGCTTCGGCTTCCACCAGGGCTTCTTCGACTCCGACCGGGCCGTCGCCGCGCAGGGCTACGAACGCCGCCTCACCCCCGGCCTGCTCGCCCTGCGCGACCAGGGGCTGGGACGCTCGCTGTGGTTCCACGAGTGCGCCGACCCCCAGGCCCTCGCCCTGCGCGTCGCGGAGTTCCCCAACCGGCGCCGCGCCGACCTGTGGAGCGGCATCGGACTGGCCGCCGTCTACGCGGGCGGCGCCGACGTCACCGAACTGCGCACCCTGCGCGAGAGCGCGCGCGGCTACGGCGAACACCTCGCCCAGGGCGCCGCCTTCGCCTGCGCGGCGCGGCTGCGCGCGCGCACCGCGCTGCCGGAGCACTGCCGCACCGCGGCCGAGGCGCTCACCGGCGCCCCGCCCGAGACGGCCGCCGCCTGGACCGACACCGCGCTGGCCGCGATCGGCACGCCGACCGGCAGCCGCGGCCAGTACGAGGCGTGGCGCGCCCGCATCCGCCGGCTGTACGCCGCGCACGCCGACGCCGGCGTACCCGCCACCGCC
>NZ_JBHSZO010000045.1:8000-40831 GCF_042663125.1 Streptomyces polyrhachis | reverse complement strand
CCAGGCCCAGGGCGTAGTCGGGCCACCAGGTGCCGGCCGCCCGCGCCGCCGCCAGCGCCTCGCGCCAGGCCGCCGCCAGGTCCGTCAGCCCGGTGCGGGGGTCGCTGACTCCGGCGCCGCGGACCGCCCGCGCCGCCCCCTCGCCCGTACGACCCCGCGCCGCCGGCGGTGACTCCAGCAGCCGCAGCGCCGCCTTGACCGCCGGCTCCGTACCGCCCGCCGTCCGCAGCCGGACCAGCGCGGCCAGCGCACCGGCGCCCCCCGCAAGCGATCCGGGCGCCCGTACCGCACAGGTCGCCGCCACCCCCGGCGCCGACGGAACCACGCCCTGCGTATCGGCGCCCTCCCGGCCGGCCGCCGCCCACGGCAGCACCGCCACCAGCGCCAGATGACCGTCCGCCGCCGCGCCCAGCGCCGCCCGCAGTCCCACCTCCGCCGCCGCCCGCCCCGTCTGCGGCCCGGCGACCAGCTCCCGCAGCAGCGCCCCCGCCTCAGCCCCCGCGCGGGCCTCCGCCGCCAGCAGCGCACCGATCCGGTCGGCGCTCTCCATCGCCTGCGCGATCCGGGGGTCCGCCGGGGCCCCGGGGCCGCCCAGCTCCACCTCCGCCAGATGGCCGTCGTCGAGCAGCCACACGTACCCGCGCACCACCCCGCCGTGCCGGGCCGGCAGGCAGATCCGCCCGCGCACCACCCCGGCCGAGGGGTCCGGCGGGATCCGCAGCGGACCGCTCGCCCGCGCGATGCCGAACGCCTCGAACCAGGCCCGCACCGCCGCCGTGGACCGGCGCCGCAGGATCGAGCTGGTGCGGACCGGGTCCATCAGCGCGGCCCCGTCGTCGTCCCCCGCCTCGTGCGCGCCGAAGGCGATCAGGCCGAAATCCCGGTCCTCCAGGGTGGCCGGCGCCTCCAGCGCGGCCGAGATCTCGTCGACCAGAGTCTGGTAGTCCCCACGCATGCCCGCAGCCTCTCATACAGATGTATGAAGCAGCGCGTGCGGATGCGTGACAGGTGTCGATGGATCAGGATCGGAGCGGTCCCTAGATTCACGGTGGGTACACCCGCGCGCCCACCGGGCAGGCGGGCAACAGCAGATGCCGCCGCCCCCGGCGCCCCACCACAAGAACATCCCCAGGAGGTGCCCCGTGCTGGGTCCCGTGCTCCTCGCCGCTTCCCGCAGCGACCGGATGCGTAAGATCGTCGCCGCCGCCCCGGTCACCAAGCCGGTGGTGGAGCGCTTCGTCGCCGGCGAGCAGCTCGCCGACGCGGTCGGCGCCGTCCGCGAACTGGACGCGCGCGGCATGGAGGTCACCCTCGACTTCCTCGGCGAGGACATCACCGACCCCGCCGAGGCGCTGCGCACCCGCGACAACTACCTCCGCCTCGCCGAGGCCCTGGCCGGCGAGCAGCTGGGCCCGCGCGCCGAGCTGTCGGTGAAGCTCTCCGCCTTCGGCCAGGCGCTGCCCGGCGGCCACGACCTCGCGCTGGCCAACATCCTCCCCGTGGTGGAGGCGGCGGCCGAGGCGAACACCACGGTGACCCTCGACATGGAGGACCACACCACCGTCGACTCCACCCTCGCCATCCTCGCCGACCTGCGCGCCCGCTTCCCGCAGACCGGCGCCGTGCTGCAGTCCTACCTCTTCCGCACCGAGGACGACTGCCGTGCGCTGGCCGCCGCCGGCTCGCGCGTGCGGCTGGTCAAGGGCGCCTACAAGGAGCCCGCGACCGTCGCCTTCCAGGACAAGCGCGAGGTGGACCGGGCGTACGTGCGCTGCCTGAAGATCCTGCTGGCCGGCGAGGGCTACCCGATGATCGGCTCCCACGACCCGCGCATGATCGCCATCACCCGCGACCTGGCGCGCCGCTTCGGCCGCAAGAGCGACGAGTACGAGTTCCAGATGCTCTACGGCATCCGCGAGAGCGAGCAGGAGCGCCTGGTCGCCGAGGGCCACCGGATGCGTGTCTACGTCCCGTACGGCACCGACTGGTACGGATACTTCATGCGGCGTCTGGCCGAGCGCCCCGCGAACCTGGTGTTCTTCCTGCGCTCGCTGGCCTCGCGCGGCTGACCGCGCCCCGTACGCACTGCCCGTACACCCCCCGCTGCCCCAAGTCCCAACCCCTCTAAGGAGATACGGCCCCCATGGACGCTGTGACCCAGGTCCCCGTGCCGGTCAACGAGCCGGTGCACAGCTACGCCCCCGGCACCCCGGAGCGCGCCCGGCTGGAGGCGGCCCTCGCCGAACTGGCCGGCAACCCGATCGAGCTGCCGATGACCATCGGCGGCGTCCGGCGGATGGCCGGCGGTGAGCGCTTCGAGGTCGTCCAGCCGCACGACCACAAGGCCGTCCTGGGCACCTCCGCGCACGCCACCCGCGCCGACGCGCAGGACGCCGTCGACGCCGCCCTGGCCGCCGCCCCCGCCTGGCGCGCGCTGTCCTTCGACGACCGCGCCGCGATCATCCTGAAGGCCGCCGACCTGCTCGCCGGCCCCTGGCGCGAGACCCTCGCGGCCTCCACGATGCTCGGCCAGTCCAAGACCGCCCAGCAGGCCGAGATCGACACCCCCTGCGAGCTGGTCGACTTCTGGCGCTTCAACGTCCACTTCGCCCGCCAGATCCTCGCCGAGCAGCCTCCGGCCCAGTCGCCCGGCGTGTGGAACCGCTCCGACCACCGGCCCCTCGAGGGCTTCGTCTACGCGATCACGCCGTTCAACTTCACCGCGATCGCCGGCAACCTGCCGACCGCCCCGGCCCTGATGGGCAACACCGTGGTCTGGAAGCCCTCCCCGACGCAGACGCACGCCGCCGTGCTGCTCATGCGGCTGCTGGAGGAGGCGGGCCTGCCGCCGGGCGTCATCAACCTCGTCACCGGCGACGGCGTCGAGGTCTCCGAGGTGGCCCTGGTCCACCCCGACCTGGCCGGCATCCACTTCACCGGCTCGACGAAGACCTTCCAGTACCTGTGGAAGACGGTCGGCGAGAACATCGGGAACTACCGCACCTACCCGCGCCTGGTCGGCGAGACCGGCGGCAAGGACTTCCTGGTCGCCCACCCCTCGGCGGACCGCGCCGTGCTGAAGACCGCGATCACCCGCGGCGCCTTCGAGTTCCAGGGCCAGAAGTGCTCGGCGCTCTCGCGCGCCTACGTCCCGGCGTCGATCTGGAACGACGGCTTCCGCGAGGAGCTGGCCGCCGAGGCCGAGGGCATCACCATGGGCCCCGTCACCGACCTGTCGAACTTCATGTCGGCGGTCATCGACGAGCGCTCCTTCGCCAAGAACAAGGCTGCGATCGACCGCGCCGCCGCCGACCCGACCTGCACGATCGTCGCGGGCGGCACGTACGACGACTCCACCGGCTACTTCGTCCGCCCGACGATCATCGAGTCGACCGACCCGGAGAACGAGGTCTTCAAGACCGAGTACTTCGGCCCGATCGTCGCGGTGCACGTCTACGAGGACGAGGCGTACGAGGAGATGCTCGCGCAGATGGAGTCGGTCTCCGCGTACGCCCTGACCGGCGCCGTCATCGCCCAGGACCGCGCGGCCGCGGCCGCCGCCTGCGAGGCGCTGCGCTTCGCGGCGGGCAACTTCTACATCAACGACAAGCCCACCGGCGCCGTCGTCGGCCAGCAGCCCTTCGGCGGCGGGCGTGCCTCCGGCACGAACGACAAGGCGGGCGCGAAGCAGAACCTGATGCGCTGGACGTCCACGCGCTCCATCAAGGAGACGATGGTCCCGCCGACGGACTACCGCTACTCCCACATGGGCTGACGCCCGCCCGGCGCCGCGGACGGCGCCCCCCGCACTCCGCCCCCGGCCCCTTCCCCCCAGGCCGGGGGCGGACGCGCGTGCCGGGACGGCGAAGGCGGCGGGCGGACGGCCGTCAGCGGGGCGCCGCGCCGCCGTTGTCGCGGCGGTCCAGGGCGCGCTGGAGGGCGGCTGCCGCCTGGCGGCGGTCCGCGGTGTCCGACGGGCGGGGCGCGCGGCGGGCGCGGCGGGGGGTGGTCGTGGGGGCCATGGCGTCTCCTCGGAGCAGCGCGAGAAAGAAGGGGATGGCCGTACGGCGGGAGCGGGCGCCGCAGGGGTTGCCTGCTGGGGGCGTCTGGGCTCTACCGCGTCGCTGGATGGGCGACAGCGCATTCCGGCTCCTACAAAAGTAGGACGTCCGAGCGGTTCTGTCCCGCCGATTGCTCGGACTTCCTACTATGTGAGACGCCGACCCCGCCGACCTGCGGTTCCACGCCCCGGAAGGAGCCCCCGGCCCCGTACACCCCCGCACGACCGGCCCGCTCGTCCGCATCATGGACGCGAATTCCATCCCCTGGACCCCCGGCGTACGCTTCCCCCATGTCTCGCAGCATCCGCCTCGCAGTGATCCCCGGTGACGGTATCGGCCCCGAGGTCGTCGCCCAGGGCCTCAAGGTCCTCGCCGCCGTCCTCCCCCAGGACGTGAAGCTGGAGACCGAGACCTACGACCTCGGCGCCCGGCGCTGGCACGCCACGGGGGAGACCCTCCCCGACGCGGAGCTGGAGCGGCTGAAGGACCACGACGCGATCCTGCTCGGCGCCATCGGCGACCCGGGCGTCCCCTCGGGCGTGCTGGAGCGCGGCCTGCTGCTGAAGCTGCGCTTCGCCTTCGACCACTACGTCAACCTGCGCCCCTCCAAGCTCTTCCCGCACACCCCCACCCCCCTCGCCGGCCGCCCCGACATCGACTTCGTCGTCGTCCGCGAGGGCACCGAGGGCCCGTACACCGGCAACGGCGGCTCCCTGCGCACCGGGACGCCCGCCGAGGTGGCGACCGAGGTCAGCGTGAACACCGCGTACGGCGTCGAGCGGGTCGTCCGCGACGCCTTCGCCCGCGCCCAGGCCCGCCCGCGCCGGAAGCTCACCCTCGTCCACAAGAACAACGTCCTGGTCTACGCCGGACACCTGTGGAAGAACACCTTCGACCGCGTGGCCCTGGAGTACCCGGACGTCACCACCGACTACCTGCACGTCGACGCGGCCACGATCTTCCTGGTCAACGACCCGGCCCGGTTCGACGTCATCGTCACCGACAACCTCTTCGGCGACATCCTCACCGACCTCGCCGCCGCCGTCACCGGCGGCATCGGACTCGCCGCCTCCGGCAACATCAACCCGGACGGCACCTTCCCGTCGATGTTCGAGCCCGTCCACGGCTCGGCCCCGGACATCGCCGGCACCGGCACAGCGGACCCGACGGCCACCATCCTCTCGGTCGCCCTGCTGCTGCGCCACCTCGGCTACGAGCCGCAGGCCGCCCGCATCGAGACCGCCGTCGCGGCGGACCTCGCCGAGCGCGCCGGCGCCCCGCGCACCACCGAGGAGACCGGCGACGCGCTCGCCGCGCGAGTAGCCGGCTGACCGCCGGGACCCGCACGTACAGCCGACCCGACGGTCAGGTGCACACAAGCCAGGGCTGGAACCGGACCGCGCGCCTGCGCGCGGCCCGGTGCGACGATGACCTGGACCGTGCCCCCCTTTTCGCATCTGCTCCCGCCCCGGTAGATAATCGGGGTGGGGCCGCGGCGCGAGGGAAAGCTCGGACGTCCTAGTAGAGGGCGCGGTCCGCCACATACGTGACAGCGAAGGACACGCGACTATGACGACCGCGATCGAGCTCAAGCCCTCCTCCCACCCGCTGGCGGACGCCGAGCGGGAGGCGATCCTGGCCAACCCCGGCTTCGGCCGGTACTTCACCGACCACATGGTCACCATCCGCTGGACCGAGGGCCGCGGCTGGCACGACGCCCAGCTCCAGCCCTACGCGCCGCTGTCCATCGACCCGGCCAACATGACGCTCCACTACGGCCAGGCGATCTTCGAGGGGATGAAGGTCTTCCGCCAGGCCGACGGCACCCTGGGCACCTTCCGTCCCGAGGCCAACGCCGAGCGCTTCCAGCGCTCCGCCCGCCGCCTGGCGATGGCCGAGCTGCCCACCGAGATGTTCATGGCGGCCGTCGAGGCGCTGGTGGCGCAGGACGAGGCCTGGGTGCCCAGCGGCGGCGAGGCGTCCCTCTACCTGCGCCCCTTCATGATCGCCACCGAGCTGGGCCTGGGCGTGCGCCCGGCCAACGAGTACCTCTTCATCCTCATCGCCTCCCCGGCCGGGGCCTACTTCCCGCGCGGCCTCAAGCCCGTCTCCGTCTGGCTCTCCGAGGAGTACGTGCGCGCGGCCCCCGGCGGCACGGGCGAGGCCAAGTGCGCCGGCAACTACGCCGCCTCGCTGGTCGCCCAGGCGCAGGCCGCCGCGCAGGGCTGCGACCAGGTGGTCTGGCTGGACGCGCTGGAGCGCCGCTGGATCGAGGAGATGGGCGGCATGAACCTCTACTTCGTCCAGGGCAGCGGCGACGACGCCGTGATCGTCACCCCCGAGCTGACCGGCACCCTGCTGGCGGGCATCACCCGCGACTCCCTGCTGAAGATCGCCGCCGACCTGGGCTACCGGGTCGAGGAGCGCCGCATCTCCAAGGAGGAGTGGGAGCAGGGCAACGCCGACGGCACGATCACGGAGGTCTTCGCCTGCGGCACGGCCGCGGTGATCACCCCGGTCGGCGCGGTGAAGTCCGCCGGCGCCGAGTGGACGGTGGGCGACGGCGGCACGGGCCCGGTCACCGCCCGCCTGCGCGAGGCGCTCCTCGCCATCCAGACCGGCCAGGCCGCCGACGAGCACGGCTGGATGCACCGCCTGGGCTGAGCCCTCCCGGGGGTACGGGCCACACCGGCCGGTGTGGCCCGTACCCCCGCAGCCGAGCGGCCCCCACCGCCCGCCGGCCCGCATGATGAGACGGACAGGCCGTCTCCGGTGAGATGTGCCAGACTTCCCCCGTGCCCACTTTCGCCATGATTATCGGCAGCAGGCGCGCCGGTCCGCAGTGACCGCCCCACCGCACCCATCGGTGCGACGGCGGCCGCGAAGCCCCCGACCAGCGTGCAGACCTCTCGCGACCAGCGAGGGGTTTTTTCGTTTACCGGCCACCGTCACCGGGAGGCGAAGCGGCGCGGACCTCGGGGGAGGACCGGCTTTCGACGGTCGCAAGTCACCTTCCTGGAGCCCCGGATGACCTTCCAGCCCGTACCACCGGACGACAGCTTCCACGTCTTCGACACCACGCTGCGCGACGGTGCCCAGCGCGAGGGCATCAACCTCTCGGTGGCGGACAAGCTGGTGATCGCCCGCCACCTGGACGAGTTCGGCGTCGGCTTCATCGAGGGCGGCTGGCCGGGGGCGGTGCCGCGCGACACCGAGTTCTTCCGCCGGGCCCGTACCGAGATCGACTTCCGGCACGCGCAGCTGGTCGCCTTCGGCGCCACCCGCAAGGCCGGCACCGCCGTCCAGGACGACGCGCAGGTCGCCGCCCTGCTCGCCTCCGAGGCGCCGGTGGTCTGCCTGGTCGCCAAGTCCCACGACCGGCACGTGGAGTTGGCGCTGCGCACCACCCCGGCGGAGAACCTGGCGATGGTCCGCGAGACCGTCGCGTACCTGCGCGCGCAGGGCCGCCGGGTCTTCGTGGACTGCGAGCACTTCTTCGACGGCTTCCGCGCCAACCCCGCCTACGCCACGGAGGTGGTCCGTGCGGCCGCCGGCGCCGGCGCCGAGGTCGTCGTCCTGTGCGACACCAACGGCGGCATGCTCCCCGCCGGCGTCCACGCCGTCGTCTCCGAGGTGCTCGCCGCCACCGGCGCCCGGCTGGGCATCCACGCCCAGGACGACACCGGCTGCGCGGTCGCCAACACCCTCGCCGCCGTCGACGCCGGCGCCACGCACGTGCAGTGCACGGCCAACGGCTACGGCGAACGCGTCGGCAACGCCAACCTCTTCCCCGTCGTCGCCGCGCTGGAGTTGAAGTACGACCGCCGCGTGCTGCCCCCCGGCGCCCTGCGCGAGATGACCCGCATCTCGCACGCCATCGCCGAGACCGTCAACCTCACCCCCTCCACCCACCAGCCCTACGTCGGCGTCTCGGCCTTCGCGCACAAGGCCGGCCTGCACGCCTCCGCCATCAAGGTCGACCCCGACCTCTACCAGCACACCGACCCCGCGCTGGTCGGCAACAGCATGCGGATGCTGGTCTCCGACATGGCCGGCCGCGCCTCGATCGAGCTGAAGGGCAGGGAGCTGGGCATCGACCTCGGCGGCGACCGCGAGCTGGTCGGCCGGGTGGTGGACCGGGTCAAGCAGGCGGAACTGCGCGGCTACTCGTACGAGGCGGCGGACGCCTCCTTCGAGCTGCTGCTGCGCGAGGAGGCCGCCGGGCGTCCACTGCGCTACTTCCGCACCGAGTCCTGGCGCGCGATCACCGAGTACCGCCCCGACGGCACGCACGCCATCGAGGCGACGGTGAAGCTCTGGGCGAAGGGCGAGCGGATGATCGCCACCGCCGAGGGCAACGGCCCCGTCCACGCCCTGGACCGGGCACTGCGGGTGGCGCTGGAGCGGACCCATCCGCAGCTGGCGGGGCTGGAGCTGGTGGACTACAAGGCCCGCATCCTGGAGGGCGCGCACGGTACGCAGTCCACCACCCGGGTGCTGGTCACCACCAGCGACGGCGCCGCCGAGTGGTCGACGGTCGGCGTCGGGGACAACGTGGTGGCGGCCTCTTGGCAGGCGCTGGACGACGCCTACGCGTACGGGCTGCTGCGGGCGGGCGTGGAACCGGAAGGGGCGGGGGAGTAGCGGTCGGCGGGGCTCGGTGCGGTAGCGGGCCGGTTGCGTCGCAGGTCAGGTGCCCTGGTCCGGTCCCCATCCCAGCCCGACAATCGTGTACATGACTAAGACATGGAAGGCGCTCCCTGGAGTGCTCGCACTCGTCCTGGCCCTCTTCGGGCTCTCGCTGGCAACGGCCGCCCCCGCGCACGCGGTCACCAAGATCTCCCACGCGCAGGCCACCAGCATGTTCCGCAACGCGGGGATCACCTGGTCCTCCTCCGGCGGCTGCTCCAACCGCTACAACTCCACCTGCACGTCCTTCGAGCAGCTCAACCTCGCCACCGCCCAGGGCGCCGTCACCCTGAAGCAGGCCAGCGGCTGCGCGCTGAACATCACCGGCGGCACGGAGACGGGCCACGCGAGCGGCACGTACAGCCACTGGAACGGCTACAAGCTGGACTACAGCAAGTACAGCTGCGTCGGGAACTACATCAAGACCTACTTCACCTACATCGGCCTGCGCGGCGACGGCGCCCCCCAGTGGCGCTCCGGCTCGGGCAACATCTACGCCGACGAGGGCAACCACTGGGACGTCCTGTACTACAACTGCGGCGGCTGCTGACCGCCCCGGCCCGCCGCGCCGTCTCCCCGGTCACGGATTGGTTGCACCGCCGGGCCCGTGCAGCAGTACGGGCCCGGCGCACGTCTGGAAGGGGGAGGCCGACAGGGGCCGCAGGGGAGGGACCATGTGCGTACAGCAACCGGGGGTGGCGGATGCGAGCCGCTGACACCGCAGACTTCGCGGACTTCGTCACCGCCCGCGCGGGGGTGCTCTTCCGCACCGCGCTGCTGCTGACGGGCGACCGCGACCGCGCCGACGACCTGGTGCAGTCCACGCTGGAGAAGGTCTACCGCAACTGGCGGAAGGTCAGCGCCGCCGACTCGCCCGAGGCGTACGCCCGGCGCATCCTGGTCAACCTGGCCAAGGACGGCTGGCGCGGCAGGAAGGGTGAGCTGCCGCTGCTGGAGGACCGCCGGGTCGCCCCCGACCCGTACGGCCCCCTCACGCTCCGGGACGAACTCCTGCGCGCGCTGCGGGCGTTGCCGTACGGGATGCGGGCGGTGCTGGTCCTGCGCTACTTCGAGGACCGGCCCGACGAGGAGATCGCCGAGCTGCTGGGTGTGGCGCCCGCGACGGTGCGCTCCCAGGCGGCGCGCGGTCTGCAGAAGCTGCGGGCGGCCGCGCTCCCGGCCACCGGAAACGTGATCCGACCGGGATTCGGAGGGGCGGCATGACCGACACGCACGAGTTCGACGTGGAAGCGGAGTTGAAGGCGGCGCTGGCGGACTACGCCCACCGCGAGCCCGCCCCCGGCTACGAGGCGGAGCACATCGTCCGACGCGCGCGCCGCGGCAGCCGCCGGGTGTGGGCCGCCGGAGCGGCGGCGGTCGCGGCGGCGGTGGCGGCAGCGGGCCTGCTGTGGCTGCCGACCGGGAGCGGCACTCCTGACCCGACTTTTCCGGCCACACACACCACACCGCCGCCGACCGGGCACACCACTCCTCCGGCGCAGACACGGCGGGGGGACGCGGAGGATCCCGCGTACCAGATCGAGATCACCCGGGACTTCTACCAGAGGGTGAGTACGGCCCAGACGGGGGCCACCCTGTCGATCCCCGCCATCAAGGCGCAGGAGGACCTGTTCGTGGACCGTGCCGCCTACGAGCGGTACTGGGGCCTGGACGGCATCAACGCCACCTGCGGCGCCCGCGCCAACGGCTTCGTCGCCTTCCAGACCCAGGTGACGTTCTACGACGGCCCGCGCCCCCTGCCCCGGACAGCGCGGCTGATTCTGGACCCGGCCACCGGCCGCGTCGCGAAGGTCGAATGCCACCCGCTGGGGGAGAAGAGCGGAGACGCCACGCTGGGCGGCTTCTTCGGAGCACTGGTGGAGAGCGGCCCCGAGGACACAGCGGGGATTCTCGCCGCCCGCCAGGATTTCTTCGCGGCGGAGATGGAAACCCGCAGCACCCTGACGGGAATGTGCACCACCACCGTGCCGGAGACCTGGTACGCGGACAGTCCGGCGGCCGCCACCCTGACGCACGGCTGGACAGTCCGTATCAACGACGGGCCCCCCTTCAAGGTCGGCATCGACGAGAACGGCCGCATCTCCTCCACCGACTGCGAAAGCTGATCCCCCCGGGGCCGGCCGGCGCGCGGTGCAGGAGAAGGGCAAGCGGACCTTCTACCAGGGCAACGCCACGATCCTGGACGGGACTTGGTACCTGCTGCCCTGGCAGAAGGGCTGGGGCGAGGCGGCCACCGCCGACAAGCCCTACCACTACAACACCAAGGGCGGTAAGAGCAGCTTGATATGCGCGCGGTCCCCGCCACCGGCACCGCGGTTCACGTGCGGCGATCGGTTCAGCGTCCGGCGGGGCGGCGATCCCCGGGTGCGCCCGACTCGAAAGAGCCGGACGCAGTCCAGACGCCGGCATCGCGTCACCGCCAGTGACGCCGCACACGGGCTCTCCCCAAGGATCGGCCCGGACTCCTCCGCGCCCGCTATCGCCTCCACCCCTCAGCGCCCAGGCCGGCCAGCCCTACGTCCTCTACCCGGTCGGTACGACCCCGCAGGCCGCCGACCCGCAGTGGGGTGAGGGCGCCAAGGTCGCCGACCCCGGCTTCAACGACGAGGGCCTCGACGCCTGGACCAAGACGGGCCCCGTCTTTGACCAGACCGACGGCAAGGACCACCGCACCGCCGTCCTAGGCGCCGGCGCCACTGCCGCGCGGGAGCGGCGGATCACCGGCCTGGAGCCGGGCAAGCGCTACACCGCCTCCGTCAACGTGGAGGTCGAGCCCGGCAAGGAGCGCGCCACCACGCTGGCAGTGAAGGGCGGCGGCCTGGACGCGGCCGTGTCGCTGAACCGCTCCATGGCTCCGAACCAGGTCGCGGGGGAGGAGCAGCACAGCACGTACTTCCAGCGTGTGAAGCTCAACTTCACCGCACCGGCGGACGGTTCGGCCGTCCTGCGCCTGGCGGCCGACAGCGCCGCCGCGGTCGTACGGGCCGATGACGTGCGCCTGGTCGCCAACGCGCCGACCACCGAGGACGGCGCCCTGGTCCACGAGGACTTCGAGGACGTCGACCAGGGCTGGGGCCCTTCGCCAAGGGCGACGCGGGCGGCGTCACCGACCCCGGCGCCGCCACCACGGCCCGCGCCTGCGCGAACGTCGCGCTCAACGCCCCGGCCGCGCTGGAGCCCGGCCAGGCCAACGAGGTGACCGCCGTCTTCACCAACTACGAGGCCGCCCAGGCGCAGAACGTCCGCCTGGACCTCGACATCCCGGCGGGCTGGACCGCCTCGCCCGCCGGCGCGGTGGACCTCGGCTCGGTCGCCGCCGTGCTCAGACCCCGACCGCCTCCTTCACCGGCCCGTCCGCCGCGGCCCGCGCCCGCGGCCTCAGCACGGTCAGCGTGAGCAGCCCCGCCGTGACGACCAGTGCGGTGCCGATCCCGAAGGCCAGATGGAAGCCGCTGGTCAGCGCCTCGGCCCGGGGCTCCCCGGCCGCCAGTGCATTCTGCGTACGGGCCGCCGCCAGCGTCGAGAGCACCGCCACGCCCAGCGCCGAGCCGACCGACTGACCGGTGTTGAACAGCCCCGACACCACCCCGGCGTCGTCCGGCCGGGCTGCCGACATCCCGAGCGTCATCATCGCCGGCAGGACGAGCCCGCCACCGCTGATCAGCACCATCGTCGGCAGCAGGTCGCGGACGAACACCGCGCCGTCCGCCGGGGTGCGCAGCAGCAGCCCGAGCGCCGCCGTCAGCATCGCCAACCCGGCCAGCAGCACGGCGCGTTCGCCGTACCGCGCGATCAGCCGGCCCGCCAGTCCGAGGGCGACCGCGCCGATCAGCAGCGCCGCCGGCAGCATCGCCAGACCCGTCTCCAGGGCGGTGTAGCCCAGCACCTGCTGCATGTAGAGGGCCACGATCACCTGGAAGGCGAACATGCCGGCGATGACCAGCCCCTGGATGACGTTGGCGCCGGCGACCTCGCGGGAGCGCAGGATCCGCAGCGGCAGCAGCGGTGTGGCGACCCTGGCCTGGCGCAGGACGAAGGCGGCGAGCAGCAGCAGCGAGAGGCCGCCCAGCCCCAGCGTGTGCGCCGAACCCCAGCCGTACTGCTCGGTCTTGACGATGGTGTAGACGCCGAGCATCAGCCCCGAGGTGACCAGCGCCGCGCCCAGCGCGTCGGCGCCGGCCCGCAGGCCGAGACCGCGCTCGGTGGGCAGCACGCGCAGGGCGAGTACGGCGGTGGCCGCGCCGATCGGCAGGTTGATGAAGAAGATCCAGTGCCAGCTGAGGCCGTCGGTCAGCACCCCGCCCAGCACCTGGCCGATCGAGGCCCCGGCCGCTCCGGTGAAGGCGAACACGCCCATGGCGCGGGCCCGTTCGGCCGGATCGGGGAAGAGGGTGACGACCATGCCGAGACCCACGGCCGAGGACAGCGCCCCGCCGGCGCCCTGCAGGAAGCGGGCGGCTATCAGCAGCCAGGGCTCGGTGGCGATGCCGCCCAGCACGGAGGCGAGCGTGAAGAGGCCCAGCCCCGCGACGAAGACGTGCCGGCGGCCGACCAGATCGCCCAACCGGCCCGCGAGCAGCAGGAGTCCGGCGAAAGCGATCATGTACGCGTTGAGCGTCCAGGTGAGGTCGGCCGGGGAGAAGCCCAGGTCGCGCTGGATGGCGGGCAGGGCGACGGTGACGATGCTGCCGTCGAGGATGATCATCAGTGCTCCGGCGCTGAGGATCGCCAGGGCGAGCCAGCGGGAGGGGGAGGCGGCTGTGGCGCCGTCGGTAGCGGTCATGGGAACGACCGTAACAGATGATCTGCTACAGGACTATCTCTTTCGGGTCGATCTCTTTGGGGATCGTCCCTTGCCGTGCCCACTTGCTACCGTGGAGCCATGACCCCAGGAGCCCCGAACCGCGCCGTACTGGACCTGACCGGCCACCTCATGCACGCCGGGCACGTACTGAACACCCGGCTCTCCGCCGCGCTGGCCGAGGCCGGCCTCTCGCAGCGCGAGCAGTGCGTGCTCGTCCACGCGCTGGAGGGGGAGCGCACCCAGATCCAGCTCGCGGAGCTGGCCCACCTGGACAAGACGACGATGGTGGCCACCGTGGACCGGCTGGAGAGCGCCGGGCTGGCCGAGCGGCGCCAGTCCGCCGCCGACCGGCGGGCGCGGATCATCCACGTCACCCCGGCGGGACGGGAGGCCGCCGAGCGCGGCCAGGTGATCGTGGACCGCGTCCACCAGGAGGCGCTCGGCGCCGTCCCCGAGGACCGGCGCGAGGTCTTCCTCGACGTGCTGCGCGGCCTCGCCGAGAGCGCGCTCGCCCAGCCCGACCCCGCCGCGACCGGGGTGCGCCGGGCGCGCGGCCCGCGCGCCCGGTAGCGCGCGGCCCCGTCCCGGTGGACGCCCCCGCGCCGTCCCCGCGTCCGCAGGTGTTCACCCGATCAGTCCTTCGCCCCGGAGGCTTTTTGTGAGAGGCCCACAGGCGCACCCCGTACCGCATTGGCCGAAGTAGGGAGCGGACCACGCGTGTGTGTGCCGCCTGCTCAGTCTTTGCCCCCGGACGTTGTAGGTATCCGACATCAGGCTGAGCGGGCCCGGCCCCGTACCGTCGAGGTATGACCACTCTCGATGACGCCCCCGTAGCCGCAGAGCCCCTCGGGAACGAGGCCCGCGGGCGCGCCGCCGAGCTGCACCGCATCCGCGCACTGGCCTACGCCGGCCCCTCCCAGCGGGCCACCGACGCCCAGCGGGCCAAGGGCAAGCTCACCGCCCGCGAGCGTATCGACCTGCTCCTCGACGAGGGCTCCTTCCGCGAGGTCGAGACCCTGCGCCGGCACCGCGCCACGGGCTTCGGCCTGGAGGACAAGCGGCCCTACACCGACGGCGTCGTCACCGGCTGGGGCACCGTCCACGGCCGCACGGTCTTCGTCTACGCCCACGACTTCCGGATCTTCGGCGGCGCCCTGGGCGAGGCCCACGCCACCAAGATCCACAAGATCATGGACATGGCCATCTCGGCGGGCGCGCCGCTGGTCTCCCTCAACGACGGCGCCGGCGCCCGCATCCAGGAGGGCGTCTCCGCCCTCGCCGGCTACGGCGGCATCTTCCAGCGCAACACCCGCGCCTCCGGCGTCATCCCGCAGATCAGCGTGATGCTCGGCCCCTGCGCGGGCGGCGCGGCCTACTCCCCGGCGCTCACCGACTTCGTCTTCATGGTCCGCGAGACCTCGCAGATGTTCATCACGGGACCGGACGTCGTCAAGGCCGTCACCGGCGAGGAGATCACGCAGAACGGCCTGGGCGGCGCGGACGTGCACGCCGAGACCAGCGGCGTGGCGCACTTCGCGTACGACGACGAGGTGACGTGCCTGGAGGAGGTGCGCTACCTGCTGACGCTCCTCCCGCAGAACAACCGGGAGAACCCGCCGGCCGTCGAGTCCCAGGACCCGGCCGACCGCCGCGGCGACGTCCTGCTGGACCTCGTCCCCGCCGACGGCAACCGCCCGTACGACATGCACAAGGTGATCGAGGAGCTCCTCGACGACGGGGAGTTCCTGGAGATCCACGAGCGCTGGGCGCGCAACATCGTCTGCGCGCTGGGCCGCCTCGACGGCCAGGTGGTCGGCATCGTCGCCAACCAGCCCTCGGTGCTGGCCGGCGTGCTGGACATCGAGGCCAGCGAGAAGGCTGCCCGCTTCGTGCAGATGTGCGATGCCTTCAACATCCCGATCGTGACGCTGCTGGACGTCCCCGGCTTCCTGCCGGGCGTCAGCCAGGAGCACGGCGGCATCATCCGCCACGGCGCGAAGCTGCTGTACGCGTACTGCAACGCCACCGTGCCGCGCATCTCGATCGTGCTGCGCAAGGCGTACGGCGGCGCGTACATCGTCATGGACTCCCAGTCCATCGGCGCCGACCTGACCTACGCCTGGCCCACCAACGAGATCGCGGTGATGGGCGCCGAGGGCGCGGCCGGGGTCATCTTCCGCCGCCAGATCGCCGAGGCGGAGGACCCGGAGGCCAAGCGCGCGGAGATGGTCAAGGAGTACAAGGCCGAGCTGATGCACCCGTACTACGCCGCCGAGCGCGGCCTCGTGGACGACGTCATCGACCCGGCGGAGACCCGCGAGACGCTCATCCGCTCGCTGGCGATGCTGCGCACGAAGCACGCCGACCTGCCCTCGCGCAAGCACGGCAACCCGCCGCAGTGACGACACGACACCGCGCGGTCACCCCGGTGTGACGGCGCGGACACGAGACGACAGCACACTGAAGACGTGGAGATGGAGACAGACGTGAGTTCCGAGAACCTGGTCCGCGTGGAGAAGGGCTCCGCCAGCGAAGAGGAGCTGGCCGCCCTCACCGCGGTCCTGCTGGCCCGCGCCGCGACCGCGCGCCCCGGCACCCGGGGCCCCCGCCACCCGGGCGCGGCCCGCTGGCGCCGGCTGGAGCGCACCCCGGGCTTCCGCGCCCCCCACAGCTGGCAGGGCTGAGGGAGCGGGCGGCGCCCTGGCGCCCCGCAGGTCCCGGCCCTTTGTCGTACCCCCCGGCTAGGGTCCCCCTGGTTCGTACAACACGTCCAGGAGGTACGTCGGATGGCCGAGGTCGTTCTCTTCCACCATGCCCAGGGGCTCACCCCGGGTGTCCTCGCCCTCGCCGGTCGGCTGCGGCTGGCCGGGCACACCGTGCACACCCCCGACCTCTTCGAGGGCGCGGTCTTCGACTCCGTCGAGGAGGGCGTCGCCCACGCCCGGAAGGTGGGCTTCGGGGAGATCGCCGAGCGCGGGGCGCGGGCGGTCGAGGAGCTGCCGGCCGAGGTGGTCTACGCCGGGATCTCCCTGGGCGTGCTGGCCGCCCAGCGGCTCGCGCAGACCCGGCCCGGCGCCCGCGGCGCGCTGCTGCTCGAAGCGTGCGTGCCCGCCGCGGAGTTCGGCACCGCCTGGCCCAGGGACCTCCCCGTGCAGGTGCACGGCATGGACGCCGACCCCTCCTTCGTGGGAGAGGGAGACCTGGACGCGGCGCGCGAGCTGATCGCGGGTGCCGCGCAGGGGGAGTTGTTCCTCTACCCCGGCGGCAGCCACCTCTTCACCGACAGCTCACTGCCCTCCTACGACGCGCGGGCCGCCGACCAACTCCTCGACCGCCTGCGGGACTTCCTGGGCGACGAGCAGCGGATGGCCAGGCTGGACGAGCAGGGCCGCCCCGAGCCGCCCCTCGCGGGCGGCGAGGCGGCGACCCTGCTGGGCTTCCTCGACTACCAGCGCGCGACCCTCGCCCTGAAGTGCGCGGGACTGGACTCCGCCGGCCTCGCGGCGACCGCCGCCGCCTCCTCGATGACGCTGGGCGGCATGCTCAAGCACCTCGCCTACGTCGAGGACTTCTGGTTCTCCCACACCCTCGCGGACCGCGCCCCCAGCGAGCCGTGGGCCTCGGTCGACTGGAGCGCCGACACCGACTGGGAGTGGCACTCCGCCGCCGAGGACACCCCCGGGCAGCTGCGCGCGCTGTGGGAGGAGTCGGTCGCGGCCTCCCGCGCCCGCACCGCCGAGGCGCTGGAGCGCGGCGGCCTCGACCGGCCCGCCGGCCGGATCTGGCGCGACGGCCGCGTCCCGAGCCTGCGCTGGATCCTCTGCCACATGATCGAGGAGTACGCCCGCCACAACGGCCACGCCGACCTCATCCGCGAGTCCGTCGACGGCCGTACGGGCGAGTAGCCCCCGGAATCACTCCGTACAGGACCTAGGGCAGCGGGAAGCCGAAGCGCCGGGCCGACTCCTCCGCCTCCGCCAGCCTGCGCAGCGCCAGCAGCACCGGCTCGAAGAGCACCGTGAGTGCCACCGCCGCCTCCACCTGCTCGCCCGGGGTGGCCCGCGAGGCGACCATGTCCACCTCCGGACCGGCGAGTTGGCCGGCGGCGCGGGCGTAGGGCAGCAGGTGCTCCACGTCGTGGGGATAGCCCAGCCGCACCAGCCCCGCCACCGCGCCCACCAGCATCCGGTAGGCGGGCGACAGCTCGCCCATCGCCACGGCGAAGCTCCAGCCCAGCCGCCCCAGCAGCGCGTCCACCTCGCGCCGGGCCGGCGGCGTCTCCGGCGCGCCCCCGTCAGGCTCGGGCCCGTGCGGCAGCGTCCACACCGCCGCGCCCAGCCGCGTCGTGGGGTCCAGCGAGTCGTCGTCCACCGCCGCCAGCACCTCGCGCGCCGTGGCCACCGGCACCCGCCCGACCTGGATCAGCGCCCGCACCAGCCGCAGCCGCCGCAGGTGCTCCTCGTCGTACTCGGCCTGGGTGGCGCTGACCCGCCGGCCGGGCGGCAGCAGCCCCTCCCGCAGGTAGTACTTCACGGTGGCGGTGCTCACCCCGCTCCGCTCGCTCAACTCACCAAGTCTCATTGCCACTTGCGCCTTCCATCGGAGAGTGCGACTATCCAACCATGGATAGTGCGACTATCCAACTCCGGTGCGGGTGAGCGCCGTTGGGACACGAGGGGAGCGGGTCATGGCAGCGAAGCCCATCTACGAGCGGGTCACCGCGGACGCGGACGGCGAGGTCGTCGTCTTCCTCATAGGGATGCGCATCAACCGCTTCCGGTCGATACGCAGTTGGTGGCCGGCGTTCACGGCGATGCCGCGGATGCTGCGGGAGCTGGGCCGCGACCCGCACAGCGGCCTGCTGCACCACGTACTGCTCACGGCGAACCCGCGGGTCTTCTACGTCGTGCAGTACTGGGAGTCCAGGGAGAAGCTCTTCGCCTACGCCTCCGACCCGGGCGCCCGGCACCGCCCCGCCTGGGCCGCGTTCAACCGCGCGGTACGGGCCGGACGCGGCGCGGTGGGCATCTGGCACGAGACGTACGCGGTGCCGGCCGGCCACTACGAGAACATCTACTTCGGGATGCCGCCCGCCGGCCTCGGCGCCGCCCACGGCGTCATCCCGGTGTCACGGCGCGGCGAGCGGGCGGCCGAGCGCATCGGGGCGGGGGAGCGGGTCGAAGCGGGGGAGCGGGTCGCCGCCGCCGAGCAGCAGGCCGGCCGCGACGCGGCCTGACCGCGCGCGACCGGCGTTTGAAGACGGCGGGCCGCCCGAACCGCCCGAACCTCAGTTGCCCCGGCGCAGCGCCTCGGAGAGGCGGCCCGCGGCGTCCATCACGGCCTGGGCGTGCATCCGCCCCGGATGCCGGGTCAGCCGCTCGATGGGCCCGGAGACCGAGACGGCGGCCACGACCCGGTTGGACGGACCGCGCACCGGCGCCGAGACGGACGCCACCCCGGGCTCGCGCTCGCCCACCGACTGCGCCCAGCCGCGCCGCCGCACCCCGGACAGGGCGGTCGCGGTGAACCGCGCCCCCTGCAGCCCCCGGTGCAGCCGCTCCGGCTCCTCCCAGGCCATCAGCACCTGCGCCGCGGAGCCGGCCTTCATGGGCAGCGTGGAGCCCACCGGCACCGTGTCGCGCAGCCCGGAGAGCCGCTCGGCGGCGGCCACGCAGATCCGCATGTCGCCCTGCCGGCGGTAGAGCTGCGCGCTCTCGCCCGTCACGTCGCGCAGATGCGTCAGTACGGGCCCCGCCGTCGCGAGCAGCCGGTCCTCGCCCGCGGCCGCCGCCAGCTCCGAGAGCCGCGGGCCCAGGATGAAGCGCCCCTGCATGTCCCGTGCCACCATCCGGTGGTGTTCGAGCGCCACCGCGAGGCGGTGCGCCGTGGGCCGGGCGAGCCCCGTCGCGGAGACCAGCCCGGCCAGGGTGGCCGGTCCGGACTCCAGGGCGCTGAGCACCACGGCCGCCTTGTCGAGTACGCCGACGCCGCTAGAGTTGTCCATGCAACGATATTCCCGTCTCACACTGTGAAACGCAAGTTCACGATTCCGTGAGACAAGCCACTCTGGGTCCAGGGCCGCATCGCCGCACCCGGACAAGTCCGGACAAGGGCGGTCGCCGTGCCCGGCCGGCGCAGCCGGCGCCGCCCGTGCGAAGACAACGATGGGAATGCGATGGGACGGACACTCGCGCAGAAGGTCTGGGACGACCATGTCGTCAGGCACGCCGAAGGCGAGCCGGACCTCCTCTACATCGACCTCCACCTGCTCCACGAGGTCACCAGCCCGCAGGCCTTCGACGGGCTGCGCAAGTCCGGCCGCCGGGTGCGCCGCACCGACCTCACCCTCGCCACCGAGGACCACAACACCCCGACGATCGACATCGACAAGCCCATCGCCGACCCCGTCTCCCGCGCCCAGTTGGAGACGCTGCGCAAGAACTGCGCGGACTTCGGCGTACGACTGCACCCGCTCGGCGACATCGAGCAGGGTGTCGTACACGTGGTGGGCCCGCAACTGGGACTGACCCAGCCGGGGATGACCGTCGTGTGCGGCGACAGCCACACCTCTACCCACGGGGCCTTCGGCGCGCTGGCGTTCGGCATCGGCACCTCGCAGGTGGAGCACGTACTGGCCACCCAGACACTGCCGATGGGCCGCCCGCGGACGATGGCGGTCACCGTCAACGGCGAACTCCCCGACGGCGTCACCGCCAAGGACCTGATCCTGGCGGTCATCGCGCGCATCGGCACCGGCGGCGGCCAGGGCTACGTACTGGAGTACCGCGGCGAGGCGATCGAGAAGCTCTCGATGGAAGCCCGGATGACCGTCTGCAACATGTCGATCGAGGCCGGCGCCCGCGCGGGCATGATCGCCCCCGACGAGACCACCTTCGCCTACCTCAAGGACCGCGCCCACGCACCGCGGGGCGCCGACTGGGACGCCGCGCTGGCGTACTGGCGGACGCTGCGGACCGACGAGGACGCCGCCTTCGACGCGGAGGTGGTCGTCGAGGCCGCCGAACTCGCCCCGTTCGTCACCTGGGGCACCAACCCCGGCCAGGGCGCGCCCCTGTCGGCCGTCGTCCCCGACCCGCGCTCCTTCGCCGACCCCAGCGAGCGCCAGGCCGCCGAACGGGCCCTGGAGTACATGGGCCTGGAGGCCGGCCAGGCGCTGCGCGAGATCGCCGTCGACACCGTCTTCGTCGGCTCCTGCACCAACGGCCGCATCGAGGACCTGCGCGCCGCCGCCGAGGTCCTGGCGGGCCGCGACGTCGCCGAGGGCGTACGGATGCTGGTCGTCCCCGGCTCGGTGCGCGTCGCGCTGCAGGCGGTCGAGGAGGGCCTGGACCGGGTGTTCACCGCCGCCGGCGCCGAATGGCGCCACGCCGGCTGCTCGATGTGCCTGGGCATGAACCCCGACCAGCTCGCCCCCGGCGAGCGCTCCGCCTCCACCTCCAACCGCAACTTCGAGGGCCGGCAGGGCAAGGGCGGCCGTACGCACCTGGTCTCCCCCCAGGTCGCCGCCGCCACCGCCGTCCTGGGCCGCCTCGCCGCCCCGGCGGACCTGCCCGCGGCCCCCGCCGCGGGCGACGCCGTGTCCGACCGATCCGCGCCCGCCGCGCCCGCAGGAGTCTGAGCCCCATGGAAGCCTTCACCACGCACACCGGCCGGGCCGTTCCGCTGCGCCGCGGCAACGTCGACACCGACCAGATCATCCCCGCGCACTGGCTGAAGAAGACCACCCGCGACGGCTTCGAGGACGGCCTCTTCGAAGCCTGGCGCAAGGACCCGGCCTTCGTGCTCAACCGGCCCGAGCGCAGCGGCGCGACGGTCCTGCTCGCCGGTCCCGACTTCGGTACGGGCTCCTCCCGCGAGCACGCGGTCTGGGCCCTGCAGAACTACGGCTTCAAAGCGGTCATCTCCTCCCGCTTCGCGGACATCTTCCGCGGCAACTCGCTGAAGAACGGCCTGTTGACGGTCGTACTCGACCAGAAGACGGTCGATTCCCTCTGGGAGCTGACCGAGGCCGACCCCGCCGTCGAGATCACCGTCGACCTGGTCGCACGGCAGGTGCGAGCGGCGGACGTGACCGCGGAGTTCGAGCTGGACGAGAACGCCCGCTGGCGGCTGCTGAACGGCCTGGACGACATCTCCATCACTCTGGGAGACGAGTCGGTCATCGCGGAGTACGAGAAGTTGCGCCCCGCGTTCAAGCCCCGCACAATCCCGGTCTGATCGGCGCCCCGAACGCCCACGATCACACGCGCCCCCTGCTCACAGCGCTTCGAGCGGGGGGCGCCGCCGTGCCCGCCGCCCGGCCCGTTGGCGTCGCACGAGGCGACAACTCGCCCTGGATGACACAATCGGCGCATGGAGGACGATGGTCAACTCGCGTTGTACGAGACCGTCGCCGCGCGGCTGAAGCAGGCGCACGCGCTGGTTCGCGCGCTGGACGCGCCGGAATCCGAACGGGCCGCCTACGCAAGGCGGTTGCTGGCCGCCACCACGGTCTCGAAGCACGATCTTGCCGCCGCGGCAAGGCGCGTGGAGGTGCTCGTGGACGAGCTGCGGGCCCTCGATCGGGACTCCGAGACACCGCGACACGAGAGTGATTAGCCCGTTTCGCATTTGATTTGCGGTATATCTCTGCCTAACGTGCGAAAAGGCTTGAACAATTCGTTCCGGCTCGTTACCGGCAGGGTCTCCGAAGGGGAAGACGTGAACAAGGCACAGCTCGTTGATGCGATCGCCGACAAGGTGGGTGGCCGGCAGCAGGCCGAGGAAGCGGTGGACGCGGTCCTTGACGGGATCATCCGCGCGGTCTGCGCGGGTGACCGGGTCTCCGTCACCGGCTTCGGTTCCTTCGAGAAGGTGGAGCGCCCCGCCCGCCACGCCCGCAACCCGCAGACCGGTGAGCGTGTTCGGGTCAAGAAGACCGCGGTGCCCCGCTTCCGCGCCGGCCAGGGCTTCAAGGACCTCGTGAGCGGCGCCAAGAAGATGCCCAAGGCGAACGAGACCGCGGTGAAGAAGGCACCGAAGGGCTCCCTCAGCGGCGGCACGACCACCGCGAAGAAGGCCACCGCCAAGAAGACCGCGGTCAAGAAGGCCGCCGCCAAGAAGGCCACCGCCACCAAGACGGCCGCCAAGAAGACCGCGGTCAAGAAGGCTGCCGCCAAGAAGGCCACCGCCACCAAGACGGCGGCCAAGAAGGCCCCCGCCAAGAAGGCCACGGCCAAGAAGGCGGTCAAGAAGACCACCGCGAAGAAGACGACGGCCAAGAAGGCCGCCGCCAAGAAGGCCCCGGCGAAGAAGGCCACCGCCAAGAAGGCCCCCGCCAAGAAGGCGACGACCAGGAGCACCACGGCGAAGAAGACCGCCGCCAAGAAGTGAGCACCGGCAGCACGCCGAAGCCGAGAGGGCCGGACCCCCAGCGGGATCCGGCCCTCTCGGCTTCCCCCGCGCGGGCGGCGCGCTTGTACCGTGGGCGCATGCAGGCCACCGCGTACACCTATGACGAGTCCACCCGCCGCGGCAGTGTGCTGCTCGACGACGGCACCCCGCTGCCCTTCGACGCCCCCGCCTTCGACGCGGGCGGCCTGCGGCTGCTGCGGCCCGGCCAGCGGGTGCGCATCGACGTCGAGGGGGCGGGGGAGGCGCGCAGGATCACCCTGGTGACGCTGCAGACCTTCCTCTGACCGCCCGGTACGCCCCCTCGCCCCGGTCCGCGCCGACCGCCCGCACCGCACGGGCCGTACGGGGCCCCACCCCCAGCGCCAGCGCCGCGCGCAGGTTCGCCGCGGTGTCCACGTCGCGCCGGACCGACTCCACGCCCGCCAGCCGCAGTTCCCGCGCGCCGGAGGCCAGATGACCGCCGCGCGAGGGGCCGCCGAACGCCGGGGCCAGCTCCACCCCCCCGGCCGCCGCCAGCAGCGTCGTACCCACGCCGTCGGCGTCCGCCAGGAACGCCCGCCGCCGCGGCGCCGCCGCGGCCAGGACGGCGCCCAGCTCCACGGGCCGCAGCGCCGGCAGATCGGCGCCCAGCGCGGCCACCGGCGCCCCCGGCCGCCGGGCCCGTACGACCCGCGCCCCGTGCGCGAGCGCGGCGTTCAGACCGCCGCGCGGGCTGTCGGGGACGACCAGCGCCCCGCGGCCGGCCAACTCCACCGCCGCCTCCGGGTCGTCCGTGACAACCGTCACATCCGCCACGGCGGCGCAGGCCAGCGCGGCGGCGACCGTGTCCGAGGCGAAGGCCAGCGCCAGCAGCGCCCGGCCGGCCGGGGAGACGGCGCCTGCCAGGCGGGTCTTGGCCGACCGCAGCGGTTTGAGTGGTACGACGAGGCTCCAGAGGACTTCCGCGGTCACCCGCCCATTCTCGCGCCCCGGCCGCCGAAGGGCGTGACTCGTATAGGCGTACGGTGTTCTCGACAGACCTGATGACCTGGGGCGACACTGGTGCGGCTTTCCCCCGGCCCTCCCAGGGCTGATCCCCCACCCCTTTGAAACAAGGAGACGGACCCGTGTCCCGGCGCAGAATCGGTTTCTGGTACCGCTTTGCCGCGGTGCTCGTCAAGCCGCCGTTCGTGGTGCTCTTCAAGCGCGACTGGCGGGGCACGGAACATGTTCCGGCCGACGGCGGCTTCATCACCGTCGTCAACCACAACTCCTATCTGGACCCCTTCTCCTACGCGCACTTCCAGTACAACACCGGCCGGCCGCCCCGCTTCCTCGCCAAGGCCGCCGTCTTCCGCAAGGGCTTCGTCGGGTACATGCTGCGCCGGATGGGCCAGATCCCCGTCTACCGGGAGAGCACCGACGCCGCCAACGCCTTCCGGGCCGCCGTCGCGGCGATCGAGGCCGGCGAGTGCGTGGCCTTCTACCCCGAGGGCACCCTCACCCGCGACCCCGGCCAGTGGCCGATGGTCGGCAAGACCGGCGCCGCCCGCGTCGCCCTGCTGACGCGGGCGCCCGTCGTCCCCGTCGCCCAGTGGGGCGCCAACGAGGCGCTCCCGCCGTACGGAAGGCTGAGCCTCTTCCCGCGCAAGACCCTCCGGGTGCTGGCCGGGCCGCCGGTGGACCTCTCCGCGTACTACGGCAAGGAGCCCACGCCCGCGGTGCTGAAGGAGGTCACCACCCTCCTGATGGACGCGGTGACCGCGCTGCTGGAGGAACTGCGCGGCGAGCGCGCCCCCGCTGAGCGCTACGACCCGGTCAGGGCCCGGGCGCGGGAGCGCCGCAGCGGCGCGCAGGCGGGCACGGCCGGCGCAGCCGGCAAGGCCGAGGCGGCGGACGGGGGCGCGGCATGACGCGGGTCGCGGTCTTCGGTACGGGGTCCTGGGGCACGGCCTTCTCCATGGTGCTGGCCGACGCCGGCTGCGAGGTCGTGATGTGGGGCCGCCGCCCCGAGTCGGCGGCGGCCGTCAACACCACCCACACCAACCCCGACTACCTCCCCGGCATCCAGCTCCCCCCCTCGGTGCGCGCCACCACCGACCCCGCCGAGGCCGCCGCGGACGCCGAGTTCACCGTGCTCGCGGTGCCCTCGCAGACGCTGCGCGGCAACCTCGCCCAGTGGGTGCCCGTCCTGCATCCCGGCACCGTGCTGGTCAGCCTGATGAAGGGCATCGAGCTGGGCACGGTGAAGCGGATGAGCGAGGTGATCGAGGAGGTCGCCGAGGTCCCCGCCGAGCGCGTCGCCGTCCTCTCCGGCCCCAACCTCGCCCGCGAGATCGCCCAGCGCCAGCCCGCCGCCGCGGTCGCCGCCTGCACCGACGAGTCGGTGGCCCGGCGGCTGCAGGCCGCCTGCATGACGCCGTACTTCCGCCCGTACACGATCACCGACGTCGTCGGCTGCGAGCTGGGCGGCGCGGTGAAGAACGTGATCGGCCTCGCGGTCGGCATCGCCGACGGCATGGGCCTGGGCGACAACGCGAAAGCCTCGCTGATCACCCGCGGCCTCGCCGAGACGATGCGGCTGGGCGCGGCGCTCGGCGCCGACCCGCGCACCTTCGCCGGGCTCGCCGGCATGGGCGACCTGGTCGCCACCTGCTCCTCGCCGCTCTCGCGCAACCACACCTTCGGCGTCAACCTCGGCCGCGGGATGACGCTGGCGGAGACCATCGCCGCGACCCGGCAGACCGCCGAGGGCGTCAAGTCCTGCGAGTCGGTACGCGACCTCGCACGCCGCAACGGGGTCGACATGCCCCTCACCGACACGGTTGTCTCGATCGTCCACGACGGGAAGCAGCCGCTGGTCGCGCTGAAGGAGCTGATGACGCGCAGCGCCAAGGCCGAGGGGCACTGACTCGGGGCGTATCAGCAGGTAGGGTCGTCGCGATATGAGCAGCCAGCACACTTCCCCCAGTCATGGCAAGAAGCCCCGCGTCGCCGTCGTCTTCGGCGGGCGCAGCTCCGAGCACGGCATCTCGGTGGTCACCGCCGGCGCGGTGATGGCCGCCATCGACCGCTCGGCCTACGAGGTCCTGCCCATCGGGATCACCGCCGACGGCCGGTGGGCGCTCACCGCCGACGACCCCGAGCGGATGGCCATCGCCGACCGCCGGGTGCCCGCCGTCGAGGAGCTGGTGGAGTCCGACACCGGCGGCGTGGTCCTGCCGCTGGACCCGGGCAGCCGCGAGGTCGTCTACACCGAGCCGGGCCAGATGCCCAAGGCGCTCGGCGAGGTCGACGTGGTCTTCCCCGTGCTGCACGGCCCCTACGGCGAGGACGGCACCATCCAGGGCCTGCTGGACCTGGCCGGCGTGCCCTACGTCGGCTGCGGCGTGCTGGCCTCCGCGGTCGGCATGGACAAGGAGTACATGAAGCGCCTCCTGTCCTCCTACGGCCTGACCGTCGGCCCGTACACGGTCATCCGCGCCCGCGAGTGGGAGCAGGACCCCGCCGGGGCGCGCAAGCGGATCGTGGACCTGGCCGGCGAGCACGGCTGGCCGCTCTTCGTGAAGCCGGCCCGCGCGGGCTCGTCCATGGGCATCACCAAGGTCGACGGCCTCGCCGGACTGGAGGACGCGCTGGCGGAGGCACGCCGGCACGACCCGAAGGTCATCGTGGAGGCCGCGCTGAGCGGGCGCGAGATCGAGTGCGGTGTCCTGGAGTTCGAGGACGGGCCGCGCGCGAGCGTCCCGGCGGAGATCCCGCCGGTCTCGGCGCACGACTTCTACGACTTCGAGGCGAAGTACATCGACTCGGCGGCGGGGCTCGTACCGGCGCCGCTGAGCGAGGAGGAGACCGCGCGGGTGCGGGAGTTGGCGGTGGACGCCTTCGAGGCGCTGTCCTGCGAGGGGCTGGTGCGGGCGGACTTCTTCCTCACGGACGACGGGGAGTTCGTCATCAACGAGGTCAACACGATGCCGGGGTTCACGCCCATCTCCATGTACCCGCGGATGTGGCAGGAGAGCGGCGTGTCGTACACGGAGCTGGTGGACCGGCTGATCCAGGCGGCGCTGCGGCGCCCCACGGGACTGCGGTAACCGCCGTCAGGTCGTCGCGCGGCGCCGGTACGGGCCGGGGGGAGACCCCCGGAGCGTACCGGCGCTTCGTGTCAGAGCTCCGAGGGGACCGCTGCCCGCACCGCCGCCGAGATACCGCCCGCGACCACGCCCAGTTCGGGGGCGTAGTCGTCGGGGACGGACACCTCCACGAAGGTCTCGCGGCCCACCGTGGTGAAGCGGTAGCCCTCGGGCGTGTCCTCCAGGAGCCAGTCCACGCCGTCCACCTCCGCCGCGTCCGCACCGGGGTTGTAGTGTTCTGTGCCCGGTGTGAGGACCTCGGGGCGGCGTGTCCCGCAGCGCAGGCCGACCGCCGGGCTGCCCCAGGCCGCCGTGTAGGCGGACTCCGGTTTCGTCGCGCGGCGTGCCAGGGTGTCGTCTGCGACACCGATCGTGCGCGGCAGCCGCTCGGCGAGGGCGCGGCAGTGCGCCGCGGAGGCCCCGGCCGGGTCGGGCGCGGGCAGCGCGACGGGGCCCGTACCGGAATCGTCCGAGGACGTGCAGGCGGCGGCCAGCGCCGCGGCGAGCAGGAGGACGGCGGGACGTGCGGAGGAGATCACCGCTTGAGGATACGGGGGGCTCAGAGATGGACGACCGGGCAGGTCAGCGTGCGGGTGATGGACGGGACCTGCTGGATCCTGGCCACCACCAGACGCCCCAGATCGTCGACCGTGTCGGCCTGGGCGCGCACGATGACGTCGTAGGGGCCGGTGACGTCCTCGGCCTGGATCACCCCGGGGATCTTCGCGATGGTCTCGGCGACTGTCGACGCCTTTCCGACCTCGGTCTGGATCAGGATGTACGCCTGTACCACGGGACCTCCAGGAGGCGGCTTCGAGGATCATGCGGGGAGGGAGATGCCACGCTATCGCGTTCGGGGGGACGGCGGCGAGAGTTGGGGCCTTACTCCCCGGTGGAGCGGCGCTGCGGAGGGTTGACGACAATGCTGACGGTGACGCCGGCGGTACGGGCGTACGGACGAGCGACGAGCGAGGAGTTGCGGTGAAGGGCACAGTGGGAGAGCTGGGGGAGTTCGGGCTCATCCGTGAGCTGACCTCACGGCTGACCACCACCCCCGCCGTGCGGCTGGGCCCCGGTGACGACGCCGCGGTGATCAGCGCGCCGGACCGCCGGGTCGTGGCCAGTACGGACGTCCTGCTGGAGGGGCGCCACTTCCGCCGGGACTGGTCGACCGCCTACGACGTCGGGCGCAAGTCCGCCGCGCAGAACCTCGCGGACATCGCCGCCATGGGCGCGGTGCCGACCGCGCTGCTGCTGGGGCTGATCGTGCCGGCCGAGCTGCCCGCGACCTGGGCCACCGAGATGATGGACGGGCTGCGCGACGAGTGCCAGGTCGCCGGGGCGGCCGTGGTCGGCGGCGACGTGGTGCGCGGCGAGACCATCACCATCGCCATCACCGCCCTCGGCGACCTCCAGGGCGCCGAGCCCGTCACCCGCGCCGGGGCCCGCCCCGGCGACCAGGTGGCCGTGACGGGCTGGCTGGGCTGGTCGGCGGCCGGGCACGCGGTGCTGGCGCGCGGCTTCCGCTCGCCGCGCGCCTTCGTGGAGGCGCACCGGCGCCCCGAGCCCCCGTACCAGGCGGGGCCCGCGGCGGCGGCGCTGGGCGCGACCGCGATGACGGACGTCTCCGACGGGCTGCTGGCGGACCTCGGGCACGTGGCGGCGGCCAGCAAGGTCCGTATCGACCTGCGCGCCGCCGCCTTCGACATCCCCACGCAGATGGCCGACATCGGCCGGGCGGTCGGCGTGGAGCCGCTGCAGTGGGTGCTCACGGGCGGCGAGGACCACGCCATCGTCGCGACCTTCCCCCCGCAGCGCCAACTGCCCGCCCGCTGGCGGGTGATCGGCGAGGTGCAGGCGCCCTCGGCCAGCCCGCAGGTGACGGTCGACGGCAACCTGTGGGCCGCAAGCGGGGGTTGGGACCACTTCGGGGCCGAGGACTGATGCCCGCGCCGGTGCTGTCGATCGCCGGCTCCGACTCCGGCGGCGGGGCGGGCATCCAGGCCGACCTGAAGGCGATGGCGGCCCTGGGGGTGCACGGGATGAGCGTGCTGACGGCCGTCACCGCGCAGAACTCCCTGGGCGTGCAGGGGATCTGGGAGCTTCCGGTGGCGGCGGTACGCGCGCAGTTCCGCAGCGTCGTGGACGACATCGGCGTCGCGGCAGTCAAGACGGGCATGCTGGCCTCCGCGCCGCTGGTCAGCGCGGTCGCGGAGCTGCTCGCCGCCGTGGACGCCCCGGTCGTCGTCGATCCGGTGGGGGTCTCCAAGCACGGGGACGCGCTGCTGGACCCGGCCGCGCTGGACGCCGTACGCCGCGAGCTGCTGCCGGCCGCGACGGTGGCCACGCCCAACCTCGACGAGGTGGCCCAACTCACCGGCGTACGGGTGGAGTCGCCGGCCGACCTGCCGCGCGCGGCGCGGGCGGTGCTGGCGCTGGGGCCGCGCTGGGTGCTGGTCAAGGGCGGCCACCTCACCGCCGGCGACGCGGTGGACCTGCTGACGGACGGCGCCTCGGAGCACTGGCTGCGCGCGCCGCGCCACCCCAACCGGCATACGCACGGCACCGGTTGCACACTCGCCAGCGCCCTGGCCGCGCGGCTGGCGCTGGGCGACACGGTGCCGCAGGCGGCGCGGGCGGCGAAGGAGTACGTGACGGGCGCGATCGCCGCCGGCTTCACGCTGGGCGCCGGGATCGGGCCGGTCGACCACGGCTGGCGCGGGCGCGGCTGAGAGAGCGCCGGCTCAGCTCAGCCCTGTCCCGCCGCCTCGCGGGTGAGGAACGCCAACCGGGCCCGCTTCTGCGGCAGATGGACCTCGGGCAGCGCCAGCTCCGGCAGCACCACCTGCGGGCCGAGCGTGAAGCCCGTACGCACCAGCCGGGCCAGCGCCGCCCCGTTCGCCGCGTCCGGCTCCACCACCAGGCGGCGGACGGCCGGGTCCGCGAAGAGGAAGCCGAAGACCGCGGTGAGTAGCGCGGCGGTGAAGCCGGGCCTCGGGGCGGCGGCCGGCGGGGCGAGCAGCAGGTGCAGGCCCAGGTCGCCCGGCCGCACCGGATAGGTCTCGCCCACCCGGTCGGCGCCGGGCTCGTAGGTCTGGAGCAGGGCGACCGGGTCGCCGTCGCGCCGCAGCAGGAAGGCGTGGTGCGTGGCCAGGGCGTCCAGGGAGCGGTAGACCTCGCCCACCTCGGCCCGGCTCGCCTCCGCCATCCCCCAGAACCGCGCCCGGGGCGCGCTCACCCAGCCGTGGAGCACGTCGAGGTCGGCCTCGGGGTCGACGGGGGAGACGGCCAGGCGGCCGAGGTCCGGCAGTGTCAGGGCGTAGAGGGCGGTGTCAGAGCGGGGGTTTGTCATCGGGGTCCTCGGTGAGAGCGGCGAAGTCGGTGACGACGGGGACGAGTCGGCCGGCGGCCCAGAGCGGCAGCTGGTCGCGGTGGTGCGGGTGGCCGGGGACGCCGCTGGCGCCCAGCGGGACGGACCAGCGGCTGTCCTCGCGCCGGGCCAGGTCCCAGACGTAGCGGGCCGCCGGGCCGCGGGAGAAGCGGTCGGTGGCGCCGGGGACGCTGGAGGTGGCGAGCACGCAGTCGTGGTCGCCGCCCAGGCCCGGCCACCCCCCGGCCGGCTCCTCGCCCGGGAGCGCCTGCCAGGGTGCCAGGCGGTGCGCCTCGCCCCAGGGCCCGAAGTCCCGCCCCGCCGCCTCCTCCAGCGCCGCGCGCACCAGGGCGGGCCGGTCGACGGGCAGCGTGGTGTCGGCGAGCAGGTGCTCCAGTGCGTAGGCCACCCGGGGCAGCAGCGCCAGCCAGGGCCGGAACACGGCCGGGTACGGGGGCGGTTCGGCCAGCGGTGCCAGTGCCGGGTGCGCGGCCAGGGCCCGTACGACAGCCGCCCGGACGGCGGCGAAGGCGGTGGCGTCCGTACTGCCGGCGTCCATCCGGCGGTCCCAGTCCAGCAGCCGCTCGCGCAGGGCGGCGGCGCCGGGGGAGAGGGCGTCGAGCGTGGCGGCGAGGTCGAGCAGCGGCCCGGCGGAGGCGAGGCGGGTGTCGGTCGAGACGGCGGACAGCCCCTGCGCCGTCCAGTCGGCCGACCCCTCCAGCAGGTGCCGGATGCGCTCCGCCCGGTGCGGCGGGGCGAACTCGCTGCCCAGCGGCCCGGCCAGCCCGCGCTCGTTGGCCATCACCGCGAGCCCCCCGACGGCGGCCCGGGGCAGCGGCGCACGCCCGCGCCAGTCGTACGCGGCCTCCCAACCCGGCACGATGCCACGCCGGTTGGCCTCGTCGCGCTCCGGTACGGCGCCCGCCACCCGGTGCAGCAGGCCCCCGGCGGTGTCGGCGGCCAGCACGACGTTGACGGGCTCCACCCAGCGCTCCAGCGCCCGGTCCACCCCGGCGGTGTCCCGGGCCCGCAGCAGCGCCGGCAGCGCGCCGAAGCCCAGGTCCTCCCAGGCGTGCGCGGGATGGCGCAGCGCCACCGCCCCGCCCTCGTCGGGGCCGCCGATCACGACGGGCCCGCGGGCGGTCTCCACGACCTCCACGACCGTGTCCGCGCCGCCCGCCACCGCCACCTGCTCGGTACGGGCCCGGACCGGCTCCCAGCCCCGCGGCCCGAGCGCCTCGACGCGGCCGGCGCGGCGGCGCAGGCGCTCGGCGTAGAGGTCGTGGTAGTCGGCCATGGCGTGGGTGATCGCCCAGGCGACCGTGCCGGTGTGGCCGAAGTGGGGCAGGCCCGGGACTCCGGGGACGGCGAGGCCCACCACGTCGTACTCGGGGCAGGAGAGGTGGATCTGCTGGTAGAGCCCCGGGTCCTCGACGAAGCGGTGCGGGTCCCCGGCGAGCAGGGGGCCGCCGGTGGCGGTGTGCGCGGCGGTGAGGAGCCAGCCGTTGGAACCCGCGCCACCGGGGCCGTCGGCGGCGAAGAGGCGTGCGGCGGCGGGCCCCAGACGCTGGGCGGCGGTGTGCCGCCAGAGTTTGGCGGGGAAGCCGACGAAGAGCACGTGGTGGGCCAGCCACACGGCCAGCGGCGTCCAGGCCCGCCACCGCCCGGCCACGAGCCCGGCCGCGGCGAACTCCGGTGCGCGGCGCGCCCCTTCGGCCAGCCCGGCGTTGACCCCGGCGACGTAGGAGCACACCCAGGCGGCGGTGTCGCGGTCGAGGGCGGCGAAGCAGCGCCGGGCGGTCTCCTCCAGCATCGCCCGCCGGGCGAAGACGTCCCAGTCGACGGCCTCGGCGCCGAGGAAGGAGGCCGAGGTCCCCTGCGCGCGGTGCCGCTCGACCTCGATCTGCCAGCCCCGGTCGAGCGCGGCGTTGTGCCCCTGCGCGAAGGCCAGCTCCAGCACCCCGCCGGCCCGCAGGTGCGGAATGCCCCAGGCGTCGCGGTAGACGTCGGCTGCCACGGATCCCCCTGCGATCGATTAGGTAAGGCTTGCCTAACTTAGATCGCCCGGCCCTGGGGCGCAACATCGCGGGCCGGCTCGGTGGCCGAAGGCGGGGGAGGTGGAGAGGTGGGGGAGGTCGGGAAAGAGTCCCGGAAACGCGAAAACCCGCCCCGGAGTGGGACGGGCCTGCTGTCTTGTACCCCCGACCGGATTCGAACCGGCGCTACCGCCTTGAGAGGGCGGCGTGCTAGGCCGCTACACAACGGGGGCTTGGACGATTCCCAGCCTCGCGATGACTGAGAACCTGTACCCCCGACCGGATTCGAACCGGCGCTACCGCCTTGAGAGGGCGGCGTGCTAG
>NZ_JBHSZO010000045.1:0-7909 GCF_042663125.1 Streptomyces polyrhachis | reverse complement strand
GCGTGCTAGGCCGC
The DNA here is from genome assembly GCF_042663125.1 of Streptomyces polyrhachis. Lineage (NCBI taxonomy): Bacteria > Bacillati > Actinomycetota > Actinomycetes > Kitasatosporales > Streptomycetaceae > Streptomyces > Streptomyces polyrhachis. The sequence continues at coordinate 7,895 of NZ_JBHSZO010000045.1, read as the reverse complement.
TACACAACGGGGGCCTTGATCTTGCGATCTAGATCGATCTAACGATCTGCTGGGGTACCAGGACTCGAACCTAGACTAACTGAACCAGAATCAGTCGTGCTGCCAATTACACCATACCCCACCAAAACTCAACCCCTGAGGGGCTTCTGTTCGGGTGACCGCCTTGCTTTCCGGCCTCTCGGCCCCGCTCGGCGACAGGAAGAACATTACCCGATGGTGGGCGGTGCTCCAAAACGGGTATCCCCCAGCACCGGCCCAGCACCGCCCCGGCCTCCCCGGGCCGCGTACGAGGCCCGGGGAGGAAGGCGTCAACCCTGCTCGGCAGCGGCGAGCCGTTCCAGCGCCGCGTCCACCCGCGCCAGCGTGCGCTCGCGGCCGAGGACCTCCAGCGACTCGAAGAGCGGCAGGCCCACGGTGCGGCCGGTGACGGCCACCCGGACCGGCGCCTGGGCCTTGCCCAGCTTCAGCCCGTGCTCCTCGCCGGCGGCCAGTACGGCCGCCTTCAGGGGCTCGGCGGCCCACTCCCCGGCGGCGGCCAGCCTCTCCCGCGCCGTCCGCAGCAGCTCCGCCGCGCCCGGCTTCATCGCCTTCGCCCACGACGCCTCGTCGCGGACCGGCTCGGGCCGGAAGAGGAAGTCGACGTTCGCGGTGATGTCGGAGAGGACCGTCAGGCGGGTCTGGGCGTGCGGGGCGATCGCCTCCCACGCGGCCTGGTCGAAGTCCTCCGGCGCCCAGGGGGCGTGCGGGGCGCTCAGCCAGGGGGCGCAGGCCGCGGCGAAGTCCTTCGCGTCGAGCCGGCGGATGTGGTCGGCGTTGATCGACTCGGCCTTCTTCAGGTCGAAGCGGGCCGGGTTGGCCACCACGTCCGCCACGTCGAAGGCCGCCACCAGCTCGTCCGTCGAGAAGACGTCCTGGTCGGGGGAGAGCGACCAGCCCAGCAGGGAGAGGTAGTTGAGCAGCCCCTCGGGCAGGAAGCCGCGCTCGCGGTAGAGGTTGAGCGAGGCCTCCGGGTCGCGCTTGGAGAGCTTCTTGTTGCCCTCGCCCATCACGTACGGCAGGTGGCCGAAGAGCGGGACGCCACCCTCGCCCACACCGATGTCGGCCAGCGCCCTGTAGAGGGCGATCTGCCGGGGGGTGGAGGAGAGCAGGTCCTCGCCGCGCAGGACGTGCGTGATGCCCATCAGGGCGTCGTCCACCGGGTTGACCAGGGTGTAGAGCGGGGCGCCGTTGGCACGGACGATGCCGTAGTCCGTGACGTTCTCGGGCTGGAACGTCAGCTCGCCGCGGACCAGGTCCGTGAAGGTGATGACCTCGTCCGGCATCCGGAAGCGCACGATCGACGCGCGGCCCTCGGCCTCGTAGGCGGCGATCCGCTCGGCGCCCAGGTCGCGGCAGTGGCCGTCGTAGCCGGAGGGGCGGCCCGCGGCGCGGGCCGCCTCGCGGCGCTCGTCCAGCTCGGCGGCCGTGCAGTAGCAGCGGTAGGCGTGGCCGGCCGCGAGGAGGCGCTCGGCCACGTCGGCGTAGAGGTCCATGCGCTGGGACTGGCGGTACGGGGCGTGCGGGCCGCCGACCTCGGGGCCCTCGTCCCAGTCCAGGCCCAGCCAGCGCAGGGAGTCCAGCAGCTGCCCGTACGACTCCTCGGAGTCGCGCGCGGCGTCGGTGTCCTCGATCCGGAACACCAGGGTGCCGCCGTTGTGGCGGGCGAACGCCCAGTTGAACAGGGCGGTGCGGACCAGGCCCACGTGCGGGTTACCGGTCGGCGAGGGGCAGAAACGTACGCGTACGTCCTTGGGGGCGGTGCTGGTCGGGCTGGGGCTAGTCACGCTTGAACACCTTGTTGGAGAGAGTGCCGATACCTTCGATGGTGACGGCGACCTCGTCGCCGACGTTGAGGGGGCCGACCCCCGCGGGGGTGCCCGTGAGGATGACGTCGCCCGGGAGCAGCGTCATGGCCTCGGTGATGAACGAGATCAGCTCGGGGATGGAGCGGACCATGTCGGCGGTGCGCCCGAGCTGGCGCTGCTCGCCGTTGACCGTGCACTGGATGCCCAGGTCCGCCGGGTCCAGGTCGGTCTCGATCCACGGGCCCAGCGGGCAGGAGGTGTCGAAGCCCTTGGCCCGGGTCCACTGCTCCTCGCCGCGCTGGACGTCGCGCGCGGTGAGGTCGTTGGCGCAGGTGTAGCCGAGGATCACGTCCGCGGCGCGCTCGACGGGAACCTCGCGGCACATGCGGCCGATGACGACGGCCAGCTCGGCCTCGTACTGCAGGTCGTGGGTGAAGCCGGGGTAGAAGACCGGGTCGGCGGGGCCGACGACGGCCGTGGAGGGCTTGAGGAAGGTGACGGGCACCTCGGGCACCTCGTTGCCCAGCTCGGCGGCGTGCTCGGCGTAGTTGCGGCCGACCGCGACGACCTTGCTGGGAAGCACGGGGGGCAGGAGGCGGACCTGGGCCAGGGGGATGAGCTTCCCCGACCGCTCGACCTCCCCGAAGGGGTGGCCGACGATGATGTCCAGCTGGTCGCGCTCAAGAACGCCGAAGGCGACGTTTCCTTCGAGGGAGAACCTGGCGATGCGCACGGGTGCTGCTGCCTTTGCCTAGCGGGAGTCTGGTCGCTCCAGGCTATCGGGCCGGGGCGCTGCGGGCCTGCGGGCGGCCACGCCACCCATGAGGGGCGCCTCCGAAGAGGCGCCCCTCATGGGTGGCGGGCCGCCCCCGGTGGGGGAAGTTCGCCGGATGCTCAGCCCTGCGGCGCGTCCATCAGTACCGTGCGACGGGGGTTCGCCGTGCGCTCCGGCAGCTCCGCGGTGTGCTCCAGGGGTGCCGGCCGCAGCTCCTCGGCGTCCTCGAGGTGCGCGAGGGTGGTCCGGCGGGGGTTGGCGGTGCTGGCTACGTTCCGGAACATCGGGGCGCTCTCCACGGATGAGTGCTTGACAGCGGTGACAGGGATGTAAAGCGCCAGGCTAGTCCGCTCTTCCCGGTCCCCTCCGGCCTCAGCCCTTACCGACGTGTGAAGTTGGTCACTCTTCAGCTATCAAAATCACTGAAATCCAAGCGTTCCATGATCATCCAAAACGGTCATTACGTGTCGGATGTGAGCATTCTGCAGTCGAGTGGTGCCACTGGGGTGTCATGTCTGTTCGCTCCGATTGCGGTGAAATGACCGCTATATGGGGGCTCTTGTTGAACCGGACGTGCGCGCCGACTCACACAGGGTCACGCTCGTCACACTGCCGCGGACGCCCCTTGTTGGAGATCCGGCACTGTGCTGGAATTCCACGGACCGTCGCTGGACTGCAGCCGGCTCGGTGGGCGCGACGAGGCGTTTGCCGGCGGGGCTGCACGGGGAAATGCGCCGGTCCACGAAGGACACCGACCGCGGGGCCCCCGGATCCCGCACGACTTGACCGCAGTCCCGACGCCACCGCGTCCGGGGCCTGGTCCAGAGGTTGCGAAGCCAGTGCAGGGACGTTTCAAGAGGGATGGCATAGGGCGCACCCAGGGCCAGCGGGGCCATGGGGACGCCGCGGGCGAGTCCGGCTCGCGCGGGCCTGCGCACACCGGAGCCCGGGACGGAGCCTCCGGCCCGCAGGACGCCCCGTCCGGCTACGGGTCCCCGTCCTCGAAGAGGGGCGCCGATCCGGCGTCCGGCGCGGCCCTGCGCATACCCGAGCCGGAGGCGGGCGCCTACGCCCCGCGGGTGCCGACCAGCGCCCATGGCAAGCCCGGCTCGCGCCTGGCGCTGCGCAACTGGCGCATCTCGACCCGCCTGGTCTCCCTCCTCGCCCTGCCCGTGGTCGCCGCGACCACGCTGGGTGCGCTGCGTATCGAGTCCTCCTGGAAGGACATGCAGCAGCAGGAGGACATGAAGGTCCTGACGGAGATGACCCGCCAGGCCACCGAGCTGGCGGTGAAGATCCAGGAGGAGCGCGACCTTACCGCCGGTGTCGTGATCGAAGAGGGCGCCAAGGACCTTGAGGTCATCCAGGCCCGTGAGACGACCTCGGACTGGATCGAGCGGTTCAAGCGGGCCACCGGCAAGATCGAGAACACCGAGACCGGCTCCCTCAACGGCGTTCGCAGCAGCCTGGTCCGTATCAACGAGAAGCTCGGCGCCCTGACCGAGATCCGTGAGACCGCCTATGACCACAACGGCAGGAACTCCCTGCAGACGGTGCGCGCCTACAGCGAGGTCGTCGACTCGCTGATCGCGCTCTCCAACGACATGGCGGCGGCGACCAGTGACGCCTCCATGATCGAGGCCACCCGCGCGCTGGCCGTCTTCTCCTCCGCCAAGGAGAACGCCTCCATCCAGCGGGCCGTCGTCTCCGCCGCCATCGCGAGCCACGACAGCCTCACCACGGAGGAGCAGCAGACCGTCGCCGGCGCCCGCAACGCCGAGCTGAGCGACATCCAGCAGTTCACCCAGCTCTACGGGGCGGAGAAGGCCAAGGAGGTCCTTGAGCCGCTGGAGAACAACAACGCCATCCAGCAGGCCGGGCAGACCGTCAAGAACCTCCTGGCGCACCCCGGCGACCCCAAGCGGGCGCGCATCGACTCGTACAAGAGCTGGTACGAGACCTACAGTCCGTACATCGACGGCATGACTCTCATCGAGTCCACGCTGCTCAACGGCCTGCAGCAGAAGTCCCGCCAGCTGGCCGCCGACGCCGAGCGCGACGCGATCGCCTCCTTCGTGCTGATCGTGCTGGTCCTCGGTATCTCGCTGACCGGCGCCTTCGTCGTGGCCCGCTCCATGGTGCGCTCGCTGCGCCGGCTGCAGGACACCGCCGAGGTCGTCGCCCAGAAGCGGCTGCCCGAGCTGGTCAGGCAGCTCTCCGAGGCCGACCCGCAGGACGTCGACACCTCGGTGGAGACCGTCGGCATCCACAGCCGCGACGAGATCGGCAAGGTGGCCGCGGCCTTCGACGACGTGCACCGCGAGGCGGTCCGACTGGCCGCCGAGCAGGCGCTGCTGCGAGGCAACGTCAACGCGATGTTCACCAACCTCTCGCGCCGCTCCCAGGGCCTGATCCAGCGCCAGCTCTCCCTGATCTCCGAGCTGGAGTCCCGCGAGGCCGACCCGGACCAGCTGGCCTCGCTCTTCAAGCTCGACCACCTCGCGACCCGCATGCGCCGCAACGGTGAGAACCTCCTGGTCCTCGCCGGTGAGGAGCCGGGCCGCCGGTGGACCCGCCCCGTGCCGCTGGTCGACGTGCTCCGTGCCGCCGCCTCCGAGGTGGAGCAGTACGAGCGCATCGAGCTGAGCGCCGTGCCCGCGACCCAGGTCGCCGGCCGCGTCGTCAACGACCTCGTGCACCTCCTCGCCGAGCTGCTGGAGAACGCGACGTCGTTCTCCTCCCCGCAGACCAAGGTCAAGGTCACCGGTCACGCCCTGCCCGACGGCCGGGTGCTGATCGAGATCCACGACACCGGCATCGGCCTCTCGCCCGAGGACCTCGCGGCGATCAACGAGCGCCTGGCGTCCCCGCCCACCGTGGACGTCTCCGTCTCGCGCCGCATGGGCCTGTTCGTGGTCGGCCGCCTGTCCCTGCGGCACGGCATCCGCATCCAGCTGCGCCCCTCCGACTCCGGCGGTACGACGGCCCTCGTCATGCTGCCGGTCGAGGTCACGCAGAACGGCAACGTCCCCGGCGGCAAGCAGGCCCCGGCGGCCGGCCCCACCAAGGGCAGCGCCACCAGCCGGCTCTCCGCCGCCGCCCAGCGCGGCCAGCTCGGCCGCGGTGGCGCGGGCGAGGCCGCCAGGCCGGCGCTGCCGAGCCGCGGTGAGGGCCCGGCCGGGCGCCCCTCGCTGCCGGAGCGCGACGGCGCCGCCAAGGGCGGCGTTCCGTACGGCGACGTGCAGCACTCCGGCGCCCCGCAGGAGCGGGACGCGCGGATGGGCGACACCGGCCGCATCCCGCCGGTGGCGGACGGCCCGCGCGGCCATGACGAGGTGGGCTCCACCACGCAGTTCTCGCGTCCGGACTTCGGCGGACCCGCGCCGCAGGGCATGCCGGCCGCGCCGCAGCAGCCGCAGCACACCGGGCAGTTCCCGATGCCCGGGGCGCAGCAGACCGGCCAGTTCCCGCAGCCGCAGCAGACGGGGCAGTTCCCGCAGCAGCAGACCGGGCAGTTCCCGCAGCAGCCGCACGACACCGGCCAGTTCCCGCGCGTGCAGCCGCAGCAGCAGGGCGGTTATCCGCAGCAGCCGCACGACACGGGCCAGTTCCCGCGCGTACAGCAGCCCCAGCCGTCTCAGCAGCAGCCGGGCGGGTATCCGCAGCAGCCGCAGGACACCGGCCAGTTCCCGCGCGTGCAGCAGCCGCAGCCGTCTCAGCCTCAGCCTCAGCCGACCGGCGAGTACCCGCGTCCGCAGCAGCCGCACGACACGGGCCGCTTCCCGGCGTACGGCGAAGGGCTGCCGCCCGCCCCTCCGGCGCCCTCGCGCCCCGAGACCACCCCGATCTTCCAGGAGATGGAGACGGGCTGGTTCCGCGGTCAGCGCGGCGGACCGGCCCCCGCGCCGCAGCAGCCCGCGTCCCAGCAGCGCGCGGTCACCGCCGCGCCCGCGCCCCGCGAGCCGGGCCCCGCGCCGCAGCAGCAGGACGCCGCGCCGTGGCGCCAGTCGCCGAACGACGCCGCGTGGCGCCGTGCCGAGCAGCTGCGCGCCGGACCGGCGGCCGGCGGCATCACCACCTCCGGCCTGCCGCGCCGGGTGCCCCGGGCCAACCTGGTCGAGGGCACCGCCCAGCAGCAGTCCGAGCCGAGTGGACCCCCGATCTCCCGCGCCCCCGACCAGGTGCGCGGGCGTCTGACCAGCCTGCGACGGGGCATCGAGCAGGGCAGGCAGGCAGGCGGCACGAACAGCAGTCGCGACAGTGCCGGCAACACCGGCAGCAACAGTGGCTACGGCCCCACCTACAGCCAGGAGCGATAGTTGAGTCCGATGAGCCAGGCGGCGCAGAACCTGAACTGGTTGATCACGAACTTCGTGGATAACACCCCCGGGGTGTCGCACACGGTGGTGGTCTCCGCGGACGGACTTCTGCTGGCGATGTCCGAAGGCTTCCCGCGCGACCGCGCGGACCAGCTGGCCGCGGTGGCCTCGGGGTTGACCTCCCTGACCGCCGGCGCCTCCCGCATCTTCGAGGGCGGCAAGGTCAACCAGACCGTGGTGGAGATGGAACGGGGCTTCCTGTTCATCATGTCGGTCTCGGACGGCTCCTCGCTGGCCGTGCTGGCCCACCCCGAGTGCGACATCGGCCTGGTGGGCTACGAGATGGCGCTGCTGGTCGACCGGGCGGGCGCCGTGCTCACGCCCGACCTGAGAGCCGAACTGCAAGGCAGTCTGCTGCACTGACTGCTCAACTGAACCGTGAGTTTCGCCCGGAGGACCCATGACCCCGCCCCCTGCCTCACCCGACGCCTACGGCGCCCATCCGCCGTACGAGGGTGAAGGCGACCAGCCGCTGGTGCGCCCGTACGCGATGACGGGCGGCCGGACCCGGCCGCGTTACCAGCTCGCCATCGAGGCGCTGGTCAGCACCTCGGCCGACCCCATGCGGCTGCAGGGTCTGCTGCCGGAGCACCAGCGCATCTGCCACCTGTGCCAGGAGATCAAGTCGGTGGCCGAGGTCTCGGCGCTGCTCGCGATACCCCTCGGTGTGGCGCGCATCCTGGTCGCGGACCTGGCCGAGGCCGGCCTCGTCGCGATCCACCAGCCGGGCGGCAGCGAGGCAGACGGAACCCCAGATGTGACTTTGCTCGAAAGGGTGCTCAGTGGACTTCGGAAGCTCTAACGCCGGATACGGCGCGGGGGGCCCTGCACCCGCCGCCGGCCCGTCGCGCTCCACCACCTCCGCGAAGATCGTGGTGGCGGGTGGTTTCGGCGTGG
>NZ_JBHSZO010000044.1:0-43792 GCF_042663125.1 Streptomyces polyrhachis | reverse complement strand
TGCCAGTACCGTCCCCGACTGCTCTCGGCGAAGGGTTAAAGGAGGTCAAGGAGCTGCTGCGGGCACGTCCCCGGCAGGGCATCGGCTACGGACTCCTCGCCCATACCGGCAACCACGACCCCGCCCCCGACCCCGACTCCAGCCCGGTCAGCGCGATACCGGCGCAGATCAGCTTCAACTACCTGGGTCAGTTCGACGGTTCCATGGCGGGGAGTTTCGCGGCGTCCTCCGGCATGGCAGGACCCGACTGGCACCCCGACAACCGGCGCCCGTACCTGATCGATGTCATCGGCCGGGTCCAGGACGGCCGCCTGCACCTGGAGTGGACCTACAGCGACGCCGCACACACCCAGGAGACCATCAGCCACGTCGCCGAGAACACCCTCAATGCGCTGCGGCGCCTCACCGGCGAGGCGAAGCGACCCGATGTCCAGGGCTACAGCCCCTGCGACTTCCCGCTCGGCGCCCTGACGCAGGCACAGATCAACGACCTGATGGCGGAGCTACGCACCCAGCCCGCATGGCGCGAAGGCAGACAACCCCGCCCACTGGAGGACTGCTATCCGCAAACACCCGTCCAGCAGGGCCTGTGGTTCCAGAGCCACTACGCGCAAGGCGAGGGCATCTACCACGTCCAACAAGTGCTGCGGATTGAACAGCAGTTGGACACGGACGCCTTCCGGGAGAGCTGGGCGCAGGTCATGCGACGCCACCCGATCCTGCGCACCAGCTTCTGGGACAACGGGAGTCAGGCACTCCAACTGGTCTGGCACGACATCCCCGTCCCCCTCGAAGTACAGGACTGGCGCGACCGCAGCCCCGAGGAGCAGCAGGAGAGACTGAACGCCCACCTCACGCACGACCGCGCCCGGGGCTTCACCCCCCAGGACACCCCCCAGTGGCGGATGCTCCTCGTCCGCACCGCCGACGACGCCTACGAACTGGTCTGGAGCGCCCACCACACCATCCTCGACGGCTGGAGCATCAGCCTGCTGCTCGGCGAGGTCGTGCGGCAGTACGGCGTCCTCACCGGCGGCCGGCACACAGAGGTCGCACCGGTGCGGCCCTACCGCGACTACGTCTCCTGGCTCCAGCGCCAGGACACGGCAGAAGCCGAGGAGTACTGGCGCCACACCCTCCAGGGGCTGGAGGAGCACACCCCACTGGACCTCGGGAAACCACGGGGTGCCGAGGGCGGCAGCCCGGGGGATTCGGGCCGCCAGACGTGGGCCACCGAGTACCTCAGCGAGGCGGAGACGGCGGAGCTGCACAGCCTCGCGCAGCAGCACCGCCTCACCCTCAACACCGTGCTGCAGGGCTGCTGGGCACTGCTGCTCGCCCGCTACTCGGGCACCGACGACGTCGTCTTCGGCACCGTCACCTCGGGACGCCCCTCCGAGGTCGAGGACGTCGAGCGCATGGTCGGCATGTTCATCAACACCCTCCCGCTGCGCGTACACCTGCCGGCGGCGGCAACCGCCCTCGACTGGCTCCACGGCCTGCAGGAGCAGAACGTGCAGATGCGCCAGTACGAGCACAGCCCGCTCAGCCAGGTCCACCAGTGGAGCGGACTGCCCGCCGGCGCCCCCCTGTTCGAGAGCCTCTTCGTCTTCGAGAACTATCCCGAAGGCGACGGCCACGAGGAGGCCCTGCGCTTCACGGAGGCCGTCTCGAACGAGCAGACCCACTACCCGCTCAACACCGTGATCACGATGGGTGAACGGCTCGGCCTCAACATCCTCTACGACCCGCGGCGGTTCGACGGGCGCACGGCCGAGGCGATGCTCCGGCACCTGCGGCAGATCACCCGCGAACTGGTGGCCGCGCCGCACACGCCCCTGGCCCGGATCACCATGCTCACCGACGAGGACCTCGGCAGAGCCCTGGACGAGTGGAGCACCGGCACCACCGCGGAGACCGGCACCGCCCACGTCCACGAGCTCGTCGCGGCACAGGCGCGGCGGACCCCCGACTCGGTGGCGGTGGTCCACGAGGACGAGCACCTCACGTACGCCGAGCTCGACAACCGCGCCAACCGGCTCGCGCACTGGCTGCAGAGCCGCGGCGTGGGGCCCGAGACCCGGGTCGGCCTGTGCCTGGAGCGCTCGCTGGAGGGCATCGTCGGCCTGCTGGGCATCCTCAAGGCCGGCGGGGCGTACGTCCCCATCGACCCGCGCTATCCCCAGGACCGGATGGCGTACGTCATCGACGACACCCGGATGCGCCTGCTGCTCACCCAGGAGCATCTGCTGCCGACGCTGCCGGCCCGGGAGTTGGAGACCCTCTGCCTGGACTCCGACTGGTCCGCCGTCACCGCACAGCCCGCGCACGCCCCCGCGACGGCCCTGACCCCGGAGAACCTCGCGTACATCATCTACACCTCCGGATCGACGGGGCGGCCGAAGGGCGTGATGGTCGAGCACCGCAACCTTGGCCACGTGGTGCCGTGGATCGGCCGCAACGCCTGCTTCGAGCGACCGCAGAACGTCCTCCAAGTGGCCTCCATGAGCTTCGACTTCTCCGTGTGGGAGATCGTCATGCCGCTCGTGACGGGAGGCACGCTCCACATCCCGCGTGCGGACGCCCGCATGATCGGCACCGATCTGCACGACATACTGGCCGAACGGGCCATCGAGAGCCTGAACTTCACCCCGGGCGCGCTGGCCACCCTGGCGACCGAGCCGCCGCTGCCGCACCTTCGCACGCTCGTGGTGGGCGGCGAGGCGTACTCGGCGGACCTCATCAGGACCTGGGCGCCGGGCCGTACGTTCTTCAACGTCTACGGCCCCACCGAGACGACGATCTTCGCGACCGGTACGCACACCGACGAGCACCTGGACGTCATCCACATCGGCCGTCCCCTCACCAACGTGCGCCTCTACGTCCTCGACCCGTTCATGCAGCCGGTGCCGGCCGGTGTGCCCGGTGAGCTGTACCTCGGCGGAGTCGGCGTGACCCGGGGCTACATGAACCGCCCCGACCTCACCGCGGAGAACTTCGTCGCCGACCCGTTCTCCGGGGAGCCCGGCAGCCGGCTCTACAAGAGCGGCGACCTCGTCAGGTATCTCCCGGACGGCAACGTCGAGTTCGTCGCACGCGTCGACAACCAGGTGAAGATCCGCGGCTTCCGGATCGAGCTGGGCGAGATCGAGTCGGTGCTCGACCAGCACCCGCGGGTGCACAGCTGCGCCGTGCTCGCCCAGCCGGACGGCTCCGGCAAGCGCCTGGTCGGCTACGTGGTGCTGAACGAGGACGCAGAGGACGCCGAGAACACCGCGGACGCCGAGAGCACCGCGGACACCGCCGACCTGCTCCGGGCGCACCTGAAGGAGAAGCTGCCCTCGTACATGGTGCCGTCGGCCTTCGTCCGCCTCGACGAGCTTCCCCTCAACAGCAGCGGCAAGCTGAACCGCCGGGTGCTCCCGGTGCCCGGCGCGGACCGCGCACCGGCCGCCCGCGGAGGCGTACCGCCGCGCACCACCACCGAGGCACGGCTGGCCGAGATCTGGGAGGAGGTGCTGGGGTGCCGGCCCGTCGGGATCACCGACGACTTCTTCGAGCTGGGCGGGCACTCGCTGCTCGCGGTGAAGGTCCTGGCCCGGGTCCGGCAGGCGTTCGGCGTCGAGCTGCCCGTCAAGGCCGTCTTCGAACTGCCGACGGTCGCCCAGGTGGCCGCCGAACTGGACGGCCTGCTGCGGGACCGCCGGCCGTACGACGACCTCCCCCTGGTCCCCGCGGCGCGCGACGAGCCCATCCCGGCGACGTTCGACCAGCAGCGGCTGTGGTACATCGACCGCCTGCACCCGGACAGCCCGCTCTACACGGTCGGTTGGCTGGTGCACCGCCGCGGCCGGACCGACACCGAGCGGCTCAGGCGCGCGTTCGCGGTGCTCATCGAACGCCACGAGACGCTGCGGACGACGTTCCACGAGAGCCGGGGACGACTCCGCCAGGAGATCGCCGAGTCCGCCCCCGTCGTCCTCACCGAGGTGGACCTGTCGGCGGAGCCGGCCGACCGGCAGCCGGGCCTCGTCCAGGCCCGCACGCGCGAGCTGTGGCTGGAGACCTTCGACCTCGCCCGGGGACCGCTGCTCCGCGCGCTGCTGGTCCGCCTCTCCGACACCGAGTCGCTCCTTGCCTTCAGCGCACACCACGCGATCATCGACGGCTACTCGGTGCGGATCGTCAACGAGGAGCTGGAGCGGATCTACGACGCCCTGGGAGCGGACGGCCCCGTACTGCCGCCGGCGCCGGCCGTGCAGTACGCCGACTACGCGGTGTGGCAGCAGCAGTGGCTCGACGAGGACAGGCTGCGCCCGCACCTGGAGTACTGGAAGGAGCAGCTGTCCCAGGCGCCCGCGCTGATCTCGCTGCCCACCGACCACCCGCGGCCCGCGGTGCAGACCTACGAGGGCGCCTCCCTCACCCTCTCGCTGCCGGCCGACCTCACCGAACTGCTCGGCAGGGTCGGCCGCGAGCACGGTACGACGCAGTTCGTCACCGTGCTCAGCGCGTTCGCGACGCTCCTGGCGCACTACAGCGGCCAGGACAAGGTGGTCATCGGCATCCCGGTCGCCAACCGCGGCCGGATCGAGACCGAGCCGATGATCGGCTTCCTCGTCAACACGGTGGCCCTCTGCGTCGACCTGAGCGGCGACCCGGACTTCTCCGACGTGCTCAAACAGGTCCGCTGGAAGCTGCTGGAGGCGCAGAGCCACCAGGAAGTGCCGTTCGACCGCATCGTCGAGGAGCTGAGGCCCGAGCGCAGCCTGAGCTACAGCCCCGTGTTCCAGGTGATGTTCTCGGGGCTCGACAAGCTCTTCGAGGAGGCCCCCGCGGGCCAGGAGCAGCCGGCCTGGATCGACGACGTCGCGGAGGCGGGCATCGGGGTCGCCAAGTTCGACCTGGGACTGAGCATCCAGCAGCGCAAGGGGGAGCTGCGGTTCACCTTCGAGTACAGCACCGCCCTGTTCGAGAGGGACACGGTCGCCGCCATGGGCGAGCACCTGCGGACCCTCATCGAGGAGGCGCTGCGCTCGCCGCACACCCCCGCGGCCCGGCTGCCGCTGCTGTCGGCCGCGGAGCGGGCGGAGATCCTGTACGAGCGCAACGCCACGCGGGACGAGGACGCGCTGCGGCCCGTATGCCTCCACCGGCTCTTCGAGGAGCAGGCCGCGCGCACACCGGACCGCATCGCGCTCTCCTACGAGGACGGGCAGATCGGCTACGCCGAGCTGGACCGGCGCGCCAACCGGCTGGCGCACACCCTGCGCGACCGCGGCGTGGGCCCCGAGACGCGCGTCGGCATCGCCATGTACCGCTCGCTGGACCTGGTGACCGGGCTGCTCGCCATCCTCAAGGCCGGCGCCGCCTACGTACCGCTCGACCCCGACTACCCGGGCGACCGCATCGCCTACATCGCCGAGGACGCCGGGGTCGGGACCGCCCTGGTCCAGCCGGACACCATGGAGCGCGTCGGGTTCCTCCGCGAGCGCGGGGTCGGACTCATCGAGCTCGGCGGCACCGACGCCTCGTGGCTCCGGGCGAGCCCCGCCCCCGTGGACGCCGCGGTGGGCCCGGACAACCTGGCGTACGTGATCTACACCTCGGGCTCCACCGGCCGGCCCAAGGGCGCGATGCTCTCGCACCGCGGCATCACCAACCGGCTGCTGTGGATGCAGGGCGCCTACGACCTGGGGGAGCACGACCGCGTCCTGCAGAAGACCCCGTTCAGCTTCGACGTGTCGGTCTGGGAGTTCTTCTGGCCGCTCATCGCCGGCGCCCGGCTGCACCTCGCGCGCCCGGACGGGCACCGCGACCCCGCCCACCTGGCCGAGGTGATCGACGAACAGGGCATCGGCACCCTCCACTTCGTCCCCTCGATGCTGCAGGCCTTCCTGCGGCAGCCGACCGTGTCCGAGCGCTGCACAGGCGTACGGAGCGTGGTGTGCAGCGGCGAGGCCCTGCCGCTGGAGGTCCAGGAGCAGTGCCGGCAGTCCCTGCCGAACGCGCGGCTGCACAATCTCTACGGGCCCACGGAGGCGTCGGTCGACGTCAGCTTCTGGGAGTGCGCCGACGTGCCCGGCGCGGTCAGCGTCCCCATCGGCCGACCGGTGGCCAACACCCGGCTGTACGTGCTGAACGAGGCGATGTCACCGGTGCCCGACGGCGTCGTCGGCGAGCTGTTCATCGGCGGCGTCCAGCTGGCCCGCGGCTACCTGGGGCGCCCCGACCTGACCGCCGAGCGCTTCGTGGCCGACCCCTTCGGCCCCGGCCGCCTCTACGCCACCGGCGACCTCGCCCGGTTTCGCCCGGACGGCGTCATCGAGTACGCGGGGCGCAGGGACCACCAGGTCAAGATCCGCGGCTACCGCATCGAGATCGGGGAGATCGAGGCCGTACTCGCCGAGCACCCGGCGGTACGGGCGTGCCTCGTCGTCGTCCACGAGGCCGGCCCCACCGACAAGCGGCTGACCGCCTTCCTCACCACGAAGGACGGCGGCGAGGCGCCGCAGGACGACCTGCGGGCGCACCTCATGGAGCGGCTGCCGGAGTACATGGTGCCCACGTACTTCGTCAAGCTCGACGAGTTCCCGCTGACCTCCAACGGCAAGGTCGACCGCACGGCCCTGCCGGCGCTCACCGACGTCGTGTCGCAGGTGCGGTCCGGCGAGGGCTACGTCGCTCCCAGGACGCAGACCGAGCAGGCACTGGCGGCCATCTGGGCGCAGCTGCTGGAACTGGAGCGCGTGGGCGCCAACGACGACTTCTTCGCCCTGGGCGGCCACTCGCTCCTGGTGGCCTCGATGGCCACCGGGGTCCGGGAGCGGTGGGGCATCACGCTGATGCTTCCCACGGTCTTCCAGAACCGGACCGTCGCAGCCCTCGCCCGGGTCATCGACGACAGCGCCGACGGGGACGGCGACGAGGAGGCGGACGCGGCGGAGTTGTTCGACCTGCTCTGAGCGCCCCGGGCACACCACCCCCGCCCCCGCGCCGCCAAGACACCGCCAAGGCGCCTCCCACACCCAAGGAGAACCGACCATGTTCGCTCCGGAGCGATCCCTCGTGAGCCCCCGCCTCACGCAGGTGGTGAAGGCCGTCGAGGCGGGGGACGGCGACGCCGTCGACGAGCTGTGGCACGAGGTCGCCGAGTCGGGCGGGCCCCTGATGGAGCAGGTCGGGGACGACGACTCGCGGACCCTGGTCACCTTCCTGTGGCGGGACCCGGGCGACACGCACAACGTCCTGGTGCTCTTCTACAGCGCACCGGACGGAGACCCGGGCGACACCAGGATGAGCCGCGTCCCCTCCACCGACATCTGGTACGTGTCCTACTTCCTGCCCTCGCACCTGCGGACGACGTACCTGCTCTCGGTCAACGACCCGCTGAAGCCCTTCGCGTCGTACGCGGACATGATCTCGCGCGTCCCGTCCTACCGGCACGACCCGCTCAACCCCCGCCAGCACTCGATCCTGGGCCAGGGGGTGGGGCTGACCGTGTCGGTGCTGGAACTCCCGGAGGCGCCCAAGCAGCCCTGGAACATCCCGCGGCGCGGAGTGCCCAAGGGCGAGACGCACATGCACACGATGGAGAGCTCCATCCTGCGGACCCAGCACCACGTCTCCGTGTACACCCCGCCCGGCTACCGTACCGACGGCGAACCGTACAACGTCTTCCTCCTCTTCGACGGCTGGGCGTACTACAACTTCGCCGCCGTCACGACCCTGCTGGACAACCTGCTCCACGTCGGCAGGATCCCGCCCTACGTCCTGGTCATGCACAGCAACGCCGACCAGGAGACCCGGGCCCGCGAACTGACGTGCCACCAGCCCTTCGTCGACTTCCTGAACCACGAGCTGATGCCGTGGGTGGACGAGAACTACCACATCGCCTCGGACCCCGCGCGGACCGTGGTCGGCGGCTCCTGCTTCGGCGGACTCGCGGCGGTGTACGCCGCGTTCACCACGCCGGAGCGGTTCGGCAACGTCATCTCCCAGTCGGGCTCCTTCTGGTGGCCGGAGAAGGGCACGCCGGACATCGAGGACGAGTGGCTCACACGGCAGTTCGAGCGCAATCCCAGGCTCCCCATCCGCTTCTCCCTGGAGATCGGGAGCCTGGAGCGCGCCATCGTCGACTACGACCCGATGACGGCGCACCAGACCTTCCGCGACGTCCTGCGGGACAAGGGCTACGAGGTCGACTACTCCGAGTACATGGGCGGCCACGACCTCATCTGCTGGCGCGGCTCCATGGTCGACCGGCTGCTCGCCTTCCACTCCGATCCGAAGGACCAGGTCCGATGACCAATGCCACGATCATGATCCTCCCGGGCGACGGCGTGGGCCCGGAGGTGACGGCGCAGGCACTGAACGTGCTGCGCGCCGTGGAGGAGCGGTTCGGCCGCACGTTCACGATCCGCTCGCGCCTCGTCGGCCTGGACGCCATCGAGGCCGAGGGCACCGCGATCTCCGACGACACCTTCGAGGAGTGCGCGCAGAGCGACGCGATCCTCTTCGGCGCGGTCGGCAGCCTCCCCGCCGGCGAGCGCCGCAGCGGCGGCCCGCGGCCGGAGCAGGCGCTGTTCCGGCTGCGCAAGGAGTTCGGGTTCTTCGCCAACCTGCGGCCGATCCGCCCCTCGGAGTCCATGTACGGGGCGTCCTCGCTGAAGCCCGAGCACCTCAAGGGCACGGACATGGTCTTCGTACGCGAACTGTCGGCCGGCCTCTACTACGGCCACATGGAGTCGATCCCCGGCAAGCCCAGCGAGATCCGGCACACGGGCCGGGACACGGAGGCCGTCGACACCCTCCTGTACACCGAGGCGGAGATCGAGCGGGTCGTACGCGCCGCCTTCGAGATCGCCGCCGGCCGCCGGGGCAAGGTCACCTCGGTCGACAAGGCCAACGTGCTCAGCTCCTCGGTCCTGTGGCGGCGGGTCGTGGACCGGGTGGCCCGCGAGCACCCCGCCGTCGCCTACGAGCACATGCTCGTCGACACCTGCGCCATGCGCCTGGTCAGGACCCCGGCGGACTTCGACGTCGTCGTCACCGAGAACCTCTTCGGCGACATCCTCACCGACGAGGCGTCGATGCTGACGGGCTCGATCGGCATGCTCCCCTCGGCGAGCCTGGGCGTCCGGCGCACCCAGGGCGGGATGTTCGGCCTGTACGAACCCGTCCACGGCTCCGCCCCCGACATCGCCGGACGCAACGAGGCCAACCCCATCGGCGCCATCCTCTCCGCCGCGCTCCTGCTGCGCCACTCGCTCGGCCTGGGCAAGGAAGCCGGGGCCGTGGAGGAGGCGGTCGAGGAGGTGGTCCGAGCGGGATACCGGACGGTGGACGTCCACGAGAGCGGGGCCACCGTCGTCGGAACGCAGGAGATGGGCCGGCGGGTCGTGGACGCGCTGCTGCAGCGGGACGGGGTGCGCGCATGAGCGCGCCGGAGTCCGCCGCCCCTGACTCCGCCGCCCCTGACTCCACCGCGGCGGCCGGCAGCGGCCTGGAAGAGCAGCGCCTGCTCATCCGCCGGGCCCGCAAGGAGATGCTGCGGCGCCGGCCGGACCGGAGGGAGGTGGGCGTGGAGCCGCCCATCCGGGTCATGGCGCGCATCGTCCAGGAGCTCCAAGACGAGTGCGCGGCACGGCGGTTCGACCCGGCGGCCACCCGGCTCGAGATCGTCAACCGCACGCTCGGGGACGTCAACGTACGCCTGATCACCGAGTGCGAGGGCGACGAGGGCGGCCCGCAGGACTACCGCACGCTCGGCGACGAGCTCGGCATCGCGCTGCCGGGCGAGGACCTCAACGGCTACACCGCCTCCGGCAAGCGCTACCAGTGGCTGCGGGAGCAGATGACGGAGGCGGAGCGGCAGTTGGTCGACTCCGGCTACGACCCGCGGGTCTACGACCTCCAGAGCATCGGCAACCCGCTGCTGCGCGGCCTGCTGGCCGAGGACATGCGGCAGTGGGGTCTGACGACGACCGCCGAGCACGTGGCCCTCGGGCTGGGTGCGACGGACTGCCTCGACAAGGTGCTGCGCGGGCTGGCGTACCTCGCCCGCCGCCGCGACGAGCCGCCCGGCGCGGTCCTCTTCCCCGCACCCGGATTCAACATGCCCGAACTGCAGGCCGCGGCCTACGGATACCGGCTGCACATGGCCCCGACCCGGGCCGAGGGCGGCTTCAAGCTCACCGGCCCGCTGCTCTCGCGCCACCTGGAGGAGAACCCGGACGTCAACGTCGTCTATCTGACGGTGACGAACAACCCCACGACGTTCGCGTACACGCCGGAGGAACTGGCGGAGATCCAGGACGTCGTACGCCGCCTCGCGCAGCGGGGCCGCCGCGTCCACGTCCTCGCGGACCTGGCGTACCTCGGCACCGGCCGGCCGGAAGAGGACCGGGCGCGGATGCACAGCCTCACGTCGGCCACCGACGTGGCCGACCTGATGATCTACGTCAGCAGCTTCTCCAAGACGCACACGCTGACCGGGGACAGGTTCGGCTGGGTCGTTTTCGGCGAGACCGAATTCGCCCGGGCCATGAGGATGAGCTGGATGAACAGCGTGAGCTCGCTACCGGCGGAATGGCAGCTGCGGTTCATGGCCTATCACGCCCTCTTCCGCGAGAACCCGCGGCTGATCGAGAGAATCCGGGACCTCTACAGGCTGCGCCGCTCCCGGCTGCGCCGGCAGCTGGACCGCTTCGACAAGGAGCACCACCTCTTCGAGCGCGTCTATCTCGACGACGACGCGACCATCTACAACTGGAGCAAGCTCAGAAAGGGCGAGGACTGCTTCTCCGTCCTCGAGAAGACCGGAATCGCCGGAATTCCCGGCTCTGCCTTCGGCTACTCCGACGACTACATCCGTTTCTCGGTCGGCATCCTGCCGGTCGAGCTGGACTGAGGGGACGGACATGGATGTCACCGACATTCCTGTGAACTTCAACTGGAACAGAGACCCGAGTCCGATCTCACCGCTGCCGGAGAGACTCCCCGGCGAACCGCTCCCCGCGCAGGTCGCCGACGCGCAGATCCTCTCGGAGTGCCTGCGGGACGGCCTGCAGGGCATAACCGGCTATCCGTCGGTCGACGAGATGGTGCAGTACCTGCACCTGCTCAAGGACTTCGGGGTCACCTGCGCCACCGTCGGCATCTACCCGGGCGAACAGGGCACGCTCAGCGCGACGATGAAGCAGCTCCTCGCGCGGATGCGGGACGAGCTCCCCACCGTCGTCCCGTCGGTGCTCTCCATGTGCACGGAGGACTCGCTGCGCTGGACCATCGAGTGCAGGGAGATCCATCCGGCGCTCCAGTCCGTGGTGTTCATGGGCAGCGCCCCGTCCAGGAGGCTCGTCCAGGGCTGGGACCTGGAGTTCATCCGCAACCGGCTGGACACGTTCATCCGCAAGACCGTGGAGCTGGGCATCCCCGTCATCGCGGGGACCGAGCACACCACGCAGACCTCTCCCGAGGACCTGCGCGCCATCACCCGTACGCAGGTCGAGGCCGGCGCCTCCGTGGTCGCGCTGGCGGACACCATCGGCACCATCCGCCCGGTCGGCGCCTACCGGATCGTGCGCTTCGTACGCGACGAACTCGAAGCGCTGGGCGTACCCGGGATGAGGATGGACTGGCACGGCCACCGCGACACGGGCAACGCCTTGGGCAACGCCATGATGGCGGTGGCCGCCGGGGCGAACCGCATCCATGTCGTCTCCCGCGGCGTCGGCGAGCGCTCGGGCAACGCCGCCCTTGAGGAGGTCGTCCTGAACTTCGCCGCCATCGAGCGGGAAGCGGGCCTGCCGGTCTCCTGGGACATGCCCCGGCTGCTGGAACTGATCTCGTGCTACCAGAGCATGGTCGGCGTCGCGACCGCCGAGCACGGCGTGCTGGCCAAGCGCTACAGCCACACCTCCTCCGGCATCCACACCGACGCCATGCTCAAGGCCCACGCGCTGGCCGAGACCGCCCGCCGGGAGAAGGACTTCGCGCGGGAGGCCAGGCTGCTGGAGATGGCCCGCACCGTGTACTCGGCCGTCGACCCCGCCTCCGTGGGCGGCGCGATGTCCGTCGGCGTCAGCCCGTGGAGCGGCCAGAGCTCGGTGAAGCTCGCCTACCTGCACAGCGGCCGCGACGTCGAGGACCTGTCGGCGCAGACCGTGCGGGAGGTCCTCGACCGGGCGCACCGGCTGGGCCGCGAACTGACCTCGGACGAGCTCGAGGAGTGCTTCACGGGCGCCCGCGCCCCGCAGGGAGCCTGAGGACCCGTCCACATCACGACGGCACACATGGGAGTTGCAGAGCGATGCCACGAACGATGTTCGAGAAGATCTGGGACACGCACGTCGTGCGCGACGAACCGGGTGAGATACCGATGCTGTACATCGATCGGCATCTCACCCACGAGGCGACCTCCCCGCAGGCGTTCGCCGGGCTCAGGGAGCGCAGGCTGCCGGTGCACCGCCCCGAGAGCGTCGTCGCGGTGATCGACCACAACGTCCCCACGATGCCGGGGCGCAGGCTCGTCGACGTCATCGACAGCCAGAGCACCGTGTGCATCGAGACGATGGAGGACAACGCCCGGGACTTCGGCATCAGGCTCATCGGCATGAACGACGAGGACCAGGGGATCGTCCACGTCATCGGCCCCGAGCTGGGCCTGTCGCTGCCCGGCATGACGGTGGTGTGCGGCGACTCGCACACCTCCACCCACGGCGCCCTGGGCATCTTCGCCGTCGGCATCGGCACGAGCGAGGTGGAGCACGTCCTGGCCACCCAGTGCCTGCTGCAGCAGAAGCCCCGCACGATGAACATCAGGATCGAGGGGACGCCGGCGCACGGCGTGACGGCCAAGGACATCGCGCTGGCCGTGATCCGCCGGCTCGGCACCGACGCCGGCACCAACCACGTCATCGAGTTCAGCGGCTCCGCCGTGCGCGCGCTGTCGATCGAAGGCCGCATGACGCTGTGCAACATGGCCATCGAGGCCGGCGCCCGCGCGGGCATGGTCTCCCCCGACGACGTGACGGTGGAGTACGTGCGCGGGCGGCTCCACGCCCCCGCCGGCGAGCTGTTCGAGCGCGCGGCGGTGCAGTGGAAGCAGCTCGCGAGCGACCCCGGCGCCCGGTTCGACACCACGTACGAGGTGGATGTCGAGGGCCTCGTCCCGCAGATCAGCTGGGGCACCAATCCCGGAATGGTCGCCGACGTCACGGGGACGATCCCGGACCCGGCCGACGCCGCCGACCCCGCCACCCGGGCGGCACTTGAGCAGGCCCTGGAGTACATGGGCCTGGAGGCGGGCCGGCGCGTGCAGGACATCCCGGTCGACACCGTCTTCATCGGCTCGTGCACCAACTCGCGCATCGAGGACCTGCGGGTGGCCGCCGGCTACGTCGCCGGCAGGCAGGTCGCGCCGGACGTACGGGCCATCGTCGTCCCCGGCTCCATGCGCGTGCGCCGCCAGGCGGAGGAGGAGGGACTGGCGGAGATCTTCCGCCAGGCGGGCTTCGAGTGGCGCGAGTCCGGGTGCAGCATGTGCATCGCCATGAACGGCGACCGCCTGAAGGCCGGCGAGCGGTGCGCCTCGACGAGCAACCGCAACTTCGAGGGGCGTCAGGGACGCGGCGGCCGCACCCATCTGGTCAGCCCGGCCACCGCGGCCGCCACGGCCGTCGCCGGCCACTTCGCCGACGTCCGCCACCTGTAGGGATCCGTGCGGACCCGTAGCGATCCGTAGCGATCCATCCGGAAAGAAGGGACCCCAGTGGAGAAGTTCATCACGCACGAAGGCATCGCCGTGCCGCTGGCGCGGACGAACGTGAACACCGACGACATCGTTCCCGCGCGTTTCCTCAAGTCGGTCCGCAGGACCGGGTTCGGCGCCCACCTCTTCGCCAACTGGCGCTTCCTGGAGGACGGGAAGACCCCCGACCCGGAGTTCCCCCTCAACCGTCCCGGCTACGAGACCGCCAGCATTCTGCTGGCGGGTGAGAACTTCGGCTGCGGCTCCTCGCGCGAACACGCCCCCTGGGCACTGCGGGAGTACGGTTTCCGCTGCATCATCGCCCCCGGCTTCGCCGACATCTTCCACAACAACTGCTTCAACAGCGACATCCTTCCGGTGACGCTGGAGCCGTCCGCGGTCGAGACGCTCTTCAAGACCCTCGAAAGCGGCACACCGGCCACCCTGAGCGTGGACCTGCCCGCACAGTCCGTGACGGTCCCGGGCGGGCAGTCCTTCCCCTTCGAGATCGACCCCTTCAAGAAGAACGCCATGCTCGAGGGCCTCGACAATATCGGCTGGTCGCTCTCGCACAAGGACGAGATCCTCGCCTACGAAAGGCGCCGCTCCGAGGAGGCGCCCTGGCTGTTTCCCGAGAAGACCGCGAACTAGAGGCTGGAGCAGGAGCGATGGCGGAGAACGAGACGAAGGTCCTCGTCAACGACGAGGAGCAGTACTCCCTGTGGCCGGCGTACCTCGCCGTGCCCTCGGGCTGGCGGGACACGGGGGTCGCCGGCACGAAGGAGGGCTGCCTGGAGTACGTGCGGGAGGTCTGGACCGACATGCGCCCGCTGAGCCTGCGCAGGCACATGGAGGCAGGCGAACGCTGACGCGGAGCCGATGCGCTCCCGCTCAGCCGGACCGGTGCGGGCCGACCGGCGCGCAACGGCCCTGCCAGGAAATCGACACGAAGGGATTCTTCCATGAACGAGCTCGTCGAACGTCTGTCGGCCGAAGGGCAGAGCGTCGCCGTCGGTGGCCCTTCCCCCTCCGCGGCGGAGTTCCAACGGCGCCTCACGGAGATGGGGTACGTCTTCGTCAAGTTCCCCGGCACGAACGGGGGAACGGACCTCGGAGTGCGGGTCGACGAGGCCGCCACCGACCTCGGCAAGGCGGACTTCGCGAACGCCACCGGCAGCGTGCACGTCGAAGGGACGCTGACGCTGAACTACGTGCCGGTGCGCTGCGTCGCCGACATCGACGTGGCGTCACTGAGCGGAACCGGCAACCTCGTCGTCCTCGAAGAGCCGACCACCCGGCCCGCAACCCTGTGAGGGCCATCCCCTACCCCGACTCCCCACTGCAACACGACCGTTGACACACCAGGAGGAACCGTGCCCGCAGCGCCGCCGACCTTCCGCCGCAGAGCCGTCGCCGTCGCGGCGGCCACCGGAGCAGTACTGGGGGCCGGCCTCCTGGCCGGCCCCGGAGCCGAGGCCACCGGATCCGTGGCCAACTCCGCAAGCCCGCAGGCCGTGAGCGGCAGCTATCTGGTGCTCTTCGAGGAGGGGGAGCGGCCGGACGTCGCCGCCGAGTACGGGGTACGGGTGGTGGAGAGCTACGGCAGCGCCCTGAACGGTGTGCTGATCCAGGCCGGCAGGGGGCAGGCACGGCGGCTCGCCGCGGATCCGGCCGTGCGGCTGGTGGAGCAGAACACCACACTGCGGCGCGGGGCGCCGTCGCGCCCCCGTACGCAACCGGGAGTCTCCTGCGGTCTGGACCGGATCGATCAGCGCGAGCTGCCGCTGGACGGCACGTACCGCTATCCGCCCAGCGCGGGGGCGGGCGTCGACGTCTACATCGTCGACACCGGCATCGACTACGGCCACCCCGATCTCGCGCCGCGCGCCACCCCGGGCTTCGACGCCTTCGGCGGCGACGGCGGCGACGGGCACGGCAACGGCACCCTCATGGCCGGGATCGTCGGCGGCACCGAGTACGGGGTCGCCAAGAAGTCCCAGCTGATCTCGGTGAAGGTGCTCGACGCACAGGGCGGCGGCACCCTCGCCGGAGTGGTGGGGGGAATCGACTGGATCACCGAGCACGCCTCGGGGCCCTCGGTGGCCAACTTCGTCATCGGCGCGCCCGTCAGCGACGTGCTCGACGAGGCGATACGCGCCTCGATCAAGTCCGGTGTCACCTACGCGGTGTCGGCGGGAGCGAGCAGCGACGACGTCGACAACTCCTCCCCGGCCCACGTGCGCGAGGCGATCACCGTGGGTTCCTCGGACTGCGCCGACAACGTCGCCTCGTTCAGCAACTACGGCCAGGGGCTGGACCTGTACGCCCCCGGCGTGGAGATCACCTCCGACTGGCCGGGCGGCACAACGAACAGCGACTCCGGCACCTCGGTCTCGGCCGCCCACGTCGCCGGCGCCGCGGCGGTCTACCTCAACCGCCACCCCGGGGCCGGTCCGGACGAGGTGGCCGCGGCCCTGGACGGCGCGGCCGTGACCGGCGCCCTGTCCGCAGTGCCCGCCGGCGGCTCGCCGAACAAGCTGCTCCAACTCGTGCGCTGACCGCGCCGACCGGCCTCGCGAACTGATAGGCCCCGGCCCGCCCGGGCCGGGGCCCTCACTGGCCCTGGGCCCGGGCCGGCGTCCGGCTCAGCTGCGGGGGAGCGGCTCGACGACCGCTTCCTCCTCGGGCAGCGCGTGCTCCTTGACCACAGCCGGCTCCTGGCCGGCCGGGGCGGTACGCCACTCGCGGAAGCGGTCGAAGAGCATCGGCACGCCGTTGGCCCTGGTGTGGTCGTGGTGGTCCATGAGCTGCAGATGCACGTGCGGCTGGGTGGAGTTGCCGGAGTTGCCGCAGTCGGCGAGGTGCTGGCCGGTGCGGACGCGCTGGCCGGCGGAGACACGCAGGGAGCCGGCCCTGAGGTGGGCGAGCACGACGTAGAGCTCCCTGCCGCCGGGGGAGTCGGCCAGGGAGATGACGACGTGGTTGCCGGCCACCGCGCCGGCTCCCCGGCGGACCCGGGATGCCTGACCCAAGGCGTAGGGCAGCAGCGCCAGTTGGGACCGGCGCCCTTCGTGGTCGGGTTCGCGGTCGTGGACCGCGACGACGGTGCCGTCCACGGGGGCCAGGACGGGCCGGCCGAAGGAGAGGTAGCGTTCCGGGGGTTCGGTGGCCAGGAAGGTACGCCAGTCGCGCACCCCCGCCGTCCTGCGGTGCTCATCGACGCCGATGAAGTCGATGGCGTACCGGCTGCCGAACATGTCGGTGCCGTGGCTGGGCACCCGCCGGGCCGGGCTGTTGCGCGCCAGCCACAACCCCGTGAAGGGCATCGCGATCACCACCGCCCCGGCCTCGGGACCCTGCCCCGCCGCCCCGTCCGACCGGCCGGCGACGGCGGCGCCGGTGGCCAGGACGGCGGCGCCGATCGCGACGCTCCGTGCGACGAAGAGCCGCCGGGAGGCGTCGGCCGTCTCCCCCTCGCCCTCCGGCGCACCTACCGGGCCGGCCCCCGGTGGCGTACGGCCGTCACGGCGGGCGAGCACGCGGCGCAGCAGCGGGCGGACAAGCTCGCCCAGGAGCAGCGCGGCCACGACGTACGTCAGCAGCGGAAACCAGGCGCCGGCCACCCGGGCGGCGGGGCCGGCGACCTCGGGAGACGGCTCCGCGGGCCCCACCGCCAGCAGGAGTACGGTGCCCGCCGCGAGCAGTGACACCAGCACCGCGCCGGGACGCCGCCACCGGCTGCCCTCCGGGAGGACATCCCCGACCAGGCGCCGGTGCAGATACCAGTGCGCGGCCGCCAGGAGGGCCAGCAGGAGGACGGCGGTCAGCAGTGAAAGGGCCATGCACACGAGCCTCGCCGCATCGGATGCGCCAGGCACGCCGAACACGGAAGATTGAGTGATCTTCCTAGTTCCGTGGTGCTGCCCCGCCTCAGGGCCTGCGGGCCATGATCCGGAAGGTGAGCAGGAACCCGGCGGCGGCCCAGGCGAGCAGAACGGCGAAGGGGAGCAGGGGGACACCGCCCGCGGGGGTGTTGAGGGTGTCGCGTACGGAGTCGGCCATGTACTGGAACGGCAGCACGGTGTGGACCGACTCGAACCAGTCGGGCAGCCGTGACGCGGGGAAGGTGATCGGGGAGAACATCAGCGCCACGAACACCACCAGTTGGGACATCATGCGGGCGGCCGGCGGGGCCATCCCGTACCCGATCCCGTACCCCAGGCCGATGGCGGTGACCGCGGTCAGGAGGAACGCGGGGACCACCAGCGCACTGATGTCGAGCGTGAGGTCGAAGCGCAGCGTCGCGACCACGAGCGCGGTCACGATGCCGGGCAGCGCCACGAGCAGCGCCACCGTGGCGTCCGACGCGATGAGGGCGGACCTGGGCACCGGCAGCGAGCGGTTGAAGTCGAAGATCCCCTCCTGCTTGGACGAGGCGACCTCCTGCGGGCCGATCACCATGCCGACGGTGATGAGCCCCAGCACCGGCGCCCCCGTCGCGAAGTACAGCTCGGTGGCGTCGTCCAACTCGGGGACAAGATAGGCGAATCCGACGATGATGCCCACCGCCAGGCAGGTCTGGATGATGAGGTTCAGGGGCAGCGTCGCGCGGCTGCGCAGCGCGGTCCAACCCAGCAGCAGGCCGTAACTACGCAGCCAGTGGCTCACGCCGCCCACCCCTCCCGGTGCCGACGCCGGCCTCGGTGCCGGACAGGTGCAGGTAGACGTCCTCCAGGCCGACCGGTACGAGCGCGAACTCGTCTATCTCCCCGGCGTCGCGGAGCCGCTGCGCCCAGGCGAGCGCCGGCGCGGCCGCGGCGGAGTCCAGCGGCAGCGCCAGCCGCCGGGAGCTGCGCAGCGGCGGTCCCGCGGCGGGAATGTGGTCGGGCAGGTCCGGGAGGCCGCCGGGGGAGGCCGCCGTCAGCTCCAGCCGGAGCTCGCCGACCGCCCGGGAGCGCAGTTGCGCGACCGTGCCCTCGGCCAGCACGCGCCCGGAGCCCAGCACGACGATACGGTCCACGCTGCGCTCGGCCTCGATCACGTTGTGGGTGACGAGCAGGACGGCGCAGCCGCGGTCGGCGAGCTGCCGTATCTGCTCCCACAGCAGCCTGCGGCGGACCGGGTCGACGTCGTTGGTCGGCTCGTCGAGCATCACGACCCGCCCGGGACCCGCCGCGGCCATGCCGAACGCGGTCAGCCTGCGGACACCGCCCGACAGCCGCTCCCCGACAGTGTCGGCCCACTCGCCCAGGTCGAGCGCGTCGAGCACCTCACCGGTCCTGGCGGCGGCGGTGCGCTTGTCGAGGCCGCGGATACGGGCCATCGTCCTGACGGCCTGCCGCGGCGTGACGCCGGCCAGCGGTGCGTGCGCCTGGGGCATCACCGAGACCATGCGGCGCACCCGTGCGGGCTCGGCGACCGGATCGCACCCGTCGACCCGGATACTCCCGGACGTCGGGAGCACGAGCCCCGCCACCTGGTTGATCAGCGTCGTCTTGCCCGCGCCGTTGTGCCCCAGAAGGCCGACGACCTCACCTGCCCCCACATGCAGGCTGACGCCGTCATTTGCCCGGGTGCCGTCCCGATAGCACTTCACGAGATCTTTGATGATCAGCAACTTACCGCCCAATATCTCAGCATTGGCCACGCTTTGGATTCCGATGCCCGTCTGCCACGATCCCGGGCGGAGCAGCGTTCCTGCCGAACATCCCGACCGGTGCTAAGAGAAGTCCCAGAGTCTCCACCGGAACGTTGCGCATGGCTGCCGCCCGCTCCATCGCCCACCTACTCAGATGCCTCCTCCATGGATCCGAAGGGGCGGAACGGAGCTGAGACAACGCCTGCTGATGGCAACGGAGTCGGGTGCGACCGGGGCGTCAGGCGACGGAAGCGTTCGGTGTGACTCCCGATCAGGGAAGATGCGCCGATGCTGCGGCGGGGCGCTTCACGCGGCCCTGGACAGGGTGGACCGGTCCGTGGTGGGTACGTGCCGGGCGGCGGTCACGGGGCTGGTCACGGTCTCTCGTCCGTCGTGGCGCGGCCACAGGAGGAGGGCGGCGGTCGCTCCCGCCGCGGCGAGGACCGCGAGGACGGACCAGGCGAGGGTGAAGCCGGCGCCGGTGCCGAGCCGGCCCGCGATGGGATACGTGATCAGCCAGGCCAGGTGCGACAGGGAGAACTGGGCCGCGAACGCCTCGGGGATCGCGCTGCGGGCGACCGAGGCGCGCAGGACCGCGCCGGTCGGCGTGATGACCAGTGCCATACCGATGCCGATCACGGTCCAGATGAGCGCCGTACCGGCCCAGGTGCCCGGCCCGGCCGCGCTGACCGCGACCGCGGCGCTCGTAGCGACGGCCAGGACCGCGGCGCCGGTCAGCATGACGCTGCGGGCGGCGATCCGGTCGAGGACGCGGGGGAGCGCGAGGGCGGCCACGAGGGTCCCGGTGCCGGAGGCGGCGAGCATCCAGGCCACGCCCGACTGCGAGCCGCCGAGTTCGTCGCGTACGTAGTTGACGGTGCTCACGACGACGATCGAACCGGCCGCGGCGACCACGAGGTTGAGCGCCATGACGCCGCGCAGCCGCGGTGTGGTGAGGAAGGTCCTGAGCCCCGAGGCCGCCTTGTCCCAGGCCCCGGCACGGGTGCTGGGGCGGGCGTTGGGGACGCGCGCCGCCAGGACGAGCAGGCCGGAGGCGAGGAACCCGGCGGAGGTGCCCAGGAACAGCCGGTCGAAGCCCATGAACGTCAGGGCGACGGCGGCCAGTACGGGGCTGAGCAGGCTCTCCATGGTGGAGGCGACCTGGGAGGCGGACAGGGCGCGGGTGTAGTCGGACTCGTCGGTGACGATGTCGGGGATCACGGCCTGGAACGTCGGGGTGAACGCGGCGGAGGCGGCCTGGAGCAGGCCGATCAGGACGTAGATGTGCCAGACCTCGCTGACGAGCGGCAGGGCCAGGACCACCAGGGCGCGGATCACGTCGAGGAGGACGAGGAAGGCTCTTCGGGGGAGGCGGTCGATGTACGCGGCGGTCAGCGGGGCGATGACCACGTACATGGCCATCTTGACGGTGAGGGCGGTGCCCAGGACCAGGCCGGCGCGCGGTCCTGCGAGGTCGTAGGCGAGCAGTCCGAGGGCCACGGTGGTCAGGCCCGTACCGAACAGGGCGATGACCTGGGCGCCGAAGAGGAGGCGGTAGTCGCGGAGGGCGAAAAGTCGCATGACGGGTTCCTTCGGTGCTCATGCGGCGGGGCACGGCCCCGGGGCGGCGGCCGTGCCCCGCGCTGACAGCGGGCGGGGCGGTCAGTGGTGGGCATGGTGGGTGGAGTGGGCATGGTGGGTGTGGTGCTGCTGGGGCGAGTGGTGGCTGTCGTGGCTCCCGGGCCCGGCTTCCGCGGTCCGCACCGTGAACTCGGCCGTCCGTACGACTCCTTCGTGCTGGAAGTCCAGATACAGGCGGTACGTGCCGACCGTGGGCGCGACCGCCGTGAAGGAGATCTCGGGGCCGGGCGCGGTGGTGCCGTCACCGGGCTCGCCCTGCGGGTGCACGTGGAGGTAGCCCAGGTCGCCGACCCGCAGCGCGACCAGGTGCCCGTACGCGGACAGGTAGGGCTGCAGGTCGGTGACGGGCCGGCCGTTGCGGCTGACGGTGAGGGTCAGGTCGCTCGCCTCGGCGGCCCGCAGCCCGCCGTCGAGCGTCACGGTGTACTCGCCGGTCCGCGCGGTCGCCGCGGCCTCGGGCAGCGGCCTGGGCTCGTAGTGCCCGGCGACCGCGGCGTCGATCCCCAGCGTCATGGATCCGCCATGACCGACCGGGTGGATGTCGGCGAAGAACCTCCAGTCCCCGGGCTCCAGCTCCAACTCGACGCTCCAGGTGCCCTCCCCGTCCCTCACCGGGTGCACGTGCTGGAACCCGGCCGTGTCCCGCCGCACGGCGATGAAGTGCAGCTCCTTGCCGTGCTCGGTCTTGAACTCGGTCACCGGCCGCCCGTCGGGACCGACCACGCGGAAGCCGACCGGCTGGACGCCGGCGGTGAGGACCGCCGCATCGAGTTCGAGGGTGTACCCGTCCTGCGAGACGGAGAGGCCACCGGGCCGGGCGCCGCCGTGGGCCGCGTGCGGGCCGTGGTCGGTGTGGCCGGTGTGGTCGTGGCCGACGTGGTTGCTCATGACATCTCCAGGGGTGCGATCAGGCTCCGATGCCGCCCCGTTCGGGCCGACGATCAGAACAATATACCCCCAGGGGGTATATGGCGAGCCTTGATGTGGAAATCTCGAGAGGGGCCTCACCGAGGATGCGGCAGCCGCCCGGACGGAGCGCCGGCGCTCAGAGGTCCACCGCCGACGCGGCCTCCCGCAGCTCCCGCTCGTCCATGTCGGCGACGCGGGTGGTGAAGAACCAGGAGTGCCCGAACGGATCCTCCAACTCGACCTGCAGATCCCCGTGGAACTGCATCGCGACCGGCCGGATCACCCGCGCCCCGGCGGCGACGGCCCGCTGGGCGAACGACTCCACATCCGGTACGAAGACCAGCAGGTTGACCGGCGTACCGCCGACCGTCCGCGGGCTCCGGAAGCGGTACTCGGGGTATTCGTCGCGCAGCATGAAGACCGCCTCGCCGATCCGGAGTTCGGCGTGCGCGACCTTGCCGCCCTGCCGCGGGATCTCCACGCTCACCTCGGCGCCGAAGGCCGCCCGGTAGAAGTCGAGGGCCGCCCTGGCGTCGTGCACGTTGAGGTAGGGGACGGCGCTCTTGTACGCGGCGGGGACCGGGTTCGTCATGATGGTTTCCTCTCGTCGTCGGTAGGTCCATCCTCGGCGGCGGCGCCCGTACCAACGACGAGATCCGTACCGATCGATAAGCCAGGACTTACCGATCGCCCTGCGCGCTCACCCGCAGGAGCTCGATGAACGCACGGACCCTGCTGGTCAGGGCGCCGGTCGGCCGGATCGGCCCGTACTCGAGGGGAGGCAGCCCGGTCAGCGGGACGTACACGATGTCGGGCCGGGCGTGGTAGCGCCTGGCCTGGCCGCCCACCACGGCCATCCCGGCACCACCGCTGACGAGCGTCAGCAGCTCCTGCCGCGAGGTCGCCGCCGCCTCCCGCCGGACGGCCCGACCGCTGGGCGCCCGCCGGAACGAGCACGGTGTCGCGGGTGAGGTCCTCCACGGTGGCGCGCTCCCGCCGCGCGAAGGGATGGCGCGCGGAGTGCACGGGCAACTCGGTGATCTGCACGTCGAGTTCACCGCCCCGCAACGCGCCGAACGCATCGGACAGATGCACCTCCCGACTGCTTGACCGTCTGGCTCACCCGCGCCCCACTGACCCCCAACCGCTCAGCGGTCCGCCCGAAATGCAGCTCCTCGGCCAACGTCAGGAATACCTCGATCTCACGCCGCTCCACACGGGCAGGCTAACGATCCCCGGCGTACCGCACATCGGCTCGTCCTCGACCACCTCAGACAGCGCGGGTACGTCCGTCCAGTCGGTGACCTGTCCCCTCTTGAATTGCGCAGAAAAGCAAGAAATGCCATGAAGGGCATCAAGAAGTAAAATAGCCACGATTCCATGCCGCGATCCGGCCGATATGCACACCCCTTATGCACACCCCCGGTTTCGCACAGAGCGCCACCCGACACAGCCGAGAAGAACCGAGCCGACATGCAGCCACCGAAGGTCCCCCTGTCGATCCTCGACCTCGTACCGATCGCCTCCGGCACGAGTACGCACACCGCGCTGAAGCAGTCCGTGGAGCTGGCGCAGCACGCCGACGCCCTGGGCTACCACCGGTACTGGTACGCAGAGCACCACAACGTCCCCACGTTCGCCTCCTCGGCGACATCGCTGCTCATCGGCCGGGCGGCCGAGCACACCACGCGCATCCGGCTCGGATCGGGCGGGGTGATGCTGCCCAACCACAGCCCGCTGATGGTGGCGGAGTACTACGGCACACTCGCCGAGATGTACGGCGACCGCATCGACCTCGGACTGGGCCGCGCGCCGGGGACCGACCCGGTGACGGCCGCGGCCCTGCGCCGCGGCGCCGCTGCCGCCACCGACGCGTTCGTCGAGGACGTCGTCGAGCTGCACACCTACCTCAGCGCCCCGGACGGGGGGCGGGCATCGGTGAGGGCACTGCCGGGCCAGGGCACCGAGGTGCCGCTGTGGATGCTCGGCTCAAGCCTCGACGGCGCCGCGGTCGCCGCGTACCTGGGCCTGCCCTTCGCGTTCGCCTCGCACTTCGCCCCCCGCATGCGGCACGAGGCACTGGAGCTGTACCGCGCACGCTTCTCCACGGAGTTCGCCACCGCCGAGATCAAGCAGCCCTACGCCATGGCGGGCGCCAACGTGCTCGTCGCGCCCACCGACGAGGAGGCGCACTACCTGTTCACCACGGCCCAGCAACTGGCCGCAGGCATCTACACGGGCCGCCGCGGCCTGCTGCAGCCCCCCGTCAAGGACCTGGCGGGCACGCTCGGTTCGGACGCCGCCCACTTCGTGGCTGACTTCCAGCAGGTGCACGCGGTCGGCTCTCCGCGAACGGTCGTCGCACAGCTGGAGGCGATCGTCGCGGACCTGGAGGTGGACGAACTCATCCTCACGACCTACACCCACGACCCCGCGCACCGCATGCGTTCGTTCACGCTGCTCGCCGGGGCCTGGGGCCTCCCGGGCCACGCCAGTTGAACACCCCCTGGCAAAGCGTCACTTACGGAAGGTGAGCACCATGCACATCCTCGGCAGACTCGGCGAGGCGTTCCTCGGCGGCACCTTCGCGGTGCTCGGCTCCAGCGCACTGCGCGCCCCCCGCGGACCGGCCGAGCTCGCACGTCCGGCGCTGGAGCGGATTCGTAAGGTCCTCCCGCTCCCGAAGGACGACGACCTGCTCGTACGTGTCAACGGCGCGGTCCAGGCCGGAGCCGGCGCGAGCATGGCCATCGGAGTGCTCCCGCGCCCCGCCGCCCTTGTCCTGGCCGCGACACTGATCCCGACCACCTACGCCGGACACCCGTTCTGGAGCACCCACGACCCCGCTCAACGCACGGCCCAGCGCACCCAGTTCCTGAAGAACGCGGCGATGTTCGGCGGACTGCTGGTTGTCGCCGGTACGCGCCGCAGGGTCGGCACAGCGTGCGGCACGAGCTGACGTCCCGTCCGTCCGCCGCCGGCACCTCATCGCTTGACTTGCCGCATCGGACGCGGTCCGGGGCGCCGCACAAGCCCCGGGTTTTCCTTGCCATTGACGGGGTGCGCCAACGCCCGCTGCAGTCGCCCAAATTGACGGGTAGTCATATGTTTGCGCGATGATACGATCACGGCACATGCGGGAGGGGCAGATGGGCCTAAAAGGACATCTGTGACTGTAGGGACGGCTCGGGCGGCAACTCTGGTGCGGGCGGTCGGCAGATCCATCCGCATTGACGGAAGTCCAGTACCTGGCCGTCAGCCGCCTGAAGAGAGCCTTATGACGCATATCATACAGAGCCCGACACTCTGGGCCCTCCTTGTCGTAATCCCCGCCGCGATCGCCGTCATCGTCCGCCAGCGCAGGGCGGCCGAGAGCTTGCGGCGGGAGATCGCAGGGCTCAAAACCCACTATTCCGACCTGGAGAACCAGTACGAGGAATCCGTCGCGACGGCCCGTGACCAGGCACAGGAGGCGACCAGAGCGGTCCTCAAGTCGGCGATGCGGACACTTCAGGGCCTTGCGGCAGAACAGCAGTTGGGCATTTCCAGACTGCAGACCAAGTACGGCGAGTCGGCCATTCTTCAGGACCTCCTGGAGATCGACCACATGAACTCACAGTTCGGACGCCGCGCCCAGTCCATCGCCGTGCTGTGCGACGGCTGGTTGGGACGCAAGCGCGAGGTCGCTTCGGTATACGACGTGGTCCGCAGCGCACAGGGCAGAATCCGTCATTTCCAGCGGGTGGAGATTCGCTCGCAGGTCGACTTCGGTATCACCAGCCGAGCTGTCGAGTCCGTGGCGTTGGCCCTCGCCGAGTTGCTCGACAATGCCACCAGCTATTCCAGCCCCGACTCGGCGGTCGAAATCAATATTCGCACCGTCCCCAAAGGCATCTGCATCGTCGTGGACGATGCCGGCGTCGGCATGAACGACGAGGAGCGGGCACGGGCCGAGAAGCTCCTCAGCAGCGAGCGCGTCTCGGGCGTGGCGGAACTCGGCAACCCGCCGCAGTTCGGCTTCGCGGTGATCGGCGTGCTCTGCGACCGCTTCGGCTTCGAGGTGTCCGTCGATTCCACGTCCCCCTACGGCGGCGTGCGGGCGGTCGTCTTCCTGCCCCATGAACTGCTCGCCGCCATGCCGGAGCACAAGCCGCCGGCCGCCCCCGCGGCCGTGCCGTCGGGCCGCAGTGGTGGCGAGCGTACGGGGACCGCGGCCCGCGCTGCCGGGGACCTGCCGCAGCGCCACCGCAAGGCGCCGATGGCCATCGTGCCCAGCGGCCCGGCCGACCCTGGCACTCCGGAGCGCCCCAGCCAGGAGAAGGCAGCGGTCTACGGCGCCTTCCAGCGCGGCACCAACTCCGGTCGCGCCACGCCCCCGGGCACCGCGGACCAGGAGATCAGCACAGGAGCGGCACGCAGCGAAGGGGACGAGCCCTCATGAACGACGACGACCTGTCGTGGATGCTTGACAGCGCCCTGGAGATACCCGGGGCCCTGCACGCGGTTCTCATATCCGCCGACGGCCTGCTGATGGCCCGTACCAAGGACGTCGACAAGGACGACGCGGACACGGTCGCCGCCGCGATGAGCGGGGTGCAGTCGCTGAGCCGCGCACTGGGGTTCTTCTGCGAGGACCCCGCGCAGCGCTGGCGGCAGACGCTGGTGGAGTTCGACGGCGGCTGGGTCTTCCTGATCTCCGCCGGAGAAGGCGCCTATCTC
The DNA here is from genome assembly GCF_042663125.1 of Streptomyces polyrhachis. Lineage (NCBI taxonomy): Bacteria > Bacillati > Actinomycetota > Actinomycetes > Kitasatosporales > Streptomycetaceae > Streptomyces > Streptomyces polyrhachis. Next base: position 17,132 of record NZ_JBHSZO010000044.1, on the reverse strand, counting down.
GGCGTCTCGGCCCACCCGACGTCGACATGGCCGACATCACGTTCAGGATGCAGCAACTGGTCGGCCAGCTGGGGAAGGTGCTGATGGCACCGCCGCGCGCAAACCTCGGCGCACCGTCATGACCGATCCCGCCAAGCTGGAGTCCGACGCTGCGGGATTAGTGCGACCGTACGTCATCACCAAGGGCCGCGACCTTCCCGAGGAGGGGAAACTCTCCCTGATCACCCTGGTCACGGCAGCAAAAGACGATCAGCAGCGGCCGGTCGGCCTCTCGCCGGAAGAGCAGAAACTGCTGGACATATGCACCGCCGGCTACCTCTCGGTCGCCGAGATCGCGGGGCACACGGAGCTGCCCGTGGGCGTGGTGAAGATCCTCCTCGCCGCTCTCGCCGAAGGCGGCTATCTCATCGCCCGTCCGCCCGTGGAGCGCGCCCAACAAGCCGACCGGCAGATCCTGGAAGAGGTGCTGAATGGTCTCCGCGCCAAGTTTGGGTGAACGGGCCTACGTCCGCGGCGGGGCGACGCAAACCGCCGTGAAGATCCTCGTCGTCGGCCACTTCGCGGTGGGCAAGACCACCTTCATCAAGGCGATATCCGAGATACCCCCGCTGTCCACGGAAGAGCGGATGACACGGGCCGGGGAGTTCGTCGACGACCTCAAGGGCGTCGCGGGCAAGACCACCACGACGGTCGCCATGGACTTCGGCCGCCTGACGCTCAGCGAACGCGTCGTGCTGTACCTGTTCGGAACACCCGGACAGCAGCGGTTCGTGCAGATGTGGGAGGACATGGCCCGCGGCGCCCTCGGCGCGCTGGTGCTGGTCGACCCCGAACGGCTGGCGGACTCCTTCCCGGTGATCGACCTGATCGAGCACTACGGACTTACCTACGCCATCGCGGTCAACCACTTCGACGGATCGCCACTTCGCGACGAGGAAGCCCTGCGCCAGGCCCTGGACCTGCTCCCCGACACCCCGGTCGTCACCTGCGACGCGCGTGACGAGAAGTCGTCGGCCCAGGCCCTGATCACACTCGTCCGCCACTTGCAGGACCGCGCCCGATAGGAGCAGACAATGGACGCTCAATCCACCACCCCCGTTCCCCCGCCCGGGTGCCCCGCCCACCACAGCGGTGGCCGAGTGCCGCTGTACGGGCCGGAGTTCGCGGCCGACCCGCAGGCGTACTACACCTACATGAGCCACGAGCCGACCTCGGCCGTGGAACTCGCCCCGGGGGTGGAGGCGACCTTGGTCACGGACTACTCCGCCGCCCTGCGCCTGCTGCAGGACTCCGGCTCCTTCCGCAAGGACGCACGCCGGTGGCGGGACTTCAACGAGGGCGGCGTCAGCCCCGACAGTCCGGTCCTGCCCCTGCTGGTCTACCGGCCCAACTGCATGTTCAGCGACGGCGCGGAGCACCTGCGCCTGCGCCAGGCGGTCACGGACAGCATGGCCCGGGTGGACTCCCGCCGACTGAGCCGCAGCACCGAGCAGATCGCCGACTACCTGATCGCCCAGTTCAGCAGCCGCGGCTCGGCGGACCTGCTCGCCGGCTACGCCAAGCTGCTGCCGCTGTTCGTGTTCAACGAACTCTTCGGCTGCCCCGCGGACGTCGGCGACCGGGTCCTCTTCGGCATATCCGGCATGTTCGACGGCGTCAACGCCGAGCAGGCGACCGGTGTGTTCTTCCAGGCCGTGGGAGAACTGGTGGCGCTCAAGAGGACCACACCCGGCGACGACGTCACCTCGTGGCTGATGCAGCACCAGGCGGGGCTGACCGACGAGGAGATGGTCCACCAGCTCGCACTGCTCCTGGGCGCGGGCGCCGAACCGCTGCGCAACCTCCTGGGCAACACGCTGCACCGCCTCCTCACCGACGACGCGTACGCCGACAAGGGCGGCCTGATCGAGGAAGCCCTCGACGACACCCTGTGGAAGAACCCGCCCATCACGAACTACGCGCCCCACTACCCCGCGGCCGACATGGAGTTCGCCGGCCGGAAGCTGCGGGCGGGGGACCTGGTGATGGTCAGTTTCGCGGCCGCCAACGCCGGCCCCGCGCTCTCGGCCTCACGCCAGGCGCGCAGCCGCGCCCACCTGGCATGGAGCGCGGGGCCGCATGCCTGCCCGTCCAAGGAGCCCGCCCGGCTCATCACCATCACCGCCCTGGAGCGCCTCCTCAACCGGCTGCCCGACGTCGAGCTCGCCGTGCCGGAGGAGAGCCTGACCTGGCGCCCCGGCCCCTTCAGCCGGGCACTGGCCGCACTCCCCGCCAAGTTCACCGCGCTCCAGCCCGCGTCCGGGCCGCAGGCGGCCCCTCCCGCGCAGGCGTCCGGGAGCGACGGACACGCAGGCACCGCACCCAAGCCCGAACGGGACGGAAGGTGGAGCCAGTTCCTGACGTGGCTCACGAGGTGAACCACGCCACTCCAGCCACACCCGCGACCGCATGGCCCGCAACCAGTCGGGTAATGATCGCGGTATCTGTTTTGACTACCAGGCAAAGGAAGTGCTGTGCCCCACATACCCGTCGGCGCTGCTCACGTTGAGCACGCCCCCGCGTTGCTCCGCCCAGCACGGCACATATCCCGGCGGTCCAGGCACAGTCCGCACGACACACAGCACGCGCGGCTGCCCGCCGCGATCGGCGGCCAGCCGCGCGGGTACGGCGGCGTACGCCGGAACGGCCGGTGACCGCCTCGCGGCCCGACGGCCGAAGCAAACCGGGCGAGCAGACACTGGGCCGATTCGCGGCAGGTCAGCTGACGCGGCTGTGCGACGCCCTGGGGATGGACCCGGCCGACGCCGAGACGTACGCGCAGGTGCTGGTCGAATCGCTGGGCCACGCGGCCGGGCGAAGCCTGGACCGGCCGCCGCCGTTCCTCAGCACGCTGTCCGACGACCACACCCCGGTGGAGTACTCACTCGCCTTCACCCCCGATGCCCCGCCCACCCTGCGCCTGCTGCTCGAACCGGGCTGCGGCGCCGACACTTCGGCACACAGCGGCCGCGTCGGACTGCGCGTCATCCGCGAGATGGCACAGCGCTGGAACTTCGCCACCGACCAACTCGACACGCTGGAGGACCTGTTCCTCCCCGCGTCCGCCCAGGGCGCCTTCGCGCTGTGGTGCGCGCTGGAACTGCGCCCCGGCGGCGTCCCCAAGGTGAAGGTCTACCTCAACCCCGCCGCGTCCGGACCGCGACGTGCCGCAGCGACCGTACAGGAGGCGCTGCGCCGGCTCGGCCACCCGCGGGCGTTCGCCGCGCTGCCGCCCGCGGACGGCTACCCGTTCTTCGCCCTGGACCTGGGCGACTGGGACGTCCCGCGGGTGAAGGTCTACCTCAGGCACGACGATATGTCGGCGGTGGAGGCGGGCGGCCTGTCCCGGATGAACGCCGGACCCGCCTCCGCGGAGATCCAGGAGTTCCTCCGTACGGCCGCCGGCTTCGACGCCGACACCCCTGACCGCAGGACCGACGACCGGCGCGACGCCCGGCTGCGCGGTCGGCCCGCACTGTCCTGCCACGCCTTCACCGAGGCGGCGAGCGGCCGACCGAGCGGCTTCACCCTCCACATACCGGTCAGGGACTACGTCCAAGACGACCGGGAGGCGCTCGCACGTGCCGAGGCCGTGCTGCGCCGCTGCGGCATGGACACCGCCCCGCTGCTCAGGTCACTGGCCGCCGTGACCCGGCGCCGGCCGCAGGACGGTGTGGGGCTCATCGCCTACCTGGCGCTCGTCCACCAGCAGGGCCGGCCGCCGCGGGTCACCGCGTACGTCTCCTCCGAGGCGTACGCGGTCCGGCCGCCGCTCGCCCGGCAGCCCGCGGAGGCCGAAGCCACCCGCCGGACCCCCCTGTTGACCGGCTAGGCACCGCCCCGGGCGCTCCGGTCGTGGCAACCGGAGCGCCCGGGGCGGGCGTCGGACCCGCAGGTTCCCCTACGCGGCGTGGGAGCCCTCCTGCTCGTCGCGCAGTTCCTGAAGGTAGGGAACGACGTCAACCTGGATGGAGGAACCCTCCCCCTGTCCGTAACGCTCCGCGACGCCGGCCAGGTAGCCGCTGATCTCCTTGTGCATGATCTCCGGGTCCGGCAGGCCGCCCGCGCCGCCGATGAGGTGGGCGACCCAGCCGGACTGGGCTTCCAGCAGACGCGTGATGGCGCCCACCGGGCGGACCAGGCCGACGAAGTACAGGCCGCGACGGTCAGGGGCGACGACCCGCTTGTACAGCTCGACCGATCCCCCCGGGCCCTTCGGGCAGCCGGCCGGAAGGAAGGGGAAGGCGCTGCGGAACCCGGTGCAGTAGACGATCGCGTCGGCGTCGGCGGAGGTTCCGTCGCTGAAGACAACGCGGCTGCCGTCGATGGCGTCGATCGCCGGCCTGGGCGTCACCGCTCCGTGCCGTATGCGGCTGAGGATCTCGTCCGAGATGGTCACGGCGGACGAGAAGATCCGGTGGTCGGGCTCGGGAAGGCCGTAGTCGGCAAGCTTTCCCCGCGCGACGAGCAGTGCCTGCTCCACGAAACTGCGCTGCTCGGCCAGTGACATCCGCGTCCACCACGGGGCGTTGGCTATCTCGTCCAGCGAGAGGCCGTAGAGCTGTTTGGGGACGATGTGGAGCCCTCGGCGGACGGAGAGCACGGTCTGGGAGGCATGCCGGGAGAGGTCCGCGGCGATGTCCACCGCGGAGGCTCCCAGCCCGACGACGACGACACGCTGGCCGTCGAAGTCGCGCCCGTCGTGGTAGTCGACCGAGTGCAGGATCCTTCCGGCAAAGGTCTCGGCGCCAGGCGGCAGAGGGCTCGGCAGGGCGGGCTCCGCGTGGGGGCCGACGGCGACGATCACGTGCCCGTACCGCCGCGTCGTCGATGCGCCCTCCGCGTCTTGGCTGACGACCGTCCACGCTCCGTCGGGATCCTGGCGCGCGGACACCACCTCGGTCCGCAGTTCGATGCGGTCCAGAACGCCGGCCCACTCGGCGAACGACCGCAGATAGGCGGCGACATCGCCGTGCCGGGGGTAGAGGGGGAAAGCGTCCGGCATGGGGAAACCGGTGAACCCGGAGAGCTGCTTGGCGGTGTTCAGGTGCAACGACTGGTAGGCAGGCCCTCGTTCACCGGCTTGCGCCTGACGCCAGATCCCTCCGACATCCGCGGCCCTCTCCATACAGTCGAAGTCGACACCCCTGACCGCCAGCGCCCGCGCGGCCGCCAGCCCCGCCATCCCCGCACCGATCACACACACACGCAAGGTCCCCTCCACGGGGCCCCCCTTTCTCGCAAAAGCCATCACTGCACAAGCGCCCGTCAACTACGCACCAACGAGACGGATTTGCCGCCCCGCCTGTCCATCCGGTAACACAACTGCCTGCTGGCACCGTAGCGCGCACGGGCAACCTGAGGCACGCCGCCTGACCTGGACATCCTGGTACGCACAGGGGCGGCCCGGCCGGCCTTCCCCTACAGCGCGTTCACACCGGCCGACGTCGCGAGCGCGGACAGGTCCGTGTAGTCGACGGTGATCAGCACGATGTCCGGCACCGTGGAAGAGGGAACGGCCGGCGTCGAACACTGGACGAGTGGATCCGAGGCCGGGGAGGATCGGCGGTATGGGTACGGTCCTGCGTGGGTCCTTGGTGACGCTTCGCCCGTCGACGGTGGGCGACATCCCGGCTCTGGCCGCGATCCGGGCCACGCCGGAGGTGTACGCGCGCTGGCGGGGCGGGGAGGACCTGGCAGCCGCTGTGGCCGAGGACCTCGACGACCCCGGGGCGCGGACCTTCACGATCGAGTACGGCGGGCGGGTGGTCGGCGCGATCCAGTGGGGCGCGCAGGAGGATCCGGACTACCGGCACGCCAACATCGACATCTACCTCGACCCGGCGGCGCACGGACGCGGCCTCGGCACCGACGCCGTCCGCGCCCTGGCCCGCCATCTGATCGATGACCACGGATACCACCGACTGGTGATCGACCCGGCCGCCGACAACGCCGCCGCCATCCGCTGCTACCGCAAGGTGGGCTTCCGCCCGGTGGGCATCATGCGCCGCTACGAGCGCGGCCCGGACGGCAGCTGGCACGACGGACTCCTGATGGACCTGCTGGCGCAGGAGCTGGAGTAGGTCCCGCGTACGACTCCACCAAGACAGCGGGCGCCTCAAAGATCTGTGCGTGACGACAGACCTGGAAACCAGGCCCCACAGCCCTCCTCCCCGCGGCGATACACCAAGAGACCGCCAGGTCGAGCATGGCCGCCGGGTGCGGGTGTGCGGTCGACGGGCTTGGCCCGGGCTCACGCCGCGTTCATGGACCCGGCCGCCGCGACGGACCACCTCGGTGAGGTCAGCGCCTGAGGGGCCACCCGGAGGACGACACGGATGCCGGAGCCCAGCCGTCGGTGTCGATGCCGCGCGCGGCGAAGACCTCCGCCGCGTCCGGCACCGCCAGGACGCCGTCCTCCACGAAGGTGGCCTCCCGAAGGTTGGGCGGCAGGGCGAGGTCGTCGAGCGAGCGGACGTCGACCAGGTCGTCCTCCCCGTCCCAGGCGGGGGCGCAGTGCCGGAAGACGTCCGCCCCGGCGTCGAAGCACAGCTCCTCGACGCGGGCGAGCAGCTCGGCCGGAATCTCCAGTGCCTCGAATGGGCCCGGGACTCCGCCAGCACCTCCGCGTGCAGGCCGTTGTCCGGGTTCTTACTGTTCGCGCGCCTGCCACGGTGTCGCTACCGCCCCGCCGGCCCGCTTCTCCCGGGCCGGCGGGGCGCCGAAGTCGACGCCCCGCAGCAGGGCGAGCATCACCAGGGCGGTGATGGCGGAGGCGGCCGAGGCGAAGGACTGGGCTGCCAGGTACGCCTCCCAGTTCGCGTCCCCGATCACGCCCGGCTGCCCGGCGTCGCGGGCGTACAGGACGGCGAACAGGGCCCCGAGTGCCAGACCGGTCACCGTGAGGAAGCCGAGAACCAGCACCGCGACCTTCATCAGCGGCGCCCGCTCCGCGGCGAGCGGGGCCGCTCTGCCGCACCACGCCAGGAAGGCCAGGGCCGCGGCACCGAAGGCCAGCGCGATCAGATCCCCGCCGACGGTGTCGCTGAGCCGGTGCCAGTGCGCCGAGACGGTGTTCGCCCCGATCCCCACCGCCCACAGCGCTCCGAGCAGGGCGACAAGCCCGCGCCAGCGCGGCGCCACCACCATCAGCAGGGCGAACAGGCCGGCCATCGCGATCGTCGTGTGCCCGCTGGGGAAACTGTTGCGCACGTCGCCTGACTGTCCGTGCAGCAACGGCCGCGCCACCACGTACCGCTTGAGGACCTCGGCCACCACCAGCCCTCCGACCAGCGTGAACAGCGACGCCAGCGCCAGCAGCCACCGCCGCCGCACCCCGCCGATCACCACCACCAGCAGGCACAGGGCACCGAGCGAACCCGTCGTGATGGCCCGCAGGTGCTCGTTGGCCGCCTGCCGCTCGGGACGGTTGGCGTACTCCCGGGTGCCCCGCAGCGCCGCATCCTCAAAGCGCTGGCCCACTCCGGTCCGCACCATCAGCCAGTACACGGCCACCAGCAGCACCAGCGCCACCACCGCAGTGACCAGCCCCCTGCGGGACACCGACAGCGGCAGACCGCTTCGTGGCAGACCGCTTCGTGGCAGACCGTTCGACCGGCTCACGAGCCCCTCCGAACCCGGCAATGATCAACCACGCTCGCGTACGGCAGCCGCCCCCGCATCCCTGGAGCGCCCAACCGGCGGATGAGGTGCCCGACCCGATCACGACCGCAGGAGCGGGCGAGGTTCCCAAGGCCGCTCCCGGACGAACGCGGCCGACAGGTGCGCGGTGTCGGCGTGGTACGTGACCACGCTGATCGCGTGGGCGATGTGGCGGGCGGCGGCTTCGCCCCAGCGCGCGGAGGCCCAGGCGTGGAAGTCCTCCACCCGCCCACAGAGGCCTCACGCCGCGCCTTCGCCCGCCGGAGCCGGTCAAGGGCCAGCCGGGTCGTCACCGTCACCAGGAAACCCTCCGGATCGGCCACCGAAGCGGGGTCGGCCCCGCCTACCGCAGCCACGCCTCCTGCACCACGTCGCAGCCGCTCCCCGTCATTCTCCTGGCGCAGTCCGGCATGCCCGCGCGTATCCGGGACGCAACCATCGGAGAGATCTCAATGATCGGCTACGCCAGGGGCCACGGTAGGGAGCGGGATGGACGGCAACAGCGAGGACGGCGACAGAGGCCGCCCCCGTCAGCCCCTTGGGACCCCGGGCCCGCAGGACCTCCACGGCCCGCCCCGCCCCGCCTCCTACTACAGCACCATCGGCGGCGAGTCCCTGTCGGTTTTCATCCCGGAGGACCCTGCCATCCCCCGGCGCGCCTCGCACCACATGCTGCGCAACGCGTCCAATCCACGGCACGTCAGGTCCCTCGTCCAGCGGGTGACCGCACGGGGCGGGTACCACCTCGTGCTGCTCCTCGCCCCCTGGGCACTGATCATCATCGGGGTGCCGTTCTACCAGTACACCCCGCCGGGGATGACCGCCTCCCCCTTCTTCGTCAGTGCCGCTCTCATCGCGGCCCCCTTCCAGAGCCTGCGGGCGACCGTCGCCGTCGCCCTCGCAGCGGTGTCGGCCGATGTCCTGCTGGAGGTCTTCAACGGCACGGCGGAGCAGCCGGAGGCCATCATCGAGATGGTCGCGGTCGTCTGCGTGGGGGTCATCGCCGTCGTCGTGAACCTCTCCATCGCCCGCCACGCCCGCCGGCTGCGGGATGTCACGACCGTCGCCGAGGTGGCCCAGCGCGCCCTCCTGCCCACCCCCGCCGACGACCTCACCGGGCTGCGCGTCGCCACGCACTACCAGGCGGCCGACACCGAGGCCCGTATCGGCGGCGACCTCTACGCCCTCCAGGACAGCCGCACGGGCGTGCGCCTGATGGTCGGCGACATCAAGGGCAAGGGCCTGGAGGCCGTGGCCGTCGTCGCCACCATCATCGGCGCCTTCAGCGAGGCCGCCCACGACGCCCCCGACCTGCAGACGATAGCGGCCAGGATCGAACGCGCGCTGAACCACGACGGCCTGCACCGCTCCCCGGACCGCTCCGAGGCGTTCACCACCGCCGTACTGGCCGAGATCACCCCCGACCGCCGGCGCATCCACCTTCTCAACCGGGGCCACCCCGCCCCCCTGCTGCTCCTGTCCAACGGCATCGTCCGCGTCTGCGAGCCCGCGAACCCCGCGCTGCCCCTGGGCCTGAACCACCTGGGCACGTGGTCCGACGAGACACTGGAGGTGGACTTCCCCCCGGGGGCGACGTTCGTGCTGTTCACCGACGGCCTCACCGAGGCCCGCAACGCCCGCGGCGACTTCTACGACCCGGCCGAGCGGCTGAGCGGACGCGCCTTCGACTCCCCACGCACACTGCTCACCGCGCTCACCGAGGACGTCGCCCGCCACACCGGCGGCCACAACGACGACGACATGGCACTCATGGCCATCACCCGCGAACCGCACGACTCCGGGCTCGGCACCGACAAAAACGACGAAAAAGCTTTCGATCGCGGCGAACAACCCCGCTCCACTCAGCACCGCTGAGCAGACCGCCAGCAGCAAGCTCACTCAGCACCGGGTTTCCAGCAGGTCGACGGTCGCGCGTGGAGTCACTCATGCTGGCTGCGCTCCCATCAAGTTCGAAGCCCCGGTATCACCACCCGCAGCACCCCGGCCGGTGCCACCAGCCCGGGCTCTGTGGATGTTCCGGGTGACCATGGACCCGGCGCCGACCCGGTCCTGTGCACGGACGCTGACGCCGGACCGGACCGTGGAGTTGGAGCCGACCTCGGCGCCGGACCGAACCTCCGTGCCGGATCCAGCGGCCCGACGAGCCCCGTGCAGACGTGGCCGACTCGGAAAGCCGCGGCCGGGGCGGCCCGTGCCACGGGGCCGCCCCGGCCGGCGGATCAGCGGCGTACCTGGTACGCGCGTGTCACTGTCTGTTCCACGCTGCTGCCGTCCTGGGTGGTGATCTGGGCCCGTAGCGAGACGAAGCCCTCACCCGCGGGGTTGGTGATCGTGCCGCGGCGGGAGGCGTCGAGTGCCACCGCGTGCCAGGTCGCGCCATCGTCGTACGAGGCCCACAGCCGGGCCTGGGCGAGCTTCGGGGCGGCCAGGCCGAGTGGGTAGTGCGCGTTCAGGGACACGGCTGTACGCGTGCGGGGGCGGGCGCTGTTGCCCTGGTCGACGGCTACGCCGTAGTCGGCCTGCAGCAGCGGCAGACGCGTCCGTGCACCGGTGTCCTGGGACGTGAACCGCCAGTCGGTGCGTACCGCGGTCGAGGTCGTCCAGCCGGGCTGGTCGCGCTGGACGTCGGTCACCACCCGGTACGCGGCGCGCTCGGGCACCATCGGGAAGGCAACGACGGTCGAGGGGGCGCTGCCCAGGCGTGTGCCGTCCCGGTAGACCGTGGTCAGATTCGTGTCGCCGAAGCCGGGGTAGACCCACTCCTGGTCGGGCGCCGTGTCCATCATGCCGCCGGCGTACAGCACGCCGACGCCCTCGTCGCGGACGGTGGCCTCCTCCTGGTCCCAGACCGCGGTACGGACCACGGCCTTGTGCCAGTCGCGGCGCGTCTGCTCACCGGCCTCGCGCACGGTGGGCTTCGTCAGCCGGTACGGGACCCCGCCCTCCCGGGTGGTCCCGTCGACGACCATCTCCCAGGTCCGCACGCCGGGAGTGAGGTACTCCGTCAGTGTCCGCGCCCCGGACAGCAGCCGCGGTCCGGTGTATGCCGTCCGCTGCTGCGGCGAGGCCATCAGGCGGTGGTGGCCGGAGAGGGTGTCGGCCTGCGCGGCGTAGAACTTCGACTCCTGCGTGGCGAGTTCGTCTGCCTGGACCGCGTACCGCTGGGTGGCCGGGATGCCGCCTGCGTGGTATTTCAGCAGTTCGTACGCGTACGGGCTGACCGCCGTGCCCGTGAAGCGGACCTCCGCGTCGGCCAGCGCGGCCAACTCGCCGCCCTGCGCGCCCGGCAGGGTCATCGCGGGGATCCGGGTCGGTTCCAAGCCCCACCAGTCGCCGCGCCAGTCGCCCGGCTGGTCGTTGTAGAGCAGGGCCGCCGCGGCGCCGGCCTCGGCGGCCGCCTCGACCTGCTGCGAGGGCTCCGTGTCGCGGTCCCGGCGCAGCAGCGCGAGCCTGCCGCGCACGTCCTGGCCGGCGACGGCCACCTTCAGCACCCGGGTGCCGTCGATGCGCTCAGAGCCGGGCTGACCCTGGAAGTAGTGCACGTCCAGGGGGCGTTCATCGCCGGTGGCGAGTCGGGCCCGCAGCGCGGGGGCGCTCATCGACCAGCCGACGCGGGACTCCACCTGGGCGTTCTCGGTGGGGATGACATACGCGGCCGTCTCGCCGCCGAGCCAGTCCTCGGTGCCGTAGCCCTGGCCGCCGGTGCGGTCCCGCACCTCCAGACCCACGCGCAGCCGGTCGGTGTCCGCCGGCTTGGGCGTGGTCATGCTGATTTTCCGGGCGGTGGAGGCGTCGACGGTCACGGTGCGGTCCGAGTCGATCACCGTGCCCGGCACGATGCCGGAGGTGTTCTCCCACACGGTGTGGAAGTCGTCGCTGAAGTGGAGGATCTGCACCCGGAAGGCGTGTTCGCCGATCGGGACACGGATGGTCGCGGTGCCGTCCGCGGCGACCGGGTACTCCTCGGGGAAACCGATCCGGTCGAGGTCGAAGTCGCTGACGGAGGCCATGCCCGTCGTCGGCCTGCCGTCCCGGTCGAGGACCTTGAGCGTGACGTCGAAGCGCTGGACGTCGCGGCTGAAGCCGACGGCGGTGACCACCGAGACCGCGCCGTTCGCGCTGACGGCCCTGACCTGGGCGCCGTAGGAGCCGGTGGCCAGCTTCGCGGGGTCCACGGTGACATCGGCCGTCGCGGTGCCGTGGGCCGGGACGGTCACCGAGTCCGCGTCCAATGCCAGGGCCCCGGCGGGCAGTTCACTGGCCGTACCGACGGTGGACAGGGCAAGGGCCACCGGCTGGTCGCTGTCGTTGGAGTAGCGGATCTGCTGGGTCTGGACGGCTGTGGTGTCCCAGTTCAGCAGCCCGAAATCGACGGTGCCGGTGGCCGACAGGGACTGGCGAACCGAGCGGGCGACGTCCGTACGGCCTGCGCCCTGCGCGTACACGGAGGTGTCCGCGGTCGGCTTGGCCGTGCTGACCAGCTGGGTCTTCAGCCGGTCCGCGACCCAGTCGGGGTGGCGCTGGGCGAGGATCGCGGCCGCACCCGCCACATGGGGCGTGGCCATCGACGTACCGCTGGCGGACGTGTAGTGGGCGTCCACGACACTGCCCATGGCGGTGCCGGACGCGCGGGCCGCGACGATCCCGGCGCCGGGCGCGGTGATCTCCGGCTTGAGATGGCCGTCCCCGCCGCGGGGGCCGCGGCTGGAGAAGTCGGTGACGGCGTCGGCCCCGTCGACGGCGCCGACCGTCAGCGCCGCCTTGGCCGCGCCGGGCGCGCCGAGGGTACGGGGGCCGGGGCCGGCGTTGCCGGCGGCGATGGTGAACAGCGTCCCGGTCTCGGCGGTGAGCTGGTCGACGGCCTGCGACATCGGGTCGGTGCCGTCGGTGCCCGCCCCGCTGCCGAGGCTCATCGAGACGACCTTCGCACCGGAATGCGCGGCCCAGTCCATGCCCGCGATGATCCCCGACATGTCGCCGCTGCCCGAGTCATCCAGCACCTTGCCGACCAGGAGCCGGGCGCCGGGGGCAACGCCCTTGTACTTCCCGCCCGATGCGGCGCCGCTGCCGGCGATGGTCGACGCGACATGGGTGCCGTGGCCGTGGCCGTCCTGGACCGACTCGCCCGCGACGAAACTGCGGCTCTCGACGATCCTGCCGGCGAGGTCCGGGTGGTCCGGGTCGACGCCGGTGTCCAGCACCGCGACCTTCACCCCGGTGCCGTCGTAGCCGTCCTGCCACGCCTGCGGGGCGCCGATCTGCGGCACGCTCGCATCGAGCACCGCCGACACCTTGCCGTCCAGCCAGATCTTCTCTATGCCGCCCGCCAGTCGGGCCCGGGGCGCGCTGTCGCTGTCGCTGTCGCCGTCGACCGACTTCCAGAACCTGCCGCGCTGCTTCTTGTCCGCCGCGACCGCGGCGCCGTGCAGCACGGGCAGCCTGCGTGTCTCGCGGGCACCCGGCAGCGAGGCCGGCCGCTTCGCGTCGGTGTAGCGCACGATCGTCGGGATGGTGGCGCGGTGGGCGTCGTCGTAGCCCTGGGCGATCAGCTGGGTGACGTTGAAGAGCTGGCGGTCCACCTGCCCGCTCCGCAGCAGCGGTTCGACCTCGCGGGGGATGACGTACACGTCCCTGCCGACCGTGAGCGTCCGCAGCCCGGCATCCGACCGCTGGAACGGCACGACGGCCACGGAGTCAGGCCGGCCGGGTGCCCGGGTAACCGTCACCCGATCACCGGTGATGAGGGTGACGGTGGCACTGCTGCCTCCCTTCACCGCCGGCAGCGCCCGCACGCCGCCGTTCGGCGCGGGAGACGCGCCGAACGCGTACGTGCCGGTGGCCAGAGCGGCGGTCAGGACACAACTGAGCAGGCCGACTGCCCGTCTGTATCGCATGCTGAAGCTCCTGTTCTGCCGGCAAGGGAGGGATCGAGAACCGGCAGAAGCATGCTTTGGCAACGGGTGACGCCCCCGCTACGGATAGGCATGTCCAACAGCGGACATGTCGCCAAGCCGACACAGCGAGAGGAACCCGCAACCCCAAAGACACCCCGCACCACACCACACCGACCAGCGCGATCACTATCCCCACCGCTGCCTAACGCACTCCACGCACCGGGGAACCCTGCACACCCCACGGCCCCCGGCACGTGGACCCACCCCCCGCCTTCCACGAACCGAAGCCGTACCACTGCCGATTCCCCCGTGGCCGAGCCGCCGGGCGCAGTCCCCGCGACCGGCGCCCCAGGCTCGCCCCTACGCCAGACCCTGGCGCGGCCTGGACCCGCGAGAGCGCCGACCAACTCGCCGCCGTCCTGATCGAGTTCGAAGACCGACTTACCCCGACCGATCATTGACACCCTCAACAACCAAGATCAGCCGCTAACCCAACAGTCCCGTAGACGATGGTTTTGGCCGATGTGTCGTTGCGTGGACTGTGGTGCGGGCGGGAGGCAGTCAGGTGAAACTCACTTGTCAGGGGCGTGCGGTGGTGGGCACGGTGGGGTCGGCGCGGTGGTTTTGCTCAGTGTGGGAGGGGTTTGCGGTGTTGGTCATGCCTGGGCGGCGGACGTCGACGATGGGGCTGCTGGCCATCGAGGCGACGGGCCGTGGGATGTCGGTCCGGGCGGCGGAGGAGCCCGGCCTGGCAGCGCCTGCGTACTGGTACGGCGGCCCGGTCGCGGGTGCGCGACTGGCGGGCCGGCTCGGGTTCGCGCTGCTGGAGCCGACGGACGGCTGGCTCGCTGAGTTGCCGGAGGAGTTCACCGGCCGCCGGGTCCGGGCCGGGACCATCGCGGACGCATGGGCGATCGACCGGCCGATGTTCGTCAAGCCGCCCCGTGACAAGTCCTTCCCGGCCGATGTCTACACCGACGGCTCCCGACTGCCCTCCGCCCTGGACCCGACGACACCGGTGCTGCTGTCCGAGGTGGTGACCTTCGCGGCCGAGTACCGGTTGTTCCTGCTGGACGGCCAGATCGCCGCAGCGAGCCGCTACGCAGTGTTCGGCCGGCTCGACCCCCGCCCGCTGGGTACGGACCGCGCGGACCGGGCTACTGCCGCGCAGATCACCGAGTTCGCCGCCCGGCTGACTGCCGCAGCCGGACACACACTGCCAAGCGCCGTCGTCGTGGACATCGGGCAACTGCTCGACCCGTACCGCCCAGGCCACCGCTGGGCGGTGGTGGAAGCCAACATGGCGTGGTTCTCCCACGCCTACGCTGCCGACCCGGCACGGGTGCTGGACGTGGTCCTGCGGGCGGCGGGCCCACGCGATCACATGCAGCCGCGCGACCTGGCGTTCGAACGGCACTGATCCGCACTGATCCGCACCGCGCGAAACACGGCGCCCCGCCCGCTCCCGACTCCCGGCCGGGTGGTGCGGTGATGCCGGCGGATGACCCCCAGGGCGTGTGTCCGCCCGATACCGTGGTGGTACACGCCCGTTCGCGCCCTGGAGGCCCTCGATGAGCGAAGCGCCGACCCCAGTCGACCACGCCTGCCAGCAGCTGGAGCCCGCAGCCGCCGACAGTTTGCGCGCGTACGCGGCCCGCACCCGCGAGAACGCCGACCAACTCGCCGCCGTCCTGGAGGACATCGCCACCAACGGCCTGCCCGCGGTGGAGGACAGCACGCCGTGGGAGGAACTACGCGAGACCCACCTCGCCCGCCTCACCGCCCAGCGCCCGGCCGTCGCCTGATGCCCGCACCGCACGGCCCACGCCGCGCCCAGGTCGCGTTCTCCGACTCCGCCGCCAAGCAGCTGGAAGCCCTCACCCGCGAAGCCGAACTGCACGCCCTGGACCGCGCCCTGGTCGTCATCTCCGTCGACCCGGACGCCGGCGAGCCACTCCCCGGCGACAGCCGCGGCCCGCGGCTGCGCCAGTACGTCGATGACGTCGAACGCGTCCGTCTCGTGTACTGGGTAACGGCCCTGAAGACAGTGGTCGTGGTCGCCTTCATCGAGGTGTAGCAGCCACCTGCCGTCCTCGTACCTCGTACTAATCGTGAAGCAAGGCCGTCTCGCCGTGCAGCGAGGGCTTGCAGCAGCGCGACCGGCTACGCCACCCCGCCGGCGCCGCGCCACCGAGCCGCGAGCACGCTTGCAGCGCGCAGTCGAAGTACACATCGATGTCCACGCCGCGCTCGCGGCGGGCGACCTCGTACACGCCCTTCCTCACTTCGAAGGCGGCCACCACAGGCAGTGCGCCCTCCTCGAACGCGCCGGCCGTTGACAGGCCGTCGCGTCCAGGTAGTAGGAGAAGCCGAAGCTGTCGCCGCGTTCATCGTCGATCACACGCCGGTGGTCCTGGCGTGCCGCCTCACGACGACGACCAGGTCGGCGTCGTGGGAGATGCCCGCACCTTGCAAGGTCCAGCGCACGCCGCATTGTCCACGGACGTCCTGGTTTACGGGTCGTCTCCGGTAACGGCCCGACCGTTTCCGGAGCCCTCCGTACGCTTGGGCGCAGAGGTACCGGAAGCGAAGGAGGACGGCATGGCCCACGACCCCATCGGTCGGTGCGTGAACGAGAAGCATCTCGGCGGCGTTGCCGTACGCGCCGACTGCCCCCGCCCTGCCCCCGCCACCCTGCCTGCCACCGTCGCCCCTCCCACGACTCCGCCCGCTCCTACCGTGTGCGCTGCGGGGGAGTCGTCGTGACGCGCGCCGCTCCCGTAGCGCACGACATCGCGCCTGCGCTGTGGAGGGTGGAGGAGGTGCAGGCCGAGATGTTCGCGCAGCGGGTGTTCGATCCCTCCCGCAGCCGGCCGCTGATCCTTGTCTCCACCTCCCGCCATGCCGGCGGCAGGCCGCTGCTCGATACGGACGACCTGCGCGAGCGCGCCGGGGACCTCGCGCAGGTCGCGGTCATCGCCGATGACGCCGCCAGCTGGGCCCTCTCCAAGCACCTGGACCACCTGAGCGCCTACGGCGGCGCGGTGCGCCTCTACCGACCCGGCGCCCGCCCTGGCGACCCGTGGCACCACCACCCCCTGGTCAAGGTCGAGGCAGCCCGCCCCCAGATCGCACTCGGCCAGATCAGCGCGCACCTGCGCCTGGCAGCCGGCCGGCCCCCGCGCGGGCCGCGCTGAGCGTGGCGCCAGCGCCGCCACCCGCCCTCCGCCTGTCGGCAGCGCTCTGCCCGCCCCCCATGATCCCAAGGGGAACGCTTGTGAAGGCTAGTTGGACCACCTCGCCGCTCAACTCGCCGACAAGGAACGCCTGCTGCGCGAGCGTGACGCAACGATCGCCGAACTGCACCAGCAGGTCCAGCGGCTCGCCAAGCAGGGGAGTGAGTGTTTTCCAACCTCAGTTTGAGCAGGTCAGGTGCAGGGTGAGGACTGCTTGAACGAGGTTGGTGATGCGGGTGGTGGAGCATCGCAGTTTGCGCGGGAGCCGCCAGGTCTTGAG
>NZ_JBHSZO010000043.1:0-44824 GCF_042663125.1 Streptomyces polyrhachis | reverse complement strand
CCCACAGTCCAACATCATGCCGCATCAGCGAACGACCACATGAGACATCCTCTAACACATCAACGACTCGGTCAAAATGCGGCTGGTCGATCCGATCCCACTCGAACGCCACGGCACCCCCTACTTCCCAACGGACCCCTCCCACACAGCATGGCACTTGCCACTGACAGCTGCGCAGAACGAGCCTGCGGTAGGGGAAAGTGGTGGACCTCTGCCCTCTTACTTCGGTGAGCCGGCACCACCTCGCGATCACCAGAGCGGGCTGCACACGCGGCTCCGACCAACCCGGATGCGGCCTTCTGGAAACCGTTCCCAGCCCGCAAGGTGTTCAACTCCGATATGGCCCTCTACGCATGCGCTTGGCCATGTGCTGTGCACCATGAGTCCCATGCCGGCAGGACAATGGCTGCATCAAATCGACTTCTGCTAATGGAGGCACTGTGCATTCGGACCAGAGCGTCACCATGCCGTTGCCGGCAGGGGCTTTGGATACTCTCAGGCTCCGCTCGGCAGAGATGTTCGTCGAGGTGCAGCGGGCGGACACCAAGGCGGCCGCACTCTTCGGGGTGGCTGGTGGTCTCCTCGCGGCCGTGGTGGCCTGTGCGCTGTCAGACAGCGCCCGTCGGATGGGGTGGACGCTGCTCGTTCCACTAGGGGCGCTTTCCTTGCCGCTGCTGGCTGCGGTCGTTGTGGCGTTGACGGCTTTACGCCCGGCACTCGGTTGGCGGTGCGACTTTCCACTTCGAGGAGAGGGGTGCTTCGACGGCAGCACGATTCACTCCCAGTGGCTCGAGTCCCTGGGGGAGCGGAGGCAACTTCTGGCCGAGGTGGAGCGTTTAGCCATGCTTCGAGCCTTGGCGCGACGCAAGTACCGGCTGGTCAGACTGTCCGTGGACCTCATCATGACAGCCCATGGTGTGGCTGGATCGACGCTATTGATCGTGCCATTCACGCTCTGACACAGTTGTGTGACTTTTGGTCACGTCGTCATGGGGGGACATGTACCAGCCGCACCGTGCACTCATCGGAGAACAGCTCTGGATCCAGATGCGCGCTCTCGCTCCGGACCATCTCCGCCCCGCCCGCAGTGTGCTCCTGCGTCAAGGAGATCCGGCAACCCACGTGATCCTCTTGGAATCCGGGTCGACTCTCGTGACGTTGTCGGGCTCGGACGGGGAGCGTACGTTGCTCGCGGTCCGGGGACCGGGTGAACTCCTCGGCGAACTCGCCGTACTGGACGAGAAGCCCCGCTCAGCCACAGTGATCGCAGCCGAGAGCTGCCGCGTTCATCTCATTCCTGCCTCCGACTTCCTCCTCTTCGTCGAAGAGCACGGTCTACTCGCCCCCCTCCTGCGCCATGCGATCACCCGAGTCAGGGAGTCCGAGGCAGTACGACTGGAGTTCGCCACCGCCGATGTCCCGCTCCGTCTCGCCGGGGCCCTCGGCCGGCTGGTACGGGCAGGGTCACAGACCTCTGGCGAGCTGATTGTTCGGCTCACCCAGGCAGAGCTTTCTCAGATGATCGGGGCATCCCGGAACGCCGTGGGCTCAGCCATCAAGCCGTGGCGAGAGAGTGGATGGCTGGAAACGGAAGCTGGCGGGGGGCTGGTCATCCACGACATTCAGGCCATCGAACAGGACGCACGCCATGCGACGTGATCGACCTTACGGCCCCGGTGCCCACTGCTGGGCACCGGCGAGGCCGCCGCCGCTTCAGCATGGGGCCTTCCCGATCGCCGCCTACGCCCGAAAGGCAGGCCCCACCATGGTCTCTCCCGTCGTTCCACCATCCGCTGTCCCGCCGGAGCAGGCCCTGCTGGCAGTAGACATGCAGGGTTACAGCCGGATCCCGGAAGCTCGGATGGCGTCGGTGCGCTCCGACCTGGACCTCGTGCTCACCACCGTCCTGGTCCAGAGCGGGCTCAAGCCGCCGCGTGCCGACGACCCCGCCTTCAAGGACACGGGAGACGGTGCCATCTTCGTACTGCCCGCGGGAGACGTGGCCCTTCTGGTCGACCCGCTGCTCGGGCATCTGCACTCCGCCCTCACCCGCTACGACCGCGAGCGCCTCGCGGCGTCTCCGCCGCTGAGGCTGCGAGTCGCCATCCACGTCGGCCCTCTGTCCCAGCCCGATCACCGCGGGGACGCCATCAACGACGTATGCCGACTTCTGAACAGCACAGCCCTGCGCACCGCCCTGTCCGCCGCCCGTGAGCACGACGGTTTCCTCGCGGCTGCCGTGTCGGACGCCGCGTTCCGGCGGACGGTAGGCGCCGGCCGAACCCCGGAACTTCCGGAGAACCAGTTCCTGGCGACCACGGCTCGCATCCAGGACAAGCCCGACTTCGCCGAGCCCTGCCACCTCTACGTGCCGCGTCTGGTCCCACAACTGCTTGCGCCCTACCTCTCGACCATCCCTTCTCCGCCAGCAGCACCGGCCGCAGATCCCATCACCACTTCCGGACCCGGTTCCACACAGCCGTCCGGATCGGTCGCCGCGCCGGTTCACGCGGCTCACGGGCCCGCTCCGGCGTTCCAGTTCAACGGGGAGATGCATGACACGACGGTGGCGCAGGACATCCAGTACCTGCGCATCGACCGCCGCGGCCGCTGACCTCACCCGTCGTCACCTCCATCAGCCCTGAAGAGACAAGGACCTTCACCCGCATGTCCGACGATCCCGCGCGCCCCGCTTTCGGTCCGGACGAGCTCCCGACACCGAAGACGGCTCCGCCCGCACCTCCGCCTGAGAACCTCTCTTGGTTCCCTCGGCGGGAAGGAACGCCGACCTCTACTTCTACCGGTGGTCCTGGCACAGCCGACCCCACACCGCCACCCCCACCTCCGCCTCTGATCGGGACTGCTGCGCGGCAACCCACGCCAGTGCCACCGGAGGTGGTAGTGCCCTCCCCCACCGTGCCGGTGGCGATCCAGCAGGCCGACGTCGTGGCCAACACCGTCGAAAATCTCCACATTGAGAAACGCACGCGTGACGTCCTGGACGGTGTCAACCTCGACCGGAACGACATCCGCCAGCAGCCGTTCGTGCGTGACGCCGAATGGAGCTACGCCTGGAACAAGGTGGTCAACCCGGCGACATCACGCCTGGACCAGCGCGTCCTCCTGGTCGTCGCACCAAGCTCCTACGGTTCCACCACCTTCGCTCTCCAGCTCTTGGCACGCCATACCGGCACCCACATCGACCTGGTCAAACTGGATGCCGACTGGACCGCCCCCAAGGTCGGACGGCTGCCGCTGGTGGACCGGCGGGCCTTCCAGCTCGACCTCAAGGATCCCGACCGAGATCGCCCGTCGGCCGACTTCGTCTCCGCCCTGGACCGGCACTCCCAGGATCTCAAAGCATGCGACTCCTACCTCGTCATCACCGTGGCGGAGGAACTCTACGACCACAAGCTGCTCCTGCCCGGACCGAACGTGGAGGTCGTACGCCTGCATGCCCCGCCGCCCGCGCGTCAGGTCGTCGAGGCTCATCTGCGCGCACGTGACTGTGTGGGGCTAATCCCCTACCTGGACGTCCTGGATCCGGCGAGGGTGTCGCTCGACGGACTCGACGCAGTCGAGGCAGTGCGCGCCGCAGGCACCGTCATCACCGCATGGCAAGAGTACGAGCGCACCACTCTCACCACCATCGCCGTGACCGACCCGCACATGGTGGCATCCGACCATGAGCTCGCGGGACGGGTGACGGATGCCCTGTCCGACTGGCGCGACAAGCTCGATAATCTCTTCGGCGAGACGGCGACCGTTCACGGCGGGAAGGACATGTCGCTCACCTTCGACGACCGCTGTCTACTGTTGTCCCTAGCAGCCCGCCAGTCCTCGCCTCTCCCGGACATCGCGCAGTCAGCACGCACGCTGCAGGAGACCGTCACCTCGGCTGACCCCGGGCACACCGCTCTCGGTTCCGGCGCCCAGACCGTCTTCGCCGGCCGCGGACTGCGCCGCCGCGTCATCGACGTGGGCGGATCCGTCGACTCCCACGACGCAGTCGCCTTCGACCGGCCCGGTTACGGGCAGGCGGTGCTCACCTACGTCTGGGACAACTACGAGGTCATGCGCCGGCCTCTCCTGCAGTGGCTGGTCAGGGACGGGGGGTCTTCCGCCGCGGAATACTCCGTCGACGCCGTCTCCACTCTCATCCTCCGTCACGGGGGAGCCGAGCACTTCAGCCTGCTCGGCAGCGTAACGCGCGGAGCGAAGAGCGACCTGCTGCCAGCCGTGATGCTCCGAGCCGTGCGTGACGAGCACATCGGGCGGAGGGCATGGGGCACTCTGTACCGATGGGCGGGCACCCAGGAGTTCGCCGGTTCGGTCGTCTCGATCTGCCAACGCGTCCTAAACGACCAGACGGCAAACGCCTCGATGGCCAAGATGGCCATGGTTCGACTGCGCCGCGTTGTTCACGCTTCGCCTGCGGACGACACCAGGAACGCTGTCCTGAAGGTGTTCACCGAACTGTCCGCACGTCCTGACGGCATCGAACGACTGGCTGAGGAGGTACAGGCTTGGCAGGACGCAAAGACAAGCAGCCGAGCCGGCGCCCTCGCTTTCCTGGCCCTGATGTCGACCCCGCAGGAACCGCTCCCTCACCTGCTGACGCATGGCGAAAGCCTCGGCATCGATGTGGACCGCGCTCTTGGGGATCTCCTCGGCGACATGAACACCGCGCCGGACGTCATCCCCCGCCTCTCGTCGTGGATCGCGACGTCTGCCACCGATGAGAGCGCCTACGACGAGGTAGTCGCCCGACTCGTTCCCCTACTGCGCGGACATCGGATGTTCCAGGCATCCATGGATCTGATGCAGGCGCTCAAGGATGTTCGTACGGCCACCGGGGAGAGCGCCGGAGCGGACTTCTACCAGCATCTCGTGGACAAGCGGCTCCGTCCCTTGATCAGCATCGAGGGAACGGAGGACCCGGCGTGAAGTGGTTCTGGCGCCCGACCACGCGAACCACTCGCTGCCCCGTGCCGAGGCAGCTGCCGAGCGCCACTGATGGGGTGCCCTTCGAGGCAACCTTCACCATCGCCTGGAGGCCGACTTGGCGCGGCCGACCGAACCTCGAGGATTTAGTACGAGAACGCACCATCACCGACGCGGCGAACGTCCTACTACGCCTGCCGGCCACCGACGTGCAGACCGCGCAGGACACGGTGAACGCCATGCTGGGCGAGCCGCAGCGATTCCGCACGGCCCATTACCGCCTCATGCATGTCCGCGCCACCCTGCGCCTGACTGCGGCTTCCCACCAGATCCTGACACAACGCCGGGAAGACCAGGAACGGGTGCGCCGACTGCGCTTCCTCAGGGACGAACTGTACGAACACCCCTCCCTGCTGCTCCTGGACCGCATCGAGCGAAGCACCGACCCCCTGGCCCCCCAGCAGGTAGCAGACTGGCAACGCGTGGCCCGATCAGTGGCCGCGTCGGAAAAGTGGTGGCACCCGCTCCTGGAGCAATGGGAACTCGTAGGCCGCGGGTTCACCAGCGCCGAGATGCAGAACCGAGCACTCCTGGTGCTGCATGACGCCCTCGCCACCCTCACTCAGGAGGCAACAGAGCCAGCAGAAGCAAGTCAGCGGACCGGACAAACGCACCTGCGCAGCGCAGGGTGAGCGAAGTGAAACTGACGCTGTGGCGACTGATACTCGACCCCGTCACCAGCTGGCGCGCACGTCGTCTGCAACGTGCGCGCCCCGGTACATCTTTCGACGCAGCCTGGCGCAGTTCACGCATGCTGTCGGCGCCAGACGAGATGGTCTACCGGTTACACGGCCACACCATGCCCCCACTCACGTGCAGTGATAGGCCGGCGGAGGAGAGGTGATAGGCCCCCAGTTCCTCGGGAGCGGCCTGGTGAAGCGGCGGTGGCCCAGCAACACCGGGTGACCCGAACTGGTCAGCAGATTGTTATTGACGAAGCGGGGGCCGTGCCGGGCGTGAACTCGACACGGCCGTCGGTTATGCCGGGTCCCTCGGGCCTACTGCTGAGGGTGCCGGCCATGGCTGGCGAAACCCTTCCCAATTTCGGTCGGCAGGGATGGTTCGGAAGGGCCGTGCAGGAGGGGCCGGTTCAGGCGTTGAGCACGGGGATGATGTCGGCGCCGTAGTCGTCGATGGTGCCCTCGCGGTTGTCGTGCATGTCGTAGACGGCGAACTGGTCGACGCCGAGGTCCTTCAGGTGCCGCAGCTTCTCGATGTGGGCCTCGGCGGGGCCGATGAGGCAGAAGCGGTCGACGATCTCGTCGGGGACGAAGGTCGTGTCGGGGTTGTCGGCACGGCCGTGGTGGGAGTAGTCGTAGCCTTGGCGGTCCTTGATGTACGCGGTGAGTTCCTCGGGGACCATCGAGGAGTGTTCGCCGTACTTGGCGACCAGGTCGGCGACGTGGTTGCCGACCATGCCGCCGAACCAGCGGCACTGGTCACGGGCGTGCGCCAGCGCCGCCGGGGAGTCGTCCGCCGTCACGTACGCCGGGGCGGCGACGCAGATCGTCAGGGCATCGGGGTCGCGGCCGGCCTCCCGTGCCGCCTCCCGTACCGCCTTGACCATCCACTCGGTCAGGAACGGGTCGGCGAGCTGGAGGATGAAGCCGTCCGCCTTCTGCCCGGCCAGGGCCAGCGCCTTCGGCCCGTACGCCGCCATCCACACCGGCAGCTTCCCGTTCTTGATCCACGGGATGCGGATCGGGTTGCCGTCGACCTGCGCCTCGCGGCCCTCCGCCAGGTCGCGGATGACCTCGATGGCCTCACCGAGCCGGGCCAGGGTGTTGGGCCTGCGGCCAGCGACCCGCATGGCGGAGTCGCCGCGGCCGATGCCGCAAACGGTCCGGTTGCCGTACATGTCGTTGAGGGTGGCGAAGGTGGAGGCCGTCACCTCCCACGTCCGCGTCCCCGGATTCGTCACCATCGGGCCCACGTGCAGCTTGGTGGTGTTGGCGAGGATCTGGCTGTAGATGACGAAGGGCTCCTGCCACAGCACGGCGGAGTCGAAGGTCCAGCCGTAGCGGAAACCGTTGCGCTCCGCCCGGCGCATCAGCCCGACGACCTGTGAGGCGGGCGAGTCGGTCTGCAGGACGAGTCCGAAGTCCACGCGGGACCTTCAAGTTCAGTCGGTGCGGTGAGGTCCTGGGGTGCTTCAGCCCAGGTACTGACAGATGGAACGCGGCACGAACGTGCCGTGGCCGGCGTGGCCCACGTACTTGCGCTGGTCGATGATCACCTCGCCCCGGGACAGGACCGTCTCGACCTGGCCGGTGACCGTCTTCCCCTCGTACGCCGAGTAGTCGACGTTCATGTGGTGCGTCTCGGCCGACAGGGTCTGGGTGGCGCGCGGGTCGTAGATGACAACGTCCGCGTCCGCGCCCGGCGCGATCGTCCCCTTCTGCGGGTAGAGGCCGAACATCCGGGCCGGGGTTGCGCAGGCGGTCTCGATCCAGCGGCGGCGGCTGATGTGTCCGTCCACGACGGCCTGGTGGAGCAGGTCCATGCGGTTCTCCACCCCGGGCAGACCGTTGGGGATCTTCGAGAAGTCGCCCCGGCCCAGCTCCTTCTGCCCGACGAAGCAGAACGGGCAGTGGTCCGTCGACACCACCTGGAGGTCGTTCGTCCGCAGGCCCTGCCACAGCGCCGCCTGGTGCTCCTTCGGCCTCAAGGGCGTGCTGCACACGTACTTGGCGCCCTCGAAGTCCGTCTCCGCGAGGTTGTCCGTCGACAGGAACAGGTACTGCGGGCAGGTCTCGCCGAAGACCGGCAGGCCCATGTCGCGGGCCACCGCCAGTTCGGCGACCGCCTCCTGGGCCGACACGTGCACGACGTACAGCGGGGAGCCCGCGACCCGGGCCAGCTGGATGGCCCGGTGGGTGGCCTCGGCCTCCAGGAGGGCCTTGCGGACCTCGCCATGGTAGCGGGGGTCGGTCTCGCCGCGGGCCAGGGCCTGCTCCACCAGGACGTCGATCGCGATGCCGTTCTCCGCATGCATCATGATCAGCCCGCCCGTATCGCCCGCAACCTGCATCGCCCGCAGGATCTGGCCGTCATCCGAATAAAAGACACCCGGATAGGCCATAAACAATTTGAACGAGGAAATGCCATGTTGAATGAGTTTCGGCATCTCCTTCAGCGTGGACTCGTTCACGTCCGACATGATCATGTGGAACGCGTAGTCGATCGCGCACTTCCCGTCCGCCTTCTCGTGCCAGGCGTCCAGGCCGGCCCGCAGCGACTCGCCCCTCGACTGCACCGCGAAATCCACGATCGTCGTAGTGCCGCCCCACGCGGCCGCCTGTGTCCCCGTCTCGAACGTGTCCGAGGCGAACGTGCCGCCGAAGGGCAGCTCCATGTGCGTGTGCGCGTCGACACCGCCCGGGATCACGTACTTCTGCGACGCGTCGATCACCCGGTCCGCCGTCCACTCCTGCGTCCCCGGAGCCGCCAGCGCCACCACCCGGCCGTGCTCGATCAGCACATCCGCGTGCACCTCGTCCGCGGCCGTGATCACAAGACCACCAGTAATCAGAGTCCGGGTCATCTCCCAGCCATCCCTTCACACAGGTCACCAACCACTCCACCACCTGCACGGGCCGGGGCCCCACCCCGGCCTGCCGGCCCCCTCACGCCGCCACCTCGCACGGCACACGGCCTGCTCCGCTAGAAAACCCCTGGTCACGCGGCCGAACGAAACCCTTGAACGAGGTCACGCCCTCGGCGACGAGGTGGTCCATCTCCTTGAGCGAGCGTTCGTCGACGTCGGAGAGGATCATGTGGAAGGCGTAGTCGATCGCGCACTGGGCGTCCGCCTTCGCGTGCCACAGGTCCAGGCCCTCGCGCAGGGAGCGGCCCACGGACTGCACCGCGAAGTCGATGATCGTCGTGGTGCCGC
This sequence comes from Streptomyces polyrhachis, assembly GCF_042663125.1. Lineage (NCBI taxonomy): Bacteria > Bacillati > Actinomycetota > Actinomycetes > Kitasatosporales > Streptomycetaceae > Streptomyces > Streptomyces polyrhachis. The sequence continues at coordinate 35,925 of NZ_JBHSZO010000043.1, read as the reverse complement.
CCCAGGCCGCCGCCCGCGTGCCCGACTCGAAGGTGTCCGAGGCGAAGGTGCCGCCGAAGGGCAGCTCCATGTGCGTGTGGGCGTCGACGCCGCCCGGGATCACGTACCTCCCGGTGGCGTCGATCGCCCGGGTGCCCGGGGACTGCGCCCAGTCGGCCGCGGTCCGGCTCTCCGAGGCCGCCAGGGCGGCCACCCGGCCGTCCTCCACGAGGACGTCGGCGTGGATCTCGTCGGCGGCGGTGATGACCAGCCCACCACGGATGACGGTACGGCTCACGGTCCTGCTCCTGCCTGCTGGACTGACAGTGCGTCACCCCGGGTCTACACCCGTAGAGCGGCGCCGTGCAGGAACCGTAGAAGCGTGTCACCCACTGCGCAATACCGCGTCTGCCAATCCACCGGAACGGTTGTGCTCCCGGAGCCGCGGCCTGCCCTCACCGCCGCGCCGGATCGGGCGCCGAGAGCGCCTCGCGGCGTTCGGCCACCTCGATCAGGTGGTCCATCAGGGCGAGCAGGACACCGCGTACGGACTCCTCCTCGCGGGCGTCGAACAGGACGATGGGGGTGTCGGGGTGCTTCAGCTCCAGGGCTTCGCGGATCTGGTCGGGGGTGTAGCGCTGCTGGCCGAAGAAGGAGTTGGCGGCCACCACGAAGGGCAGGCCGCGGTGCTCGAAGAAGTCCACGGCGGCGAAGGAGCGCTCCAGCCGGCGGGTGTCGACCAGCACGACCGCGCCGAGCGCCCCGCGCAGCAGGTCGTCCCACATGAACCAGAAGCGCTCCTGCCCCGGCGTGCCGAAGAGCATCAGCACCGCGTCGGGGACGGTGATGCGGCCGAAGTCCATGGCCACGGTGGTGGCGGTCTTCTGCTCGACGCCGGTGAGGTCGTCGATGACCGCGCCGACCTCGCTCAGCCGCTCCTCGGTGCGCAGCGGGGTGATCTCGCTGACCGCGCCCACCGCGGTCGTCTTGCCGACGCCGAAGCCGCCGGCGATCAGCAGCTTGACGGAGGGCGGCGTGCGCCGCCCGCCCGGCTCGGTGTGGTCAGCCTCGTGCAAGGCCCCTCCTCAGTCGCCTCAGGAACTCGACACTGGCCGCCTCCGCGTCGTTGAGCGGGGCCGAGTGCTCGATCAGTCCGTGTGTCAGGAGCTGGCGCAGCAGCTCGACGGTGGGTGTCAGACGCAGGTGGATGCGCGCGGCGACCTCGGCGACGGCCAGTCCCGGGCCGGCGCACATCGAGAGGATCTCCTGCCACTCCGCGGGGATGGCCCCGGTGGCCCGGGGGTCCGCCACGGTGCTGACGATGGAGTGCATGGTGATCGGCTCCCGGTCCCACGCGCCGTCGGCCGGTGCGGTCCGCGCCATCAGCGCGAAGGTCCGGGTGCGGCGTGCGTCCCGTTCGCCGGCCATCACACCGGGAGGCCGGCGACGCGGCCCCCCACGCCGAGCTGGGGCTTGAACGCCCGGGCGACGCGCACCACTTCGCGCATGGCCAGCCCCAGCGACTCGGGGCTGGAGGTGTAGACGACCAGGGTGCTGCCGTCGCCGCAGCCGGTGAGGATCAGGTGGCTGCGCTCCATGGTGATGTTGAGGTGGCGGACCGGGCCGCCGTCGACCGGGCGGGAGAGGCCGTCGGCGAGGCTGGCCACGGCGGAGCAGGCGGCGGCGATGGTCTGGGCCCCGGCGGTCGTCCAGCCCTCCCCGTAGCCGCACAGTGCCAGCCCGTCGTCGGCGAGCAGGACGAAGCCGGTCAGGTCGGGGACGAGGGAGAGGTTGTCGCGGAGGTTGTCGAAGACCGCGCCGTCGTGGGTGTCGGCGGGTATGACGTTCTGCCAGCGGTTGGGGAGGCTCATCGGTGGGCGTCTTTCTCGGGGGTTTCGGTGTGCTCGGCGTGCTGGGTGTGCTCGGGGTCCTGGCCGTGGGGGTCCGCCAGGGCGTACTGGAGTTGCGTGAAGGTGGTCTCGATCGTATCCAGCGGGCTGTCGTCGAGGGCGGTGTACTCCTGTGCCGGTACGGGAGCCCGGCCGGTGGCTTCCGCCGGCGACTGCCCCGAGGGGTCGGTGAAGTTGCTGCCGGGGACCCGGCGCGGGAGGAGCGCGGGCGGCGGTCCGCCGGCCTGCGCCTGGGCGGGCGTCCGGGCCGGTGTCCGGGCTGGTGTCCGGGCTGGTGCCTCGGCCGCCGGGCGCGGCTGCCTGCGGACCAGACCCGCCGGGGTCTTCACCGGCGTGCCCGCCGCGGCGGGCTGGGGGCCGCGGCCGGGGGTGGGGCGGGCCGGGGTGTCGGGGTCGCGGGGCGCGGCGGGCCGGTCGGTGAGCAGGGCCGGCGGGACGAGCACCTGGGCGCGGACGCCGCCGAAGCGGCCCTCGTCCAGGAGGACGCGCACGCCGTGGCGCTGGGCGAGCCGGCCGGCGACGAACAGCCCGAGCTGGTCGGCCGATTCGCCCAGGAGGGAGTACGGCGGGGCGTCGCTCAGCCGCTCGTTGAGGGTGGCGAGGTCGGCCGCCTCCGGCGCGCGGCCCTTGTCCTCGACCTCGATGACCACGTGGCCGCCGGCCTCGTAGGCGCGGACGTGGACCTGGTAGCCGCTGGGCGAGTAGGTGGTGGCGTTCTCGATCAGTTCGGCGATCAGGTGGGTCAGCTCGCTCGCCGCCTCGGGGACGACCCACGCCTGGGCGTGGAACTCCTTGACGACGGCGGCGTAGCCGCGGGCCTCGCCGGCGGCGTCCACGATCAGGTTGGCGATGTGGACGGGCGCGGTGTGCGGGTGGGCGAGGGTGCCGCCGGAGAGCACCAGGAGGTTCTCCAGCTGGCGGCGCATCCGGATGATCAGGTGGTCGAGGTGGTAGAGGTCCTCCAGGAGCGCGCGGTCGGTGTCGCCGTAGCGGTGCTGGAGGTCGTCCAGGGAGCGCAGGATCGCCATGATCAGGGTGGCGGAGCGCAGGCTGACACCCTCGGCGAACCTCTCGAAGCCGCGCCGTTCGGCGTGGGCGCCGCGTGCGGAGTCGACGACCTTCTCGCTGAGCAGGGCCACCACGTTGGACAGTTGGGCGAACTCGTCGTAGGGGTCGCCCTGCGGGGGCAGGTCGGCCGGGCCGACGGGCCGGCCCTGCTGGACGCGGGCGAGGAGGCGGGGCAGCTGGTGGTTGGCGACGTCGAGGGCGGAGCTGCGCACGGAGCGGGCGCGGCGCATCAGGTGGCGCGCGACGGCCAGGACCGTGCCGGCGACGACGGCGGCGCCCAGCAGACCGGCGCCGGCGAGCGTCCAGGCGCGGTCGCTCATCGCCTTGGAGCCGGCGGCCACCTGGGCGGTCAGCTCGGTCAGGCGGCGTCCGGCAAGGGCGTCGAGCCGTGTGTAGACGTCCTGCTGGGCGGCCTGCCACTGCACCTCGGAGGGCAGCGGGCGGCCGGCGAGGAGGACATCCTGGGCGCGGTCCACGGCGTACCAGGTGTGGGAGAGGGTCAGTCCGCGGTAGGTGTCGGCGTCCGGCTCCGGGATGTTGGCCGCGACGACACCGAGGTGGTGGTGCATGAGGGCGACCGTCCCCGCGAAGGCGGCCTGCGAGCCGCGGTCCAGTCGGCCGTTCGGGGCCGCGGCCAGCAGGGCGTCCTCCTGGGCGAGGGCCTCGGTGGCGCGCAGCAGGCCCAGGAGGGGGCGGACGTCGTCGGTCTGGTCGGCGTCGCTGTGGGCGGCGGCGCTCTCCATGGTGTCCAGGGTGGTGGCGACCGCCAGGCCGTAGTGGTCGAAGGCCACCCGCACGGAGGGTTCGGGAAGGTCGGTGGCGGCGCGGGCCTGGGAGAGCTCACCGGGGTTGACGAGGGTGCGGCGCAGGGCGTTGTTGGTACGGGTGCGCTGGGCCATGAGCTCGGCGCGGCCGGGTCCGCGTCGGGCTATGAACCGGCCGGTGAGGGTGCGTTCGGCCTGGAGTTCGACAGCGAGGGTGTGCAGCGCCGGCAGGTCGCGGCGCAGGGTACGGGCCTGGTCGCGCAGGTCAGCCGCGTACCCGAAGGTGGGGACCGTGCCGGCTATCACCAGGACGGCCAGGCCGGCCGTGACGACGGCGGCGATGGTGCGCAGCAGGGTGCGCAGGGACAGCTTGGCGGATATCGGCATGGGGCCTCATGGTGCGGTGAACGGGCGGACGGCCACCGTGACTTCAACGCGCCCTCAATGGCATGCGGTGGCACTGCGCGGAAGTTGGGGTGTTGTTTCGGTGAACTCTGGATGAAGTGCGCAGGTGGGTGCCGGCATGGCGGCGTGGGGGCGGGCGGGAGGTCCGGCAGGACGGCGGACCGGGGGCGGCCCCCGGTCCGTTACCTGTCTCGCTGTGCATCAGGACCTCAAAACATGCGAAATGCGCCTCACTTGCCATGAACCCGCCCACACAGCGGGCAAGTTGACCGGAATTGGGGAGGCGACCCCAGGTTTAACTTGCGCTCCTGTGCGAACAAGGGGCGATTCTAATCACAATTGAGCACTTCGCGTAGGGCCTCGGCCAGAATGGTTGCCCCCTCTTCCGCTTCGGTGACGCTGAGCGAGAGCGGCGGTGCGATGCGCAACACATCGCCCCGCAGGCCGCCCTTGCCGATCAGCAGCCCGCGGGCGCGGGCGGCCTCCAGGACGGCGGTGGCGGCCTGGGGCGACTCCAGCTCGACGCCGATCATCAGCCCCCGGCCGCGTACCTCCACCACGCCCGCCAGGGGGGCGGCGACGGCCCGCAGCCGCTCCAGCAGCAGGCCGCCGACGCGGCGGGCGTTGCCCTGCAGGTCGTTCTCCAGCAGGTAGGAGAGGTTGGCCAGGCCCGCCGCCATGGTGACGGGGCTGCCGCCGAAGGTGGAGATGGAGTTGGCGTCCAGGCAGTTCATCACCTCGGCGCGGGCGATCACGCCGCCGATCGAGGCGCCGTTGCCGATGCCCTTGGCGAAGGTGACGATGTCGGGCGGCCCGTGCTGCGCGTGGGCCTGCCAGCCCCAGAAGTGCTCGCCGGTCCTGCCCCAGCCGGTCTGCACCTCGTCGGCGATCCAGAGGATCCCCTCGGCGGCGAGGACCTCGCGGAAGGCGGCGTAGAGGCCGTCCGGCGGGGAGGTGAAGCCGCCGACGCCCTGGACGGGCTCGGCGATCAGGGCCGCGACCTGGCCGCGGGTCTGGCCGAGCAGGTCCCTGAGGTCGGCCACGCAGGCGTCGGTGAACTCCTGGTCGTCCAGCTGCGCGAAGGGCCCCTTGGTACGGACGCCGCCGTGGACGTACAGCGTCTGCAGCGGGGAGAGGCTGGTCGGCGACCAGGAGCGGTTGCCGGTGATGCCGACGGTGGAGAAGGAGCGGCCGTGGTAGCTGTTGCGCATCGCCAGGATCTGGTTGGAGCGGCGGTACGTGGTCGCCAGCAGCAGCGCGGTGTCGTTGGCCTCCGTGCCCGAGGTGGTGAAGAAGACCCGGGCGTCGGGGATGTGGGAGAGCCTGGCGATGCGCTCCGCCAGCTCGACCATGGAGCGGTTGAGGTAGAGGGTGGAGGTGTGCAGGATCCGGCCGGCCTGCTCGGCGACCGCCTTGGTGACCTCGGGGAGGGCGTGGGCGGTCATCGTGGTGAGGATGCCGCCGAAGAAGTCGAGGTAGCGCCGGCCCTCGCTGTCCCAGACGTGGCGGCCCTCGCCGTGGGTCAGCTCGATGGGGTCGGCGTAGTAGAGGGCCAGCCAGTCGGGGAGTACGGAGCGGTGGCGGCGGTGGAGCGGGGCGGCGTCGCTCACGGCCGCACCAGTCCCTCGTACGCGTCGGGGCGGCGGTCGCGGTAGAAGGCCCACTGCCGGCGGACCTCGTCGATGAGGCCGAAGTCGAGGTCGCGGACGAGGAGTTCCTCCTCCTTGTCGGAGGCGGGCTCGCCGACGAACTGGCCGCGCGGGTCGACGAAGTAGCTGGTGCCGTAGAAGTCGTTGTCGCCGTACTCCTCCTGGCCGACGCGGTTGATCGCGGCGATGAAGTACTCGTTGGCGACGGCGGCGGCGGGCTGCTCCAGCTGCCACAGGTAGGCGGAGAGGCCGCGCGAGGTGGCGGAGGGGTTGTAGACCAACTGGGCGCCGTTGAGGCCGAGTTGGCGCCAGCCTTCGGGGAAGTGGCGGTCGTAGCAGATGTAGACGCCCACCCTGCCGACGGCCGTGTCGAAGACCGGCCAGCCCAGGTTGCCGGGCTTGAAGTAGAACTTCTCCCAGAAGCCCTTGACCTGCGGGATGTGGTGCTTGCGGTACTTGCCCAGGACCGTGCCGTCGGGGTCGATGACGACGGCGGTGTTGTAGTAGAAGCCGGACTGCTCGACCTCGAAGACGGGGACGACGATGACCATGCCGGTCTCCCGGGCCAGCGCCCGCATCCGCTGCACGGTCGGGCCGTCGGGGACGGGCTCGGCCCAGCGGTAGTGCTCGGGGTCCTGGACCTGGCAGAAGTAGGGGGCGTTGAAGACCTCCTGGAAGCCGATGATCTGCGCGCCCTGGGCGGCGGCCGACCGGGCGTGCTCCTCGTGTTTCGCGATCATCGAGTCGGTGTCACCGGTCCAGGCGGCCTGGACGAGTGCGGCGCGGACGACGTTGGCCATGGGCTCTGACTCCTTCGGCGCGGGCACGCCCGTCTACGCACGTAGCGGACGCAGGGGAAGAACGTACGACCCGCTCGGGCGCCCCGCAAGGGCACCGCGCGGGGCGGCCGGTACGGGCGGGGGGCATCGCCCGTAAGCACCCGGAAGCGGGCGCAGGGCGCATCGGGGGCGGTATGCCCCACGTCCCGCTCCCGCTCTCGAACATCTCTGCGGAGCCCCGTAGCATGCCGCCCCATGAATGACGGCATCCTCCTCATCGCCATAGCCGCCGCGGCCCTGCTGCTGGGCGCTGGGCTCGGCTGGTACGGGCACACGTCCGCCTCGGCCCGCACGCTGCGCCGCCGGGAGCGGTTCTTCGGGCTGCCCGAGAACTCCGAGTGCCTGGTCGTGGTGAACCGCGACGCGGGCGGCGGCGACTGGAGCGTCGCCAAGCACGACGCGCTCGCGCTGGTGGAGCTGGCGGCGGTGATCAAGGGCTGCCGGGCGCATCTGCAGATCGTCGCGCACGACACCGCCGCGCAGGGCTTCGGCGACCGCACGGAGTTCTGTGTGGGCACCCCGCTGTCGAACCGGCGGATGGCCGCCCACATGCACTCCCTGCTGCCCGGCGTCCGTATCAACACCGACCCGGAGCCGGGCCCGGACCGCGGCGCCTTCGCCGTCGGCACGGAGCGCTACCGGCTGGAGAACGGCGTCACCGAGCACGTCGTCCTGGCCCGCCTCACCGCCGGCCAGGACGCCCGTCCGGTCTTCGTCTCCTGCGGCCAGCGCTCGATCACCAACCAGGCCGCGATGCGCTACCTCGCCCGCAACGAGGCGAAACTCTCCCGCAAGTACGGCAACAACCCCTTCGTCCTCCTCCTGAAGGTCGTCAACTCCCAGTCCTACGGCCCGGACGTGGTGGAACTGGTCGCGGACGTCACGAAGGCGGCCAGGACGCCGCTGCCGGCGGTGGCCGAGAAGTAGGCCCCCGGAGGCTCCCGCAGGTCGCCGCGGCGTGGCGCCGACCCGCGCGTTCCCCCACTCGGGGGAATCCCGGCGCGGGGGCGATCTCCGCGAGGCGGGGGCGGGGCGGCCGGTCGCGGCGGCTGCGCGGCTGGTCGGCGGCTCGACGCGGGGGCGGGACGGGCGCGCGGGGCACCGGACTCCACCTTGCTGCCTAGGTACCCAGAAAATCCCTGAGTACCTAGCCTGGCAGGTCTGTTGGGGAAAGGAGCCCGGGGTGGGCGACACGAAGCCGGTCTACCAGCGTATCGCCGACGAGCTGCGGGGGCGGATCGACAGCGGCGACCTCCGGGTCGGTGCGCAGCTGCCGTCCCGTTCCGAGCTGAAGCGCGCCTACGAGGCGAGCGACCAGACCGTGGACCGCGCGGTGCGGGTGCTGAAGGCCGCCGGCTACGCCCAGGGGCAGTTCGGGCGCGGGGTGTTCGTCGCCGACCGCACGCCGCTGGGGACGCTGCTGCGCACCACCGGCGCGGTCGACTCCCCCTTCGCCTCGCAGCTCTCCCCGCCCGGCACCTCCCTGGACTGGGAGGCCACCTCCGTGGCCGTCCCGGCTCCGCGCGCCGTCGCGCGGCGGCTGGGCATCGAGGCCGGCGACCGGGTGATGTGCACCCGGTACGAGTACATGGCCGACCGCAAGCCGCTGCAGTTCGCGACCAGTTGGGAGCCGCTGGCCATCACCGAGGGCACGGACGTGGTCTTCCCCGAGCGCGGTCCGTACGCCCGGCGCGGGGTGCGCGGCCGGATGGCGGCGATCGGCGTACGGGTGGTGCGCGCCGCCGAGCTGGTCGGCTCGCGGACGGCGACGAGCGCGGAGGCGGAGACGCTGGGCTGCTCGCCGGGCCAGTGCCTGACGGTGCTGGAGCGCACCCACTACGACGAGGACAACCGGCCGGTGGAGACCTCCGACGTGGTGGTGCGGGCCGATCGCTGGCAGCTTGAGTACGTCATCGACTACACGGCCTGAGCGGGGCGTCGGAGGCGGTCCGGACCGCGCCCGAGGGCGACCCGCGGCTCAGGGCTCCGAGACCTCCGCGTAGACCTGCGACAGCTCCGGGGTGCCCGTCTCCGCCCAGGCGTGGCCCGTCTCCACCACGTCGATCTCCCGGCCGGAGCGCAGCTCCACCGTCGGGTGGCCGTTCGGCCAGAGGACCCAGCGGGCGCCCGGCACCGTGCGCACGACCACCGTGCCGAGGTAGAGGCCGGCGTCGTTGCCGAGCCAGGGCGTCACCTCCGGGTCGTCGCGCCAGCGCGGCAGCAGCTGGTCCAGCGCCTCCAACGAGGCGGCGGTGTCGTCGAGTTCGACGCCGTGCCCCTCGGCCTGGGCGCGCAGCAGATCGCACTCGGCGAGCAGTCCGGCGATCCCGGCCGCGTCCTGGGGGCCGGCGGAGAGCACGGCCGTTCCGCGCGCCGGACCGTGCTTCTTGCGCCAGTTGTCCAGGAAGGGGATGTTCATTTCCCTACCGTCGCACCCGGACCGACCGGCAGGCTACAGGCACGCGCAAAGCGGACCGGGGGGCTTCCCCGACGTGGTATCCCGGGGGGCCGCGCACAGGATCAGAGGTCCAGGTCGACCACCACCGGCGCGTGGTCGGAGGGTGCCAGCGACGCGGGCTGGTCCTTCTTGCCGGGGCGGCGGGCGTCGCGGTCCACGTAGGCGTCGCTGACGGCGGCCGTGAAGGGGGCGTTGCCGTAGACGTGGTCGATGCGCATGCCCTTGTTCTTCGGGAAGCCCAGCATCCGGTAGTCCCAGAAGGTGAAGGGGATGTCGTACTTCAGCGCCCGGGGGTACGCCTCCGTCAGGCCGGTCTTCAGCAGCTCGGCCAGCTCAGCGCGCTCGGGCTCGGAGACGTGCGTCGCGCCCTCGAAGCGGGCGATGTCCCAGACGTCCTCGTCCTTGGGCGCGATGTTGAAGTCGCCCAGGACGGCGAAGGGCCGCTCGCCCACGGCGTCCTGGGCGACGGCGGCGCGCAGGGCCCGCAGCCACTCCAGCTTGTACGCGTAGTGCGGGTGGCCCAGCTCGCGGCCGTTGGGCACGTAGAGCGACCAGACGCGGAGCGGGCCGCAGGTCGCCGCGACGGCGCGGGGCTCGACCACCCCCTCGTACGGCGGCTGACCGGGCAGCCGGGTGGCCACGTCCTGGACGCCGAGTCTGGAGAGCACCGCCACGCCGTTCCACCGGCCGTCGGCGGCGACCGCCGCCTCGTACCCCAGCTCACGCAGCCGCTCGGCGGGGAACGCCTCTTCGGTGCACTTCAGCTCCTGCAGGCAGACGACGTCGGGCGCCGCCGACCGCAGCCAGCCGGTGATGCGGTCCAGCCGGGAGTTGATCGAGTTGACGTTCCACGTCGCGATACGGAGAGCCATGCGGCCAACCTATCGCGGGCCTGTGACAACCCCGGGGCGGCGCCGGACGGGGGTTCGGCAACAGCCCCTCAGAGCGCGAGGCTCTCCCCCGCCGCCAGCCGGATGTGCTCCGCTCCCCCGATCCCCGGGCCCGCGGGGCCGAGCATGCGGTCGTAGACCAGCGGGGCCACGTCCGATAGCAGCGCGTTGTGGATGTCGACGGCCCGGGCGGGGGCCACCTCGCGAACGTAGTCGATGACCTCGGCCAGCTTGTTCCACGGGGCGTGCACGGGCAGCAGCAGCGTCTCGACCGGGCGGCCGGGGAGGGTGAGCGCGTCGCCGGGGTGGAAGACCGAACCGTCCAGCACGTAGCCGACGTTGGTGACGCGCGGGATGTCGGGGTGGATGACGGCGTGCAGTTCGCCGTGCACCTCCACCTCCCAGCCGGCGGCGGTGAAGGTGTCACCGTGGCCGACGGTGTGGACGCGCCCCGGGTAGGCGGCGGCGAGCCGCTCGGCGACGCTGCGCAGCGTCCACAGCTCGCAGGCCCCGTCGGCGTCCAGGGCGGCGCGCAGCCGCCCCTCGTCGAAGTGGTCGGGGTGCTCGTGCGTGACGAGCAGCGCGTCCGCGCCGGCCGCCGCGTCCGGCTCCGAGAAGCCGCCCGGGTCCACGACGAGGACGCGGCCCGCCTTCTCCAGGCGGACGCAGGCGTGGCCCTTCTTCGTGAGCTTCATCAGACTCCGCTTCCCTCAGGGATCCCGTTCAGAGGTCCGTCGTCGACACCGTGCGCACCTCGGGCCGGGTCGGGTCGCTCAGGTCCACCGCGACCGCCAGGTCCGGTTCCGCTCCGGGGCGGTCGCGTTTCCAGCCCCACCAGCCCGAGCCGTCGCCGAAGTCCCAGCCGACGGCCGCGGCCTGCTTGCGGGTGATCGGGTTGTAGCCCTCGACCAGGTCCGAGCGGTCGCCGTCGGACCACTTCATGAAGGCGGTGAGGCCGGCGGCGTCCGTCGTGAACTCGACGTACAGGCTGCTGGTCTCCCAGGAGTTGGTCTCGTAGAACGCGATGGGATCGACGTTCATCGGCGGCTTGACGTCGTAGATGCGCCGCTGCAGCCGGCTCGGCCAGCCGGGGGTCAGCTCGGTCGCCTCCGCGCGCTGCTCCTTGTCGCGGCCGGCCTCGCGGCTCTGCAGGAGGGAGATGCCCAGGTAGGCCAGCGGCACGAGGACCAGCAGGGCGATGATCGCGCCGCCCTTCCAGCCGCTGGGCAGCCGGCGGGGCGGCTGCGGGGGCGGGAGGGTGTCGTCGTGCGGGCGGCGCGGGCGGGGGGTGGTCGGCCGGGTCACTGCTTGCCCACCACCTGGGCGAAGCGCTCGTAGCGCTCCACGCGGCGCCGGTTGGTGCGGCGGAAGCGGCGCGCCACCAGCCGGGCGAGGTCGGCGGCGCCGACCAGTCCGGCGTCGTTGCCGAGCTGCGCCTTGACGATACGGGCCTCCGGCCGGTAGCCGCGGCCGGTGAGGCTGCGGCGGAAGGCGTCGCGGGCGGGGCCGATGAGCAGGTCGTCGGCGGAGCTGACGCCGCCGCCGATGACGAAGCAGCCGGGGTCCAGGGCGGCGGCCAGGTTGGCCAGGCCCACGCCCAGCCACTGGCCGATGTCCCCCAGCAGTTCGACGCACATCGCGTCGCCCTCGCGGGCCAGCTCGGTGACGAGGGGGCCGGTGATGTCGGGGATGCGGCCCTGGACGCGGTCGATGATCCCGTACGCGACGGGCGACTCGGCGGCGGCCAGCTCGCGGGCCTCGCGCACCAGGGCGTTGCCGGAGCTGTACTGCTCCCAGCAGCCCCGGTTGCCGCAGGGGCAGCGGTGTCCGCCGGGGACGACCTGCATGTGGCCGAACTCGCCGGCCACCCCGAACTTGCCGCGCTTGACCTGGCCGTCCTCCAGGATGGCGCCGCCGATGCCCGTACCCAGCGTGATCATGACGAGGTAGTCCTCGCCGCGGCCGGCGCCGAAGCGCCACTCCGCCCAGGCGGCGGTGTTGGCGTCGTTGTCGACCATCACCGGCACCCGCAGCCGGGAGGAGAGCGCGTCGCGCAGCGGCTCGTCGCGCCAGGACAGGTGCGGGGCGAACAGCACGCGGGAGCGGTTGGCGTCGACCCAGCCGGCCGCGCCGACGCCGACGGCGTGCACGTCGTGGCGCTCGGAGAGGTCCAGGACCAGCTCGACGATGGTGTCCTCGACGACCTTGGGGCTCTTGGACTTGTCGGGGGTCTCGGCCCGCAGCCGCTCCAGGATGTTGCCGTCGGCGTCCACGACCCCGGCGGCGACCTTGGTGCCGCCGATGTCGATGCCGACGGTGGGCACCCGGGGCGCGGTGAGGTGCGAGCGGCGCTCGCGGCTGCTGACACTGCGCAGCACGATCGAACGGGCTGCGGCCCCGCCGCCCAGGGGTCCGCTCAGGGGTCCGGCGGCGGGGACTCTTTCGCTGTTCGCGGTCATCGGGGGTGATTCTGCCTTACGGGAGGGGGGCCGACGTCCGTCAGGGCGTGTTCCGGGTCAGCCCTCGGTGCGGGCCGCGGGGACGGCCGGGGCCTCGGTCGGCGGGATGCGTTCCAGCTCGTGGGAGAGCTGCTCCAGTTCGCCGCCGCCGGCCATGTCGCGGATGAGGTCGTCCAGGGCGATCTCGGAGCGGGCGTGGCTGCCGGCCATGACGCCGCGCTTGAGCAGCACGAACCGGTCGCCGACGAGGTAGGCGTGGTGCGGGTTGTGGGTGATGAGGACGACGCCCAGGCCCGCGTCGCGGGCGGCGGCCACGTACTTCAGCACCACCCCGGACTGCTTGACGCCGAGGGCCGCCGTGGGCTCGTCCAGGACGAGGACCTTCGCGCCGAAGTACATCGCGCGGGCGATGGCGACGCACTGGCGTTCGCCGCCGGAGAGGGTGCCGATGGGCTGGTCCACGTCGCGCAGGTCGATGCCCATGCGCAGCAGTTCGCGGTGGGTGGTGGCGCGCATGAGGCCGACGTCCATGCGGCGCAGCGGGCCGGCGCCCTTCGTGGGCTCGGAGCCGAGGAAGAAGTTCCGCCAGACCGGCATCAGGGGGACGACCGCCAGGTCCTGGTAGACGGTGGCGATGCCGCGGGCCAGGGCGTCGCGGGGGGAGGCCAGGCGGGTGGGCTCGCCCTCGATGAGGAGGTCGCCGGCGTCGTGCCGGTGCAGCCCGGCGATGATCTTGATGAGGGTGGACTTGCCGGCTCCGTTGTCGCCCAGTACGCAGGTGACCTGGCCGGCGTCCACGCGCAGCGAGACGCCCTCCAGGGCGCGGATGCTGCCGTAGAACTTGCTGATGCCGCGCAGTTCGGCCAGCGGCGCGGGCTGTGCGGTGGCGGCGCCTGCCGCGGCAGGCGTGGGACGAGACGTCATTTGGCGGCCTCCGCACGCTTTCGGACCCAGGCGTTGAGCAGCGTGGCGAGCAGCAGCATCGCCCCGAGGAAGAACCAGAACCAGTCGGCGTCCCACTGGGCGTAGACGATGCCCTGCTTGGTCATCCCGAAGATCATCGCGCCGACGGCGGCGCCGACCGCCGAGCCGTAGCCGCCGGTGAGCAGGCAGCCGCCGATCACGGCCGCCGCGATGTAGTGCAGCTCCAGGCCGCGGCCCTCGCCGGACTGGATGACGCCGAAGGAGAAGAGCAGGTGCTGCCCGGAGATCCAGGCGCCGACGGCGACGCCGAGGTAGAGGCCGATCTTGGTGCGGTGGACGGGGACGCCGACCGCGCGGGCCGCGTCCTCGCCGCCGCCGACGGCGAGGATCCAGTTGCCGGCGCGGGTGCGCAGCAGGATCCAGGTGGCGAGGGCGACCAGGCCGATCCACCACAGGATCGTCACCTTCAGGTCCCAGGAGCCGATGCCGAGGGTGGAGGCGAAGACGCTGCGGGCGGAGGAGAAGCCCTGCATGTCGGTGATCGACTTGGTGGAGACGGTGTCATCGACGAGTTTGGTGACGCCGACGTTGGCGCCCTGCAGCATCAGGAAGGTGCCCAGCGTGACGATGAAGCTGGGCAGTCCGGTACGGACCAGCAGGTAGCCGTTGAAGAAGCCGATGGCCAGGGTGACCAGCAGCGAGACCAGCACGCCGGTCCAGACGTTGGCGGTCAGCTGGTACGAGACCATCGACGACACCAGCGCGGAGGCGGTGACGAGCACGCCGGCGGAGAGGTCGAACTCGCCGCCGATCATCAGCAGCGCGACGGGGACCGCCATGATGCCGATGGTGGACGCCGCGTACAGGACGGTGTCCATGCTGGAGAGGAAGCTGTCCGCGGTGGCGGAGAAGAACACCAGGACGGCTATCGCGCCGATCACCGAGCCCAGCTCGGGCCGGCTCAGCAGGCGGCCGGCGAGTGGGCGGTGGACGAGCCGCTCGTCCCCCGCCGCTTTGGTGAGTGTGGTGCTCATCGCCCGCCCGCCTCGCTCCGTGCTCTCGTCGCCCTCGCCACCCTGGTCATCCTGGTCGCCCCAGCCCGTGCGCCTCGCCGTGCCACAGTCGCTCTTCCCTTGCTCAGTGCTCTCCGGTGCCGTGCGAGCGCGCGGGAGGCGGGGTCCGTACGACCCCGCCTCCCGCACTCCGGCGCCGGGACGCTCCCCTGGCGGTGAGCACTCCGGCGCCGGGACGCGCCGACCGCACCAGTATGAATTACCGGGCGGTAGCGACTTTTCACCGGGTCTGTCCGGGTCTTCCTACCGGGTGGCGCGGTCCGTGAACTTCTTCAGCGCCTCGGCGTCGTCGCCGGTGACGATCGCCGGGCCGGTGAGCACCGGGCGTCCACCGCCGATCACGTTGAGGTTCTGCTTGTGGAGCCACAGTCCGTCGACGGCCAGGTAGCCCTGGAGGTAGGGCTGCTGGTCGACGGCGAAGGCGACCTCGTCGGAGGCCAGGCGCGCCACCACGTCGCTGTTGAGGTCGAAGGTGGCGATCTCGGCCTCGCTGCCGGCGCCCTCCTTGGCCTTGGCGGCGGCGGAGGCGATGTCGGCGTTGAGGGCGACGATGGCGTCGGTGTCCTTGGCGGCTGTGAGCTTCGCCTCGACGGCGGCCTCGACGCCGGGCCGGTTGGTGCCCTCGACCTGGACGTTCTCCACCTCGCCCTTGAAGGTCTTCTTCACGCCGGCGCAGCGCTCCTCAAGGGAGACGTTGCCCTGCTCGTGGATGAGGCAGATCGCCTTCTTGCGGCCGTCCTCGTTGAGCTGCTCGCCGACCGCCTCGCCGGCCACGGACTCCTCCTGGCCGAAGTGGGCGAGGGCGCCGAACTCCTTGGAGAACTGGCTGCCGGAGTTGATCGTCATCACCGGGATGCCCGCGGCGACGGCCTTCTCCACGGCGGCCTTCATGGCGTCGGGCTTGGCGAGGGTGACGATGATGCCGTCGACCTTCTGGTTGACGGCCTGCTCCACGAGCTGCGCCTGGCCGTCGGCCTTGTCGTCGTTGGTGTAGAGGAGCTTGACGTTGTCCTTGCCGGCCGCCACCTCGGCGCCGTTCTTGACGATGTCCCAGAAGGTGTCGCCCTGACCCGAGTGCGTGACCATCGCGATGGTCATCCGGGCGGTGTTCGCCTTGCCGCCGCCGGTCTCCTCGGCCTTGTCCTCCGACCCCTTGCCCCCGGAGGAGCTGCAGCCGGCCAGCGCGGCCCCCGCGAGAGCGGCCGTCGCGAGCAGTGCCGTGGTACGAGCCATCCGGCCGTACGCCATGATCTTTCCCCGCCTTCTTCGTTACGCGGCCGCTTGGTGCGGCTGATCGGAGTATGTAACCGGAAGCTCATGCCGCGTCAATGCCATGGTCATAACATTATGGGCCGGGCGGGGTGGGCGGCCGTCGCGCGGGGTGGGCGGACCCGGAGGGCCAGGGGTACGGGTCGCGGCGGAACTCCTCGCGGATCTCCCCAGGTCGACGATCGGCTCCATCGGCCCCAGCTCGGCCCCGACCGCCTCAGCGTCCGCGGCCCGGGGCGGCGAGCTGCGTCAGGACCGCCTCGGCCATCGCGGCCTCGCCGCGCTCGTTGGGGTGGAAGGGCGCGGCGGGGCTGGCGGGGGTCAGCGGCTCGACCCAGCGGTCCGCGGGGGGCTTGCAGACGTCGTGGCCGACGGTCGGGGTGTAGGTGTCGACGTACTGGGCGCGGTTGGCGGCGGCGACCTGGCCCAGCATGGCGTTGAGGCGCTTCTCGGTGTCGCGGACGTAGGCGAAGTCGCCGTCGGCGAACTGCACCGAGGGGCGGCAGCCCACGCCGTCGTCGGGCGCGATGACCGGGTAGCCGACGAGCAGGACGCGGGCGCGCGGGGCGCGTTCGTGGATCGCGTCGAGCACCGTGTCGACCCGGGCGGAGACCTGGTCGATGCGGGCGGCCAGCTCGTCGGTGCCGCTCGCGTGGTAGCGGCGCTCGCAGGGGTTGCCGGTGGGGTCGGTGAAGCTCAGCAGCGTGCAGGTGCCGATGATCTCGCCGAAGCCGATGTCGTTGCCGCTGATGCCGAGGGTGACCAGGGTGGTCCGCTTGGCGAGCGCGTCGAGCTGGGGCGGGTTGGCGCCCTGCGCCTGCCACATGTGGGCGGTCACCGCGCCGCCGCAGCTGGCGTCCTTGAAGTCGGCGACGTTCAGCCGCGCGGCCGTGACGGAGGGGTAGTTGCGGTCGGAGCGCCCGCAGGCCGGGTCGACCTGGGTGGGGATGCCGGGGCCGGAGGTGTAGGAGTCGCCGAGGGCGACGTAGTGCTCGGCGGGCGCGGCCTGGGCGGGCGCGGCGGTGGCGGCCAGGACCAGCCCGGCGGCTCCGGCGGCGGCGAGCGCGGTCACTGCGGCGCGCCGTCCTCTGCGCTCCGGCCCGCTGCCCCCGCCTGTGGTGATGCCTCTGTATTCGGACACGTGCGTCTCCAGTCCCCGCCCCGCGGCTCTCGTTGATTGCTGAGTACATTCAGGGCGCCGGGGCGCGGTGTCAATCCGTCTGCTCGACACAATCGTCCGCTCTGTCGAAAGCGGTGGCCGCGGGGGTACGCGGCACGCGGGCGGCGCTCAGTTCGATGCGTACGGAAGGGGGCGCCGGAGCATTGCCCCGGGGTTTCCCTCAGCCGGTGGACTGCGCGTACCGGGCGGTCAGTTCGTCCGTGCCGGCCTGGGTGAGGCTGCCGTGCAGGCGCAGGCGGGCGATGCCGCCGTCGGGGAGGATGTCCAGTCGGGCGCGGCGGGCGGTCGCCGGGGCGGCCAGGACGAAGCGGTGGCCGCTGTCGGGCTGGAGGCGGACGGGGGGCAGGAGCTGCGTCCAGGTCGCGTCCTCGCCGACCTCGTCCGTGACCGAGAGCGCCGCCCAGCCGGCCGCGTTGCCCTTCAGGCAGGTGGTGTCGATCTCCACCGCGCGGATGCGCGCCTGCGCGGTGAGGGTGTAGCGGATCCAGTCGTGGCCGTGGTCGCGGCGGCGGCGGGTCTCCCAGCACTCGTCCATGCCGCGCGCGGGGCCGGGGCGCAGGGTGTTGGCCGGCGGGGAGTAGAAGCGGTCGGAGGCGTCCTCGACCCGGCCGCCGTGCTCCAGGGCCACCAGGTCGAAGGTGCCCAGCGCGGCCAGCCAGTCCGGGTCCGGGACCACCTGCCCGTACGCCCGCAGCCGTGCGATGCCGCCGTCCGGGTACTGGCGCAGCCGCAGGTGGGTGAAGCGGCGGGGCCGGGAGACCGCGAAGCCGTGGGCCGCGTGGCCGCCGAGCTCGGTGCGCGCGACGAGGGTCGTCCAGCGGACGGAGGGGGCGAGCAGCTCCTGTGCGGACGGGGTGGCGGGGAGTGACGTGGCTTCCACCGAGGCGTACTTGCCGTAGTTGCCCCGGAAGTGCGCGGTGTCCACGACGAGTCCGCGGATGACGCCGGGCGCGCCGAGGCGGATCAGCGCCCAGTCGTGGTCGCCGTCGGCGGGATGGGGCCCGGTGGCGGAGGCGCCGCGGCGGCGGCGGGTCTCCCAGCCGTCCATGATCTTGCCCTTGGGGCCGAAGAGTTCGGGGTCGAAGTGGGCAGGGGCGGGGGTGAGGAGGCTCTCGCGGGGGGCGAAGAACTCGTCGTTGGCGGCGATGACGGCGGCGCCCAGGCGCCGGTCGGCGAGGTCCGGGTGGTGGGTGAAGGGGAGGTCGGCGGTGCGGTAGTCCGCGTAGGGGTCCCCGCCGGTGTACGGGGCGGCGTCGCCGGTGAAGCGGGGGATCTCCGTCATGCGTGCTGCCTTTCGGGGGCGCGGTCGTGGGGCGGACGCTTCTCAGCCGCGGCGCAGGAGCCGGCCGCGCGGTGCGCCGCAGGCGCCGCGGTCGGCGATGCGGACGCCGCGCAGCCAGGTCGAGGTGACGACTCCGTACAGGGTGCGGCCCGCGTAGGCGGTGACGGGGTTGCGGTGGTGGAGGCGTGCCGCGTCGACGGTGAAGGTCTCCTCGGGGGCCAGGACGGCGAAGTCGGCGTCGCGGCCGGGGGCGAGGGCGCCCTTGGCGGGGAGGCCGGCCAGTGCGGCGGGGGCGGTGGACATCCAGCGGGCCACCCGCTCCAGGGGCACGCCCCGGCGCCGGGCCTCGGTCCAGACCGCCGGGAGGCCGAGTTGGAGGGAGGAGATGCCGCCCCAGGCGGCGGCGAAGTCGGGGGTCTTGAGGTCGGCGGTGGACGGGGAGTGGTCGGAGACCACGCAGTCGAGGGTGCCGTCCAGGAGGGCGGCCCAGAGCGCGTCCTGGTTGGCGGCCTCGCGGATCGGTGGGCAGCACTTGAACTCGCTGGCCCCGTCGGGGACTTCCTCGGCGGTCAGGGTGAGGAAGTGCGGGCAGCTCTCGGCGGTGACCTGGACCCCGGCCGCCTTCGCCGCCGCCACGGGGGCGAGCGCCGCGGCGGAGGAGAGGTGCAGGACGTGCACGCGGGCGCCGTATCGCGCGGCCAGGGCGGTCAGCCGCTCGACGGCCCTGACCTCCGCCTCGTGGGGGCGCGAGGCGAGGAAGTCGGCGTAACGGGCGCCGGGGCGCTGGGGGGCGGCGTCGAGCACGGCCGGGTCCTCGGCGTGGACGACGAGCAGCGCGCCGAGCCGGGCGGCGGTGGCGACGGCCGCCGCCAGGTCCCGGCCGGTCAGGTGGGGGAACTCCTCGACGCCCGACGGGGAGAGGAAGCACTTGAAGCCCAGCACCCCGGCTTCGTGCAGGGGGGCGAGGTCGTCGAGGTTGCCGGGGATCGCGCCGCCCCAGAAGCCGGTGTCGGTGTGCACCCGGGGGCGGGCGGTGTCGCGTTTGACGTCCAGTGCGGCGGGGGTGGTGGTGGGGGGCAGGCTGTTGAGCGGCATGTCGACGATCGTCGTGATCCCGCCGGCCGCCGCGGCGCGGGTGGCGGTGGCGAAGCCCTCCCACTGGCTGCGACCGGGGTCGTTGACGTGGACGTGGGTGTCCACCAGGCCGGGGAGCAGCGCCTGTTCGCCCACGTCCTCGACGGGGACGCCGGGCGGGAGCACCGCGTCGTACGACAGCACGGCCTCGATGCGGCCGCCGGCGACCGTGACGACGGCGGGGCGCTCGCCCTCGGGGGTGAGGGCGCGGCGCGAGCGCAGGGCCAGGTCGAGGGGCGGCATCGCACGCCTTCCGGAGGGGGTCAGGGGTGGTCGTACCAGGCGAAGGCGGAGATGCGCCAGCCCTCCGGGGTGCGGACGAACTGGATCGTCTTGCCGCCGCCGCCCTCGAGCGGCTCGCCGTCCAGGATCCCGGACTTGCGGTACTCACCGAACCGGGAGGCGATGTCGCCGGCGATCTCGGTGCGCTCGGAGGTCTCCCACTCGGAGAAGCCGACCAGCCGGCCCTCGGCCAGCAGCCGCTCGCGGGGCCCGATGAACTCCTCCACCGTGTAGGCGGCGAACGTCGGACTCACGCACACGATGACACCCGTGGGCAGCATGAGCCGGCGGATCCGCGCCACGTCGGCGGCCTTGCCGTCCCGGTTGTCGAACGCGCCGAAGAAGTCAGCGGTCAGCCGGTCTATCTCGATCTTGGACATCGGGCGAACGTAGCACCCCCTCCCGGGCGGCGGAAGGCCGCGGCAGCCTCAGAGCAGGCCCTGGACAGGCCCTGGACGGGCCCTAGTCCCCGCCCCGCGGACCGGGGATCTCGCCGCCGAAGAGGTCGACAGCCTTGCGTAATTCGCCGACCGAGGGGGCCAGGGCGCTGACGGAGCCCACCGCGCCGGCCACCGCGAGCAGCGCGCGCCGCAGCCGCACGACCTCCGGCGCCCCGGACTGCGCCATCGCGGCCAGCTCCGCGAGGGCGTCCTCGGCGACCGAGCGGTCGCTCAACTGCGCCGGATGCCCGGCCAGCTCGCGGCTCAGGCGCGAGACGGCCGTCCGCAGCGCCTCCACCCGCAGAGTCTCGACACGCAGGGCCTCGGCGGCCCGCGCCAGTCCCTCTTCCACGACGTAGGCACCCTCCCCTGGTGCGCCCTTCCTCGGTGCGCCCTTCCTCGACATCGCGCCCATAGCATGCTTGCCCATCGACGTCCCCCTTGCGCCAGCCGACAACACTCCAGCCGTTGGCCGCCCGTGTTGGTCGGACACGGCGAACCGCGGATCAGTTAACGCCACTTGTGCACGACTCGCCACAGACCTCGGGATATTCAGATGAATCCGCCAATCGGAACGATCACACCGGCCAGGCGTGTCGCGGGGCTGCTGCTCGCCGCCGGCGGTGGGCGGCGCCTCGGGGGCCGGGCGAAGGCGCTGCTCAGCGCGGGCGGGCGGCCGCTGGTCGAGCGGGCGGCGGAGGCGCTGCGGGCCGCCGGCTGCGATCCCGTGCACGTGGTGCTGGGGGCGGACCTCGAAGAGGTGTACGCCCGTACGCGCCTTGACGGCTGCCGGGTGGTCGCCCACCGGGACTGGGCGCAGGGGATGGGCTCGTCCCTGCGCGCGGGGCTCGACTCGCTGGCCGGTACGGACGCCGCGGCGGTCGTCGTCCTGCTCGTCGACCAGCCGGGGATCGGGGCGCGGGCGGTGGCCCGGCTGGTCACGCACTGCGGGCGCGACGGCACGGAGCTGGCCGCGGCCGCCTACGGCGGGGAGCGCGGCCATCCGGTGCTGCTGGGGCGGCGCCACTGGGCCGGCGTCGCCGACTCCGCGCGCGGGGATCGGGGGGCGCGCGCGTATCTGCGGGAGCACACGGGTGAACTGACGCTGGTGGAGTGCGGCGACGTGGCGGACCCGGCCGATATCGACACCCCGGCCGACCTGCGTCTGCTGGACCGCGACTACGGCGGTTAGCCCCTGGCACACCGTTGGCGCACGCTCGCCGCGCGTTATCCACAGGGCGTTGCTGTCGCCTGGGCGGAAAACTACTGTCCTTCGCATCGGGCGCACCGTGCCCGCAGCCAAGGGAGTGACAGCCATGTCCGCAGCATCTCCGACCCCGCCGCCGGGGCCGGGCGCCGTCGTCGCGGCGCCGCCCGTCGACCGCCAGGAGGAGGTGCTGACCGAGGAGGCGCTGGCCTTCCTCGCCGAGCTGCACCGCCGCTTCACCCCGTGCCGCGACGAGCTGCTGGTGCGCCGGGCCGAGCGCCGGGCCGACATCGCCCGTACCGGCACGCTGGACTTCCTGCCGGAGACGGCCGCCGTCCGCGCGGACGACAGCTGGCGGGTCGCCCCGGCGCCGGAGGCGCTGCAGGACCGCCGGGTGGAGATCACCGGGCCCACCGACCGCAGGATGACGGTCAACGCCCTCAACTCCGGTGCCCGGGTCTGGCTCGCGGACTTCGAGGACGCCTCCGCGCCGACCTGGCACAACGTCGTCGGCGGGCAGCTCAATCTCATCGATGCCTTCGAGCGCCGCATCGACTTCACCGACCCCCGCTCCGGCAAGGGTTACGCGCTGAAGCCGGCCGGGGAGCTGGCGACGGTCGTGGTGCGCCCGCGCGGCTGGCATCTGGACGAGCGGCACCTCACGGTGGACGGGCGGCCGGTCCCGGGCGCGCTGGTGGACTTCGGGCTGTACTTCTTCCACAACGCGCGCCGGCTGCTGGAGCTGGGCCGGGGTCCGTACTTCTACCTGCCCAAGACGGAGTCGCACCGCGAGGCTCGGCTGTGGAACGACGTCTTCGTCTTCGCCCAGGAGCGCCTGGGCATCGAGCGGGGCACCATCCGTGCGACGGTGCTGATCGAGACGATCACCGCCGCGTACGAGATGGAGGAGATCCTCTACGAACTGCGCGAGCACGCCTCCGGGTTGAACGCGGGGCGGTGGGACTACCTGTTCTCGATCGTGAAGAACTTCCGGGACGGCGGGGAGCGGTTCGTGCTGCCCGACCGCAACGCGGTGACGATGACGGCGCCGTTCATGCGCGCGTACACCGAGCTGCTGGTGCGCACCTGCCACAAGCGCGGCGCCCACGCGATCGGCGGGATGGCGGCCTTCATCCCCTCGCGCCGCGATGCCGAGGTCAACAAGACCGCCTTCGAGAAGGTGCGCGCCGACAAGGACCGGGAGGCGGCCGACGGCTTCGACGGCTCCTGGGTCGCGCATCCGGACCTGGTGCCCATCGCGCTGGAGTCCTTCGACGCGGTGCTGGGTGAGCGCCCCCACCAGAAGGACCGGCTGCGTGAGGATGTCTCGGTCACGGCGGCCGAGCTGATCGCCGTCGACTCCCTCGACGCGAGCCCGACGTACGAGGGGCTGCGCAACGCCGTCGCGGTCGGTATCCGCTACATCGAGGCGTGGCTGCGGGGGCTGGGCGCGGTGGCGATCTTCAATCTGATGGAGGACGCGGCGACGGCGGAGATCTCCCGCTCGCAGATCTGGCAGTGGATCAATGCGGGGGTGGTGCTGGACAGCGGCGAGACGGTGACGGCGGAGCTGGTGCGCCGACTGGCCGCCGAGGAGTTGGACGCGGCGCGCGCCGAGTCGGGTGTGGAGGCGTTCGCGGCGGGGCGCTGGCAGGACGCGCACGATCTGCTGCTGCGGGTGGCGCTGGACAAGGAGTACGTGGACTTCCTGACGCTGCCGGCCTATGAGGAGCTGCGGGACTGAGGCGGCCGGGATACGGGAGCTGGCGGGTGGGGCGGGGGTCGCCGTCAGGCACTGCGGATCAGGTCCGCCGCGTCGACCGCGTGGTGGAAGGGCAGGCCGCGGGCGTAGCGGGTGATCTCCTCGGCGGCCAGGTCGGCCATCCGCAGCAGTTCGTTGCCGAGGGAGCCGGCGATGTGCGGGGTGAGGAGGACGTTGGGCAGGTCGTAGAGCGGGGAGTCGGCCGGGGGGACGTCCGGTTCCGTGACGTCCAGGACGGCGCTGATGCGGCCGCTCAGCAGCTCGGCGGTGAGTGCCTCGGTGTCGACCAGCGAGCCGCGCGCGGTGTTGACCAGCGTGGCGCCGTCCGGCAGCAGGGCGAGGCGGCGGGCGTCGAACAGGTGGCGGGTCTCGGGGAGTTGGGGGGCGTGGATCGTCACCACGTCGCTGCGGCGGGCGAGTTCGTCCAGCTCCGCCCACTCGGCGCCCAGCTCCTTCGCCCCGGCCTCGTCCAGATAGGGGTCGTGGACCAGGAGGCGCAGGTCGTACGGGCGCAGCAGTTCCAGCACCCGGCGTCCGATGTGCGAGGCGGCGACGACGCCGACGGTGCGGCGGTAGTTGCCGCCGCCGGCGTGGAAGGGCAGCAGCGGGAAGGCCGCGCGGTGGGCGGTGTAGGCGCGGGCGCTGTCCAGGACGCGTTTGCCGGAGAAGAGGATCGCGGCGACGGTGTACTCCGCGACGGGCAGGGCGTTCGCGGCAGCGGCGCTGGAGACGGCGATGCCGCGCGCCCAGACGGCGTCGGTGACGTGGTGCTTGACGGAGCCGGCCGCGTGCACGACCGCCCGCAGCCGGGGCATCGTCGCCAGGGCCGCCGGGGTGAGGGGCGGGGCGCCCCAGTGGGTGAGGAGGACCTCCGCGGCGGCCAGTTCGCCGGCCGCGTGGGGCGCCAGGGAGCCGAAGTCCTCGACGAGGAGGTCCGGGTCGAGGTCGGCGGCCTCGGCGAGGCGGTCCAGGGCGCCCTCGGCGCGCAGCGCGTCGCGGGTCTGCGCCGCCATGGCCAGGACGGCGCGGGGGCGCCGGGGGGTGGTGTGCTCCGGTGCGGGGGTCCCGTTCACGGCGCTGCCCTTCGACGGTGGGTCCTCCCGGCCCGGCGCGCCCGCCCGGGAGGGGTCGGCGGCAGATCGTACCGCGCTTTCGCCCGCAGGCAGCAAGCGCTTGCCGGATGGAGGTGCGATCGAGCCGCCGCCTGCTGACCGCACGTTGTCGCCGTACACCGGCTGGACGAGGGCGCACGGGGAGGCCGCCGCCGGCCGGCTGCTCGACGCGCTGGCGCCGTACGCCTCGCCGGGCTTCGCGCAGTACCGGCCGCCCGGCCGGGCGAGCGCCTCGGGCGCGGAGTCGGACGGGCTGGCGAGCACGCTGGCCGGCCTGTACGGCTGGGACGAGGCGGCGGCGGTGGTCCGCTGGACCGGCGCCAACGCCTTCGGCCGCCACTGCGCCACGCCGTACATCGTGCGCACCGCCCATCCCGGCGGCACGACGGTGCATGCGGTGCTGGTCGGACTGGGCCGTGCAGCAAGGGAGTTGCCCGAGGGATAGCGGTACGCGAGGAGGGCGCGGAGGTGGTCGTACGCTTCCCGGACGGCACGGAGCAGCGGGTCTGAGGAGTGCCTACTCCCCCGCGATCTCCGCCAGCCGCCTCGCCTCGCTGCGGGTCGAGGCGGCGATCTCGTCCTCGTCCACCGTCGTCAGGCGGCCGTCCGCCACGAGCTGCCGGCCGCCGACGAAGGAGGCGGTGACCGGGGCCGGGGCGCCCAGGACCAGGGCGGCCACCGGGTCGGCGATCGAGGCGTGGGCGAGGGTGTCGAGCCGCCAGAGCACCAGGTCGGCCAGTTTGCCGGGCTCCAGTGAGCCGATCTCCGCCGCGCGGCCCAGGACCTGGGCGCCGCCGTACGTGCCCAGGCGCAGCGCCTGGCGGGCGGTGAGCGCAGCCTCGCGGTGCGGGCCGAGGCGGTTGACGAGCACGGCGCCCCGCAACTCGGTGTGCAGCTCGCCGGCTTCGTTGGAGGCGGTGCCGTCCACGCCCAGGCCGACGGGGATCCCGGCGGCCAGCATGTCGGGGACGCGGGCGATCCCGGCGGCGAGGCGGGCGTTGGAGGAGGGGCAGTGGGCGACGCCCGTGCCGGTGCGGGCGAAGGCGGCGAGGTCGGCGTCGTTCATGTGGACGCAGTGCGCCATCCAGACGTCGGCGCCGAGCCAGCCGGTGGACTCGAAGTAGTCGGTGGGGCCCATGCCGAACAGCTCCCGGCACCACGTCTCCTCCTCGACCGTCTCCGAGCCGTGGGTGTGCATGCGCACACCCTTGCGACGGGCCAACTCGGCGCTCTGGGTGAGGAGTTCGGTGGAGACGGAGAACGGCGAGCAGGGCGCGACGGCGATCTGCGTCATCGCGCCGAAGGAGGCGTCGTGGTGGCGGTCGACGGTCTCCTCGGTGGCGGCGAGGGCCCCCTCCAGGCTCTCCACCGCGAAGTCGGGCGGCAGCCCGCCGTCGGACTCGCCCCGGTCCATGGAGCCGCGCGCGAGCGTGAAGCGCACGCCGGTCTCCCGGGCCGCCTGGATGATCGCGCCGGAGAGGTCGCCGGCGCCGCGGGGGTGGATGTAGTGGTGGTCCATCGCGGTGGTGCAGCCGCCGCGCGCCATCATCGCCAGCGAACCCAGCGCGCCCGCCCGGCACATGGCCTCGTCGATGCGCGCCCAGGTGGGGTAGAGGGCGGTCAGCCAGTCGAAGAGGTTGTGGTCGGTGGCCAGGCCCCGGGTGAGGAACTGGTAGAAGTGGTGGTGGGTGTTGACCAGCCCCGGGGTGGCGAGGTGCCCCTCGGCGTCGATACGGCGCACCACGCCCGCCAGCCCCTCGGGGGCCGCGCCCGCGCCGAGGGACTCGATCCGGTCGCCGGCCAGGACGAGATGGCCGCGGGCGTACTCGGTGCCGTGCGCGTCGACGGTCGCGATGGCGCAGTTCTCGATGACGGTGCGGCCGGGTGCGTCGCTCATGTGCTGCTTCCTCGCCCTTCGTTGGGTCCGCGGGAGGGGGTGGCGGGAGGGGTCGCGCCGACGGGGGCGCGCGGTCAGAGGTTGGCCAGGTCGGCCGGGATCAGCGCCGCGGCGCCCGCGCGCAGCACGGTGGCCTCGATGAGTCCGTACGGGCGGTCGGCGGCGAAGTAGACCGCGCCCTCGGCGGCCTCGTTGCTCAGGTCGAAGGGGGTGAGGTCGAGGCGGAAGTGGTGCTTGTTGGGGAGGGAGAGGCGGATCTCGTCGATCCCGTCGCCGAGTTCGAGGACGTGCGCGCCCATCCGGTAGAGCGTCTGCTGCAGGGACAGGGAGTAGGTCCCGGCGAAGGCGTCCAGCAGGTGCGTGCGTGCGGCCATGTAGGAGTCGTCCCAACCGGGCCCGGGTGCGGCGCCGTTGGTCTCGCGGTGGCGCCACCAGGCGGTGACGGCGGTGGCGAGGATGCGGTCGCGGTCCTCGGGCAGCGTGGTGTAGGCGTCCTTGACGTAGCCGGTGAACTCCGAGTCGGTGGTGTTCATGACGGTCATCCCCGTCAGACCGCTGAGCACCTCGACGTCCCCGCCCTCGCAGGTGACCTGGGCGAGGCGGGTCTCCCGGCCGG
The DNA here is from genome assembly GCF_042663125.1 of Streptomyces polyrhachis. Lineage (NCBI taxonomy): Bacteria > Bacillati > Actinomycetota > Actinomycetes > Kitasatosporales > Streptomycetaceae > Streptomyces > Streptomyces polyrhachis. The sequence continues at coordinate 9,326 of NZ_JBHSZO010000043.1, read as the reverse complement.
CGCGTACGAAGGAGTGGCCCGTGTCGCCGGTGCGCTCCCAGGCGTACTCCTCGATCCGGATACGGGCGCGGTGCAGGGAGTCCTGGGTGGTGGTGAAGTGGCGGGCCAGCTCGATGCCGAAGCGCTCGGGCGACTCGATGCCGTGGCGCCGGGCGAAGGCGAAGACCGTGTTCTTGGCGGTGTCGGTGGGCAGCACGCCGGCGTTGGAGCCGTCGTAGTGCACGGCGTCCATGTCGCCGGCGAGGGCGACGGAGACGTTGAGGTCGCGGACGTGGTGGGTGGCGCCGTCGCGGGTGGTCTTCAGGACGCGGATCTCGGCCTTGCCGTACTGGTTGGGGCCCAGCAGGAAGGGGCGGGGCGAGGCGGTCACGACGGCTGTCAGCTCCCTCGGTAGACGGAGTATCCGAACGGGTTGAGCAGCAGGGGTACGTGGTAGTGCTCGCCCGGTTCGACGGCGAAGGCGACGGTCACCTCCGGGAAGAACGCGCGCTCCCCGGCGGGAAGTCGATCACTCTGGAGATACGGTCCCGTGTCGAAGACGAGGCGGACGTGTGTCGTCCCGGCCGGCGGCTGCGGGAGCCCGGCGCACCGGCCGTCCGCGTCGGTACGGGCGGAGCCGACGGTCTCCCAGCGGCCGTCCGCAGCGGCGGAGAGGGTGACGGGGACACCGGCGGCGGGGCGGCCGGCGCTGGTGTCGAGGATGTGGGTGGAGACGCCGCTGTGTCCGGCCGGGGGCTGCGGTCGTGCGTTCATCCGCTCGCGTCTCCCTCTGCGGGCTCTGCGGGCTCTGCGGGATCTGCGGGATCCGCCGACTCAGCCAGCCGCCCCAGCCTGATGCGGTTGATCCTGCCCAGCTCCGTGCGCACGATCGCGCGTTCGACCTCCGGCGTGTTGCCGAGGCGCTCCTCGATCGCGGCGAGCAGCTGCGCGGCGCTCAGCCCGGTGGCGCAGACGAGGAAGACGTGGCCGAAGCGCTCCTGGTAGCGCAGGTTCAGCTCCAGCATCCGCGCCCGCAGCGCCTCGGGCGCCCCCGCCATCCCGGCCTGCTCGCGGGCGGAGGCGCTCTCACCGGGCGCGGGGCGGCCGATCTGCGGGTGGCCGGCCATCGCCGCGTCGAGGCCGGACTCGCTGAGGGCGGCGGTGGCGGCGTCGCCCGCGGCGAGGAGCGCCCCGGTGTCGCGGTACGGCAGCCCGGCCGCGACCGCCGCGCTCCAGTCGGCGGCGGCGCAGACCCCGCGCAGCAGCCCGGCGGCCGCGGCGGGGTCGAGGCGGTTGAGCCGGGCGAGCCCCGGCGGAGCACTGGACGTCACGGGGGAACGCTAGGTTCGGGTACGGATCACGTCAACGGTCCGCCCCGGCGGCGCGGCGGACCGTACCGGGCGGGGTCGGGTGGGCGGATGCGGTGCGAGTGGCCTGATGTCGTCCAATTCCCGCCCCCAGCACGGACCTTGTGTAGCGGTACGGCTACGCTCGGCGTGATAATTGGCGCCCGACTCCACCAGTTCCCCGGGAGCTGATCCATGGCCGAGAGCGTGCCGGTGCACTGCCCCGTCTGCCGCCGCGAGCACTCCTTCACCCCGCCGACGTTCCCCTGCGCCTGCGGCGCGCCGCTGACGCTGCCGCTGGTGCGCGGGGGGATGCCGGTGGAGCTGCGCCACCGCACCTGGCGCGGCTCCTGGGTGACGGTCCCCTGCCCTTCCTGCGCCCGGTCCGACGAGTGGCCGCAGCCGGAGCTGGCCTGCGTGTGCGGCACGGTGCTGCGGATGCCGGTGGCTCCGCAGCAGGGGCCGCAGGACGCGTCCGCCGACGAGGGCCCCACCGCGCCGGTCGCGCCCGCGCCGCCGACCCCGCCCGTACACCGCGCGCCTTTCCGCCCCGTGACGATACGGACCGCGCGCGACGCGGTGACGGCGGCGGCGCAGTACCTGAAGTGGCTGGGCTACGGCGATATCAAGCAGGCCGACGACCGCCCGGCCTCGGGTGTGGACATCCGCGGCAACGGCGTGCTGGCGCACGTGGACCCGACGACCTCCCCGACGCCGCTGCGGGAGATCGAGTGCCTCTGGCTCAACGGCCTCAACCAGTCGGCCATCGCGGTCTTCTTCTCCCTCGCCGGCTACGCCCGCGACGCCCGCGTCCGCGCGGACGAGCTGTCCATCCCCCTGTACGTGATGGACCTGACGGGCACCCCGCAGCCGGTGAACGACCCGGCGGACGAGCTGATCCGCAGGGGCTCCCCCGCGAGCTGACCCCGCGTGCCGGCCGGCCCGAACGCCTCGCACCCCCCGGCGGACTGCCGGAGGGTGCGGAACGCGGCGGACGGCGCGGGCACGCAGCCCGCGGGATGTCAGTACGCGCTGAAGACGTTGTCGATCGAGCCGTAGCGGTCGGCGGCGTAGTTGCACGCGGCGACGATGTTGGAGACCGGGTGGGTGATGACCTTCGGGGTGCCGGCCACGTGGTAGGCGTTGAAGGTCGGCGGGATCACCTGGAGCAGGCCCTGCGAGGGGATGCCGTTGCGGGCGTTGATGTCCCAGTTGTTGATGGCGTTCGGGTTGCCGGAGGACTCACGCATGATGTTGCGGTAGATGCCCCAGTACGAGCCGGGGATGCCGTGCCGCTTCATCACGGCGAGCGCCTCGTCGATCCAGCCGTCCAGCTGCGCGGTGACGCCGGCCGGGACGTAGTTCGGGGTGCCGGCCTGCGGGGTGGCGGCCTGCGGGGCCGCCTGCGGGGTCGCGGCCTGCGCGCTCGTCGCGAGCGGCACGCACAGGGCGGCGGTCGCGCCGGCGAGGGCGGCTGCGGTGGCGATGCGCTTGCGGATGGAGGTGCCGGGCATGGGTGTTCCTGTCCTCGGGGGCATGGGGGTCGCCCTCCGCCTGTCCCTGAGCGAAAGCACCCCCGGTTGCCCGGAGGTGCGGAAGCGACTTGAGAATGTTTAACCCACGAAAATCCGAAATGCACGCTCCTTCCTACTACGGTGCTTAGTCAGCGATACGGCGCTTCGCCCCCGCCTGACACGCAATGGGGTATTCATCCAACGATGGCGCTTCGTATGTGAGGAAGCCGATATGGCCTGGGTCACAGGCGCCAAAGGTCCCGAACTCCACCCAAACTCAGATATAGATCAAAACGGACATTTCATACCTGTTCGCGATGGATCGGCCCGACCGCCCCCGTCAGCGGCGCGCCCGTGCCGCCGTGGCGGGCGGCCACCAGTTCCGCCGCGATCGACACCGCCACCTCCTGCGGGGTGCGCGCGCCCAGGTCCAGGCCGATCGGAGAGCGCAGCCGGGCCAGCTCCGCGTCCGTGACGCCCCGCTCGCGCAGGCGGCGCCCGCGGTCCTCGTGGGTACGGCGCGAGCCCAGCGCGCCCACGTAGGCGACCGGCAGCCGCAGCGCCAGCTCCAGCAGCGGTACGTCGAACTTCGCGTCGTGCGTGAGCACGCACAGCACCGTGCGCGCGTCCACGGCCGTGCCGGCGAGGTACTCGTGCGGCCAGGCCACCACCACCTCGTCCGCCTCGGGGAAGCGCTGCGGGGTGGCGAAGACGGGACGTGCGTCGCAGACGGTCACCCGGTAGCCGAGGAAGCGGCCCATCCGCACCAGCGCGTCCGCGAAGTCCACCGCCCCGAAGACGATCATGCGGGGCGGCGGTCCGCTGACCTCCACCAGCACCCGCACCGGCTGCCCGCAGCGGCCGCCGTCCGCGCCCAGCTCCACCAGCGCCGTGCGCCCCGCCGCCAGCAGCGCCCGCGCCTCCCCCGCGACCGCCCGCTCCAGCCCGGGTTCGCCGCCCAGGCTCCCCTCGTACGAGCCGTCGGGGCGTACGAGCAGCGCCGCCTCCAGCAGCTCCGCCGGGCCCGCCACGACCCGTACCAGCGCCGCCGCCCGCTCCTGGGCGGCGGCGCGCAGGGCGGTGGCGGCCAGCGGGCGCACCGGGTCCTGGGCCCGCACGGGCGTGACGAGGACGTCGAGCACGCCGCCGCAGCTCAGGCCGACGGCGAAGGCGTCCTCGTCGGAGTAGCCGAAGCTCGCGCGGGCGCCGGCGCCGCTCGCCAGCGCCGTGCGGCACAGCTCGTAGACCTCGGCCTCCACGCAGCCGCCCGAGACGCTGCCCAGTGCGGTGCCGTCGGCATCCACGGCCAGCGCGGCGCCGGGGCCGCGGGGCGCGGAGCCGTCGACGGCGGTCACGGTGGCCACCGCGAAGTCGCGGCCCTGGGCGATCCAGCCGGCCAGTCCGGCGGCGAGGTCCAGCACGGTGTCAGTCCTTCCCCTGCTGCGAGACCGGCTCAGCTCCCGCGCCCGTCCCCGTCAGCGCCTCCGGCCGCACCGGCACCCGGGTCAGCGCCAGCCCCGTCGCCTGCCGGATCGCGGCGACCACGGCCGGGGTGGAGGAGAGCGTCGGCGCCTCGCCCATGCCGCGCAGCCCGTACGGGGCGTGCGGATCGGCCAGCTCCAGGACGTCCACGGGGATGGGCGGGGTGTCGAGGATGGTGGGGATGAGGTAGTCGGTGAAGGAGGGGTTGCGCACCCGGGCGGTGGCCGGGTCGACCACGATCTCCTCCATCACCGCGATGCCGAGCCCCTGGGTCGTACCGCCCTGGATCTGGCCGACGACGGCGAGCGGGTTGAGCGCCCTGCCGACGTCCTGGGCGCAGGCCAGCTCGACGACCTTCACCAGGCCGAGGGCGGTGTCGACCTCGACCACCGCGCGGTGCGCCGCGAAGGAGTACTGCACGTGCCCCTGCCCCTGCCCGTCGCGCCGGCCGAAGGGCTCGGTGGGCCGGTGGCGGAACTCCAGCTCGACCTCGACGGGCCCCGTCAGCTCCAGCAGCCCGGCGAGGTCCGCCAGCACCTCGCCGCCGTCGGTGACCACCTTGCCGTCCTCCAGCAGCAGCTCCGCACTCTCCCAGGCCGGGTGGTACGTGCCGCGCTCGCGGCGTCCGGCGGCCAGCACCTCCTCGCGTACGGCCGCGCAGGCGTCGCGGACCGCGCCGCCCGTCATATAGGTCTGCCGGGAGGCGGAGGTGGAGCCCGCCGAGCCGACGCGGGTGTCGGCGGGCTGCAGGACGACCCGGCGCACGCCCAGCTCGCTGCGGGCGATCTGCGCCTGCACGGTGACGCCGCCCTGGCCGACCTCGGCCATCGCGGTGTGCACGGTGGCCACCGCCTCGCCGCCCACGGCCTCCAGGCGCACCCGGGCGGTGGAGTAGTCGTCGAAGCCCTCGGAGAAGCCGACGTTCTTGATGCCGACCGCGTAGCCGACCCCGCGCACCACGTCCTCGCCGTGCGTGGTGTTGGACAGCCCGCCCGGCAGCTCCCGTACGTCCGCCGCGCCGTCCGCGCCCTCCCAGGGGCGCTCGGGCGGCAGGGGCAGCGCCTTGACGCGGCGCAGCAGCTCCGCGACCGGCGCGGGCGAGTCGACCACCTGGCCGGTGGGCATGACGGCGCCCTGGGACATGGCGTTGCGCCGGCGGAACTCCACCGGGTCCATGCCGACCGCCGCCGCCAGTTTGTCCATCTGCGACTCGTAGGCGAAGCAGGCCTGGACGGCGCCGAAGCCGCGCATGGCGCCGCAGGGCGGGTTGTTGGTGTAGAGGCCGAGGGCCTCGATGTCGACGTGCTCGATGACGTACGGGCCGGCGGCGAGCGAGGCGGCGTTGCCGACGACGGCCGGGGTGGAGGAGGCGTAGGCGCCGCCGTCCAGGACGATCCGGCACCTCATGTGGGTGAGGCGGCCGTCGGCGGTGGCGCCGTGCTCGTAGTGCAGGCGGGCCGGGTGGCGGTGGACGTGGCCGAAGAAGGACTCGAAGCGGTCGTAGACCATCTTCACCGGGCGGCCGGTGCGCAGGGCGAGCAGGCAGGCGTGGATCTGCATCGACAGGTCCTCGCGGCCGCCGAAGGCGCCGCCGACGCCGGAGAGCGTCATCCGCACCTTCCCGGGGGGCAGGCCGAGCACGGGGGCGATCTGCCAGAGGTCGGAGTGCAGCCACTGGGTGGCCACGTACAGGTCGACGCCGCCGTCCTCGGCGGGGATCGCGAGGCCGGACTCAGGGCCCAGGAACGCCTGGTCCTGCATGGCGAACTCGTAGTCCCCGGTGACGATATGGGCCGCCTCGCGGGCCGCCCGCGCCACGTCGCCGCGCACGACGGGCTGGCGGTGGACGATGTTGGGGTGCGGGACGTGGGCGGCGTGGTGGTCGGTGCGGCCCGGGTGCAGGACGGGCGCGCCCGGGGCGGTGGCGGTGGACTCGTCGGTGACGAGGGGGAGTTCGCGGTACTCGACGCGGATCTTCGCCGCCGCGCGCCGGGCGGTCTCCGGATGGTCGGCGGCGACCAGGGCGACGGGCTCGCCGTGGTGGCGGACGACGCCGTGGGCGAGGGCGGGGGTGTCCTTGAACTCCAGTCCGTAGTGGGTCACTTCGGCCGGCAGGTCCTCGTACGTGAGGACGGCGTGGACGCCGGGCTGGGCGAGGGCGCGGGAGATGTCGATCGAGACGAGCTCGGCGTGGGCGTGCGGGCTGCGCAGGGTGTGGCCCCAGAGCATGTCCTCGTGCCAGAGGTCGGAGGAGTACGCGAACTCGCCGGTGACCTTCAGCGTGCCGTCGGGGCGGTCGGCGGACTCGCCGATGCCGCCGGAGGCGCGGCGCGTGTCGTCTCCTGCCGTACGGGTCGGGGTGCTCGTCGTCCCGGTGCCTTCGCTCATCCCCGTGCCTCCCGCTGGCGGGCCGCCGCGAGCCGGACCGCGTTCATGATCGTCTCGTAGCCGGTGCAGCGGCAGAGGTTGCCGGAGAGCGCCTCGCGGATGTCGGCGTCCGTCGGCGCGGGGTCGCGCTCCAGGAGTTCGTCGGCGGCGACCAGCAGCCCCGGCGTGCAGAATCCGCACTGGACGGCGCCGGCGTCGAGGAACGCCTGCTGGACGGGGGCGAGTTGGCGCTCCCCGGCCGGCCGCTCCCCGCACGGGCCGCAGCCCCGCCCCCCGCAGGCCGCGCCCGGGTGCTCCGCCGCGCGGTGGCCGGCGTAGGCCGGCAGTCCCTCGACGGTCAGCACCTCGCGGCCCTCCACCTGCCCCGCCGCGACCAGGCAGGCGCAGACCGGCACCCCGTCGAGGCGGACCGTGCACGAACCGCACTCGCCCTGCTCGCAGGCGTTCTTCGCGCCGGGGAAGCCGAGGCGCTCGCGCAGGACGTAGAGCAGGCTCTCGCCCTCCCAGACGTCGTCGGCCCGCTGCTCGCGGCCGTTGACCGTGAATGTCACGCGCATCACGCGGCTCCTTCACCGGGTTGGACGGATCCACCGAGGTACGACTCCCAGGTCCAGCCGAGAGTGCGCCGGGCCAGCACGCCGATCGCGTGGCGGCGGTAGGCCGCGCTGCCGCGTACGTCGTCGATCGGGTTGCAGGCGGCGGCGCACAGCCCGCCGAACTCCCGTACGGCGGACGGCGGTAGCGCCCCGCCGCCGTCCCACGATCCCTCCTCCGCCAGCACGGCCGCGAGGAACTCCTCCGCCGCCTTGGCCCGTACGGGAGTGGGCGCGGCGGAGCCGATGCCGGTGCGGACCGTGCGGGTGGCGGGGTGCAGGGCGATCGAGAAGGCGCAGACCGCGATGACCATGGCGTTGCGCGTGCCGACCTTGGCGAACTGCTGCGGGCCGTCCGCCCCGCGCACGTGCACGGCCCGGATCAGCTCGTCCGGCGCGAGGGCGTTGCGCTTCACGCCGGTGTAGAAGTCGTCGATCGGGATCCGGCGCACCCCGCGCACCGACTCCGCCTCCACCTCCGCGCCGGCCGCCAGCAGCGCCGGGTGCGCGTCGCCGGCTGGGGAGGCGGTGCCGAGGTTGCCGCCGACGCAGCCCCGGTTGCGGATCTGCGGGGAGGCGACGGTGTGCGCGGCGAGGGCGAGCGCGGGGAGGGGGCCGCGCAGCTCCTCCATGACACGGGTGTACGGGACGGAGGCGCCGAGCCGGATGGCGCCCCCGTCCTCCTCCCACTCGTACAGCTCACCGATGCGGGTGAGGTCCAGCAGGTGCGTGGGGCGGCGGTGGTCGAAGTTGATCTCGACCATCACATCGGTGCCGCCCGCGAGGGGCACCGCCTCCGGGTGCTCGGCCTTCGCGGCGAGCGCCTCCCGCCAGGTGGCGGGGCGCAGGAACTCCATCGTGTTCCTCTCGACGTGTCGACTTCTCGTTCTGTCAGCTTGTCGCTCCGGCATATCGACCTGGCGCCCGAGCACGTCTTGGGTGCGCCCAGTAGACCGGCCCGGGGCGGGCGGGGACAGTCACCGATGCCCCGAAGCGATTGGCTGGTCACGGGTGCCGCCTTGTAGATTCGAACGAAAGGCGGAGTGCTTCCGTCCCGCACGACCCCGGACGACCACCGCAACAGGAACGGCAGGCAAGATCATGAGGCTGCGCGCGCTGCTGGAGACGGACTCCCTCGGTCTGCGCCTGCTGGGCGGGGCGGCGGAGCTGGACCGCCCGGTGCGCGGCGTGATGACGACCGACCTGCGCGACCCCGGCCGCTATCTGAGCGGCGGCGAGCTGGTGCTCACCGGTCTGGCCTGGCGGCACGGCCCGCAGGACTCCGAGCCGTTCGTCCGCATCCTCGCCGCCGCCGGGGTCGCCGCCCTGGCCGCCGGGGAGGCGGAGTTGGCGGGCATCCCGGACGACCTGGTGGCGGCCTGCGCCCAGCACCGGCTGCCGCTCTTCGCGGTGGACGAGCGGGTCGCCTTCGCCGCGATCACCGAGCACGTCGTACGGCAGGTCAGCGGCGAGCGCGCCGGGGACCTGGCCGCCGTGGTCGACCGGCACCGGCGGCTGATGTCCGCGGGGCCGGCGGGCGGCGGCCCGGAGGCGGTGCTCGACCTGCTCGGCTCCGATCTGGACCTGCGGGCCTGGGTCCTCTCCCCCACCGGACGCCAGGTCGCGGGCGGCGAGGGGGAGTTGCCCGCCCGGGTACGGGCCCGGCTGGCCGGCGAGCACCTCGGTGCCGTCCGGGAGGGGCGGGCCGGGAGCGGCCGCCCGTACCGCACGACGGTCGGCGGGGCGGTGTTCTCGCTCTTCCCCGTCCGCGACGACAACGCCGCCGCCCGTACCGCCGGGCACCTCGCGGACTGGGTGCTGGCGGTGGAGGCGGACGCCGCCGAGTGGCCGGAGGAGCGCCTCGACCTGCTGCGGGGGGTGACGCAGCTGATCGCCGTGGAGCGCGAACGCCGGGAGGCGGGGCGCGGGGTGCGGCGCCGGCTGGCGCAGGAGGTGCTGGAGCTGGTGCAGGCGGGCGCGCCGCCGGCCGACGCCGCCGCCCGGCTGCGGGACGCGGCGCCCGT
>NZ_JBHSZO010000042.1:0-45455 GCF_042663125.1 Streptomyces polyrhachis | reverse complement strand
GCTCTCGGCGTGCGCCGTCGCAGGTCATGTGGCGGAGCCACCTGTCCTGCGACGGCGCACGCCGAGAGGGCGTGCCGGGCGTCGGGGCGCAGACGGGGGTTCGGCAACAGCCTCTGAGGGCCCCGCTGACGTCCTGAGGGGCGCCCCCGTGTCGTACGGGGGCGCCCCTCACGCGTGTCGTACGGGGCTCAGCGCTCGCCGCCCGGGACCCAAAGGACGTCGCCCACCGCCTTGTTGGCGGTGCGGGCCAGGATGAACAGCAGGTCCGAGAGGCGGTTGAGGTAGGTCGCGGTGAGCGGGTTCATGCTCTCGCCGTGCTCCTCCAGCGCCGCCCAGGTCGAGCGCTCCGCACGGCGGACCACCGTGCACGCCTGGTGCAGCAGCGCCGCGCCCGGGGTGCCGCCGGGGAGGATGAAGCTGCGCAGCTTCTCCAGCTCCGCCAGGAAGCGGTCGCAGTCCTCCTCCAGCTTGTCGACGTAGAACTGCTCGACCCGCAGCGGCGGGTACTGCGGGTCCGCCACCACGGGGGTGGCGAGGTCGGCGCCGACGTCGAAGAGGTCGTTCTGGACGCGGGTCAGCACCGCCCTGACGTCCTCGGGCAGCTCGCCGAGGGCGAGGGCCGTGCCGATCACCGCGTTGGCCTCGTTCGCGTCCGCGTAGGCGGAGATGCGCAGATCCGTCTTGGCTACCCGGCTCATGTCGCCCAGCGCGGTGGTGCCCTTGTCGCCGGTGCGGGTGTAGATACGCGTCAGATTGACCATGCGGTAGAGCGTAGCCAGGCGGGCTCGGGAAATCGGGGGCGGCGGTGTGATGTGCGTCAACTTGGACGTGATGCGCATCTCTTAGCACTCCCGAAGCCCTCCCTCGGCGCTAGTGTCCGCCCAGGGGCAGCGCCACGGGCCCTCCCGCTCCGGCCTCCGGCCGGTCCGCACGGCAGCGTTGCCGGACGGGGGCGAAGGGCGCTGCGCGTACCCGCACGTGCACGTCACGCCCGTCCACACCACCGCCAGCAAGGGGAATACGCATCGTGGCTCGTAAGCTCGCCGTCATCGGGGCCGGTCTGATGGGATCCGGCATCGCTCAGGTGTCCGCCCAGGCGGGCTGGGACGTCGTCCTGCGCGATGTGACCGACGCCGCCCTCACCCGCGGCACCGACGGGATCAAGGCCAGCTTCGAGAGGTTCGTCGCCAAGGACCGGATGCGCGCGCAGGACGCCGAGGCCGCGCTCGCCCGGATCACCACCACCACCGAGCTGGACGGGGCCGCCGACGCGGACATCGTCGTCGAGGCCGTCTTCGAGAAGCTTGAGGTCAAGCAGGAGATCTTCCGGACGCTCGACAAACTGGTGAAGGACGACACCGTGCTGGCGTCCAACACCTCCGCCATCCCGATCACCAAGATCGCGGCGGCCACGCGGCGCCCGGAGCGGGTCGTCGGCGCGCACTTCTTCTCGCCGGTGCCGATGATGCGGCTGTGCGAGCTGGTGCGCGGCCTGAAGACCAGCGACGAAACCCTCGCCCGCACCCGGGAGTTCGCCGAGAGCGTCGGCAAGACCTGCATCGTCGTCAACCGCGACGTGGCCGGCTTCGTCACCACCCGGCTGATCGCCGCACTGGTCGTGGAGGCCGCCAAGCTCTACGAGTCGGGCGTCGCCACCGCCGAGGACATCGACATCGCCTGCAAGCTGGGCTTCGGCCACGCGATGGGCCCGCTGGCCACCGCCGACCTCACGGGCGTCGACATCCTGCTGCACGCCGCGGAGAACATCTACACCGAGTCGCGCGACGAGAAGTTCGCCGCCCCGGAGTTGATGCGGCGCATGGTGGACGCCGGGGATATCGGCCGTAAGAGCGGTAAGGGCTTCTACGAACACTGAGCGCACGGTGCGCGGCGGAAGCCGGGTGGCCGCCAGCTGTCGACGTGATCACGCCGACGGTTGGCGGACATGCCGACTACTTCACTCGCACGAGTGAATTCCCTCGCGATATGCGCACAAACGACAACCTGACGTAGCCCTACACAGTCAGATCAGTAAAGGCACCAGAAGACACCAGTAGGCACAGAGCACCGCAGAAGACCCGGGGAGCACAGATGTATATCAGGGGCGACCATGCCGAGCTGGTCGTCGGGGGCCGCCTCGACGTCCGCAGCGCGGCGGACGCCCGTACGGCCCTGCACGAGGCGGTCGACTCCGGGGAGGCCGGATCCGACCTGGTCCTCGATCTGACCCGCCTCGACTCCTGGGACGCCACCGGGCTGGGCGTGATCATGGGAGCGCACCGCAGGGCGGGGCGGGCGGACCGCCGGCTCGTGCTGCGCGGGGTGCCGCCGCAGATGCAGCGGCTGCTCGTCGCGACCAGACTGCACAGAATTCTCGCAATTGAGAACGGCCGTTCCTACGACGTCCGGGTTGATACGCGGCACCCCTCCTGAGGCCGTAGTTCAACGATTGGATGACAGCTGCACCCCCGATAGGCTCAGCTGTTCGTTTCCTCATTCGAAAGGTCTAGGCTGCGGCTGAACCGCCGCGCCACCAGGGCACGACACGGACCCTGGACGACCGGGAGGCGGGCGGCATCTCAGGGGGATCGTCTCCAATGGACCCGAAGAACAAGCGGCAGCGTCCCGAGCCGATAGGCGCGACGGGCCGCACACCCGCCGCGGGCACACCCGCGGCCGGTACGGCCCGCACGGCCGCGTTGATCGCGGGCGACTACCGCGTCACGGTCAACCCGGTGGACGGCAGCCAGGTCGAGCTGGCCGCCGGGGGGCGCCCCGAGGACCGTACGGGAGTGCCGGAACGACTGGCCGAGGCCGAGGCGGCGCGGCGCAGAGCCGCGCTGACCGCCCCGCTGCCGCCCGGCACCGTCATCCCCGAGCTGCCGCTGCTGGAGCGCGAGGAGGTCCGCGACCGGCTGGTGCGGCTGCTCTCGCGCGGCCGGTCCGTCCGGGTCACGGGCGCCTCCGGCGCCGGGCGCACCAAGATCCTCGACGCGGTCGCCGCCGACTGCGCGAACCTCGCCCCCGACGGCGTGATCCGCCTCTCCGGCCGCCGCCGCACGACCGCCGACCTGCTCCACCAGCTCCACGGCCTGGTCTTCGAGACCGCCCGCAGGCGGCCCACCCGCCCGGAGCTGCTCGCCGCGCTGGCGGAGGTCGGCGCGGTCGTGGTGATCGACGACCTGGAGTTCGGCGCCGCGGCCCTGGACGAGCTGCTGGCCGCCACCCCCGAGTGCGCCTTCCTCGTCTCCGCCACCCCCGAGGTGCCTTCGCCCTCGGCTGAGGCGCAGCTTGAGGAGGTCTTCCTCGGCGGCCTCAGCCGGCGCGGCTGCCTGCAGCTGCTGGAGCTGGCGGCCGACCGGCTGCTGTCGGACGAGGAGCGGGCCTGGGCCGGGGACCTGTGGTTCGAGTCCGAGGGCCTGCCACTGCGCTTCGTACAGGCCAGCGGGCTGCTGCGGCAGCGCGACGCCGCGCTGGAGGACCCCCGCGGCGAGACCGGCGCCGAGACCCCTGCCGGGAGCGGCGCCGAGCCGGGCACCACCCCCGACGCCGAGCCCGACCAGGCCGCCGCGCTGCCCACGCTGGCGCAGAGCGCCGCCGCCGCGCCGCTGCTCGCCGCGCGCGGCACGGACGCCGCCCGCCGCACGCTCGTCCTGGCCGCCGCGCTGGACGGGGAGGTCCCGCACCACGCCCAGCTCCCCGCGCTCACCGAGGACACCCACGCCGACACCGCCGTCGCCGAGCTGCTGGAGTACGGGCTGATCACCGCCTCCGGCAGCGGCTACCGGCTGGCGACCGGGGTGGCCGGGCAGCTGCGCGCCGCCGGGCTGCTGGAGGTCCCCGAGGGCGGCGAGGACCCGGCGCTGACCATCGCCCAGCACTACGCCTGGTGGGCCGGCCACAGCTCCGTCCCCACCGAGCGGGCCGCCGCCGAGTCGGTTGTGGTGCTCGCCGCGCTGACCAGGCTGCTCGCCGTCCGCGGCCCCGGCCACGTCAACGCGGCCGTGCTGCTGGCCCGTACCACCGCGCCGGTCTTCGCGCTGGCGCTGGACTGGGGGACCTGGGAGCGCACCCTGCGGCTCGGCGTGGAGGGCGCGCAGCTCTCCGGCGAGCTGGCGCAGGAGGCGTACTTCCACCACGAGCTGGGCGTACTCGCCCTGTGCGGTGGGGTGTTGGACCGGGCGCGGACCGAGCTGGAGGCATCCCTCGCGCTGCGCGACGCGATCTCCGACCGGGGCGGCGAGATCACCGGCCGGCGGACGCTGGCGCTCATCTCCGACGTGGGCGGCTTCGCGCCGGCGCCCGCGGTGTCTTCAGGGCCTTCAGGGCCCGGCGGGCCCGCGGCCAAGGCGCCGCCGCTGCGGGTGTCGCCGCCGGAGGAGCACACGGTCGTCCTGCGCCAGGCGGCCGGCGGCCCGGCCGGCTCCGACGCCGCGGCCCGCCGCGGCCGGCGGCGCAACGTCATCGCCGCCGGCGCCGGTGCGGCGGTCGTGGTGGTGCTGGGCACGGTGCTGGCGATCGGCGCGATGGGGGACGAGGCCAAGGGCGGCGGGGACGACCCGGGCACCGTCCGGATCGACCCCTCCGCGGAGGAGGCAGTCCCGGACGACGGCCTCCCGGCGGACGACGCGACGAGCGCGGACCCGTCGAAGAAGCCCAAGAAGCCGGGCGACCCCACGGCCCCGGGCGCCACCCCCGGCAGCGAGGACCCCACGACCCCGGGCACGGGGGACGGGGGCTCGTCCACGACGGGCGGCGGTTCGTCGTCGGGCGGCGGTACGTCCACCTCGGGCGGGAGCACGACGTCGGGCAGCTCCACTGGGGGCGGTACGTCCACCTCAGGCACGGCGACCGACGGAGGCGCAGCCGCTGTCGGCGGTGCCACTGACGCGGGTACTACTGACGCGGGCGCTACTGACGCCGGCACTACCGACGCGGGTACCACTGACGCCGGCACTACCGACGCGGGTACCACTGACGCTGGCACTACCGACGCGGGTACCACTGACGCGGGTACCGCCGACGGCGGCACGACACCCGACGGTGGCACGACGCCCGATGGTGGCACGACGCCCGATGGCGGGACCAACGCCATCGGCCTGACCACCGACGGCGTCACCGTCGGAACCACCGGCGACACCGGCACCGACGCAGGCTTCGCCTGACCCGTACGCCGACGCCGCGCCGAACTCCCCGAGTCCGGCGCGGCGTCGGCGCATGAAGGGCCGCCTCAGAACAGCCGCAGCTTGTCGTCGTCGATCCCCCGCAGCGCGTTGTAGTCCAGCACCGCGCAGCTGATCCCCCGGTCCGTCGCCAGCACCCGCGCCTGCGGCTTGATCTCCTGCGCCGCGAAGACGCCCTTCACCGGCGCCAGCAGCGGATCGCGGTTGAGCAGCTCCAGGTAGCGCGTCAGCTGCTCCACCCCGTCGATCTCGCCGCGGCGCTTGATCTCCACCGCGACCGTCGTACCGTCCGCGTCGCGGCCGAGGATGTCCACCGGCCCGATGGCCGTCATGTACTCGCGCCGGATCAGCGTCCAGCCCGCGCCGAGCGTCTCCATCCGGTCCGCGAGCAGCTCCTGCAGATGCGCCTCGACGCCGTCCTTCACCAGACCCGGGTCCACGCCCAACTCGTGCGAGGAGTCGTGCAGGACCTCCGTCATGGTGATGATCAGCTTCTCGTCGGCCTTGTTCACCACCGTCCACACGACCGTGCCGCAGGCGTCCGCCTCCGCCTCCTTCAGTACACACGGCGGCGACATCCAGTTGAGGGGCTTGTACGCCCGGTCGTCAGCATGGATGGAGACGCTCCCGTCGGCCTTCACGAGGATCAGGCGCAGGGCAGGGGCGAGATGGGCGGTGAGGCGTCCGGCGTAGTCGACGGAGCAACGGGCGATCACAAGGCGCATGACGGACCACGCTAGCAGTGTTCGATTGTTCGCATTCTTGTGGTGCGCCCCCATCCCGCCACCTACCGTGGATGCAGGCGGTCGTTGCGCATGTACGTACGGTGGCGACCGCTTTCCCTGTCCGTGTGACCGCTCTTGACAGGAGGAGCGGTCATGAGAGGAGAAACCATGTCGCTGGACGTCTCACCGGCTCTGCTCGCACAGGCTGAGCGGGGCGAGGTCGACGAGGCAGCATTCGTCGACTGCGTCCGCAGCTCCCTGCCGTACGCCTGGGAGATGATCAGCTCGCTGGTGGCGCAACTGAAGGTCGACGGAGGGGACTTCGCCGACAATCAGACGCCGCCGCCCAGCGAGCAGGCACGCGGCCAGCTGCTGCGCGCACTGGCGAGCGATGCCATACGCGGCGCGCTGCAGCGCCACTTCGGCGTCCGTCTCGCCTTCCAGAACTGCCACCGAGTGGCGGTCTTCCCACTCGACCCCGTGGTCGACGAGACGCTCGCGCGCTTCACCTCGCCCCGCAACCAGCTGCTGAACCAGTCGCCGGAGCTGCGCGACTGCTGATGCCGCCCACCCGGGGGCCGCCGGCCGCTCCGGCCCGCAGCCCCTCGCACCATCGCATCACCGCTGCCGCTCCCCTCGCCGCCCGACAGCCCGAGACGTCCCGGACCCCGACACCTCCACGGACAGGCTCATCAGCTTTCGAGGAGCGGCAGCACCTCCTCGCCCAGCCGCGCCACGTTGCGCTCGGTCGCCGACAGCTCGCCCGAGCCCTCGACCAGCAGCGCGAAACGCGTGATCCCGGTGCGCTCGGCCGTCGCCGCGAGCCGGTCCGCCGCCAGCCGCGGGGGCCCGACCGCGTGCAGCTTGCAGAGCAGTTCGGTGTAGGCGTACGGATCGCGCGCGGGCCCGGGCCGCCCGTCGACAGTCACGTAGGACTCGAAGGACGTCCGCAGCAGCTCCGGCAGCGTCTTCAGCAGCACCTCCGCGGCCGTGCGCCGATCGTCCTCGATCTGCGCCACCCCCGCCGAGACGTGCCGCCGCGCGGCCGCCGCCACCCGGTCCGGATCGTGCCCCGCCGCCAGCGCCTCGCGCCGCCACAGGGCGACCGCCTCCGCCTTCTCCGCGTCCCCGCAGTGCATGCCCAGCAGCATCGGCAGCAACTGCCGCGCCGCCAGCTTCACGCTCCCCGGCGAGGTGCAGGCCACCATCACCGGCGGTCCGCCCAGTCCGTCGAGCGCCTCGTCCGGCCGCGGTACGACGTCCACCTCGCGGAAGCGGTAGCGCGGCCCGGCCGCGCCCACCCGCGGCTCGCGCAGCCAGCGCAGCAGCAGCTCCAGCGACTCCGGGAAGCCCTCCTCGAACGCCGCCAGCCCCGTGCCGAAGACCTCCAGGTCCACCCACGGTCCGCCGCGCCCCACGCCGAGCGTGAAGCGCCCGCCGGAGGCGAGGTGCAGCAGCGCGGCCTGCTCGCCGAGCGCCACCGGGTGCTGCGAGGACAGCACGCTCACGGCCGTCCCCACCCCGATCCGGCTGGTGCGGCCCAGCAGCAGCCCGGCCAGCGTCGCGGCGTTCGGGCAGCTGCCGTACGGAATGAAGTGGTGCTCGGCCAGCCACACGTCGCTCAGCCCGGCGGCCTCGGCCGCCTCCCCGGCGCGCACGGCGCGGTGCAGTGCCTCGCCGTGCCCCTGGCCCGGGAACCGGGCTCCGAGTACAAACGCTCCGATATCCATCTATCGGCCCCTAGCTTCGTTCTGGTGATCTCCTCAACAGGCGGCGTGCCCGCCCCATACCCCAGGCGCGGTCCAGGCCCGACAAGTAGCCATGATTCTCGCCGAGTTGAGTGATCCCGGCGCCAGTTGCCCGGAGACTATGACAGAGGCGCCTTAGGCTGGTAAGGAGACGACGGCTCTACGGGGGCAAACGGGACATCACGGGCCCGACCCTGCCGGCCGGGAAGGACCAGCGAGATGTCCCCGCGCAAGAACCGCCCCCGGGGCGGCAGCACCGGCCGTTCCCCCAGCGGGGAGGAACGCGATCCGGGCTCCCTCCTCGGCGGCGGGCGCCGCGAGGAGTGGCGCGGCGAGGACTGGCTGGTCCGCCAGATCGGCGGCGCGGCGGCGGCCAAGCACTACCGCTGCCCCGGCTGCGACCAGGAGATCCCGCCAGGGACCCCGCACCTGGTCGCCTGGCCGGAGCACGGCGGCGCGGACGACCGCCGGCACTGGCACTCGGCGTGCTGGCGGGCCCGCGACCGGCGGGGCGTCCGTCCGCTACGGGGACGCGGCGCCCCGCGCTACTGACGGCGAACGGGGGCGGCGCCCGGTTCGGGCGCCGCCCCCGCCTCGTACCGCCGACCCAAGAGCCGGCGCCCGGGTCCTACACGTCCCGCCGTGACACCGACCACGCCGCCAGTGCCAGCACCGCCGCGGTGGCCAGCCCCAGCAGGCCCAGCAGCTCCCAGCCGTCGGTGCCGCCGCCGCTCTCCAGCGGGATGCCGAAGAGCGCCGCCAGGCCGTTCAGCGGGGAGTACTCCACCAGCCGGTTCGCCAGTGTCGCCGAGCCGCTCGTCTGCAGGAAGATGCCGATCACCACCGGCAGCAGGATCAGCCCCAGCATCGCGGTCACCGCCCCCGCCGTGTGCCGCAGCAGCGCGCCCGCGCCGACCGCGAGCAGCCCCAGCAGCGCCACGTACAGCGCGGCGCCCACCGTCGCCCCGAGCCACACCTCGGCGGTGAGGGCGTCGGTGTGGCCCTGGTACCCCATGCCGTCCATGGTCTCGTAGTAGGCGATCCGCGGGTCGTCCACCGCCGCGTAGTTCAGCGCCGCCGCGATCGTCGCGGCCACCGCGGTGAGGGAGAAGGCGAGCGCGAAGAAGACGATCCCCTTCGCCGCCAGCACCCGCAGCCGCTGCGGACAGGCGGTGAAGGTCGTACGGACCATGTCCGTGCTGTACTCCGAGGTGACCACCAGCACCCCGAGCGTGATCACGCAGACCTGCCCCAGCAGCAGCCCCGCGAAGCCGCCCGAGAGCGGGTCGGTGACGTACATGGAGCCGTTCTGGCTCGCCGCCATGAGCGCGCCCACCCCGATGACCAGGACCAGCATGATGCCCAGCGTCCACATCGTGGAGCGCACCGAGCGGATCTTCGTCCACTCCGAGAGCAGCGCGTCGCCCAGGTGCGTGCGCCGCACGGGCAGCGCGGAGACGTAACCGCCGTCGGCGGTAGCGGTGGTGGCAGTGATCCGGCTCATCGGGCGCCCTCGCTCTGCAGGATCTCGGTGCCGCCCGGCAGCGGCGACGACGGGGCCGGCTCGGGCGGTGCCTCGGCCGACAGTCCGGCGCGCGGATCGGCGACGGACCGGTAGTCCACGGCGGAGTCGGTGAGTCGCATGTACGCGTCCTCCAGCGACCCGGTGTGCGGCGACAGCTCCCACAGCCGCACCTGCGCCCCGTGGGCGAGGTCGCTGATCCGCGGCAGCGGCAGCGCGCCCACCTTCAGCGCCCCGTCCGGCAGTTCCTCCACCGCCGCGCCCTCGCCCCGCAGCAACCCGGCGAGCGTACGGGCCTGCTCGGCGTCCGGTGTACGCACCAGGGCGTAGCCCGCGGAACTGCGCGCGATGAACTCCGCGACGCTCGTGTCCGCGATGAGCCGCCCGCGCCCGATGACCACGAGGTGGTCGGCCGTGAGCGCCATCTCGCTCATCAGATGGCTGGAGACGAAGACGGTCCGCCCCTCGGCGGCCAGCCCCCGCATCAACTCCCGCACCCAGCGGATGCCTTCGGGGTCGAGGCCGTTGACCGGCTCGTCGAAGAGCAGCACCCGCGGATCGCCCAGCAGCGCCGCCGCGATCCCCAGCCGCTGCGCCATGCCCAGCGAGAAGCCCTTCGAGCGCTGCTCGGCGACCCCGTGCAGACCCACCACGTCGAGCACCTCGTCCACCCGCCGGCGCGGGATACCGGAGAGCTGCGCCAGGCAGGTCAGGTGCGCGCGGGCGCTGCGCCCGCCGTGCACGGCCTTCGCGTCCAGCAGCGCGCCCACCTGGCGCGGGGCGTTGGGCAGCTCGCGGAAGGGCAGTCCGTTGACGGTGACCGTGCCGGTGTCGGGGGCGTCGAGGCCGAGGATCATCCGCATCGTGGTGGACTTCCCGGCCCCGTTGGGCCCGAGGAAGCCGGTCACGACGCCGGGGCGGACGGTGAACGACAGGTCCGACACGGCCCACCTGGCGCCGTAGCGTTTACTCAGTCCGCGAGCCTCGATCAAGGTGCGTCATCCCCTCACTGGTGGGCGGGGGGAACACCGCCCCCCGTGTGAAGTGAGAGGCTATCGGCCCGTTTTCGGTTCCGCACCGGGCGGTGCGTTCCCAACCCGCTCAGGCGTCGCGGTTCTTGAGCACCAGATAGCCGCCGATCAGCGCCGCCGCCACCCACAGCGCCATGATGCCCAGGCCGCCCCAGGGTCCGTACGGCACCTCGTCGCTGTCCATCGCGCCCGGCACCACCTGCATGATCTTCGAGCCCGCCTGGTCGGGCAGGTAGCGGGCGACCTTCTTCGCGCCCGGGACGGCCGCGAGGATGGGGGAGACCAGGAACATCAGCGGCATCAGGATGCCCAGCGCCAGCATCGAGCTGCGCAGCATCGCCGTCACGCCCATCGCCAGCATCGCGATCAGCATCAGGTACAGCCCGCCCCCGACCACCGCGCGCAGCACGCCGGGCTCACCGATCGACGTCCGGTGGCCGCCGAGCACCGCCTGGCAGGCGAAGAAGGTGAGGAAGCTCGTCAGCATGCCGACCACCAGCGCGAGGGCGGAGGCGGCAGCGACCTTGGAGGCGTAGAAGAGCCCCCGGCGGGGGACCGCCTGCAGCGAGGTACGGATCATGCCGGAGCTGTACTCCGTACCCACCACCAGCACCCCGAAGACGATCATCGCGAGCTGCCCCAGGATCATGCCCGAGAAGCTCACGAACGT
Organism: Streptomyces polyrhachis; assembly: GCF_042663125.1. Classification (NCBI taxonomy): domain Bacteria; kingdom Bacillati; phylum Actinomycetota; class Actinomycetes; order Kitasatosporales; family Streptomycetaceae; genus Streptomyces; species Streptomyces polyrhachis. The sequence continues at coordinate 34,576 of NZ_JBHSZO010000042.1, read as the reverse complement.
CGGGTCGAAGGTGGCGCGCTCGTTCTCGCTCATATCGTCGAAGAGGGCGTTCGTCACTGCCGAGAGCGCGATACCCACCCCCAGCGTGATCAGCAGCACGGCCGCCAGCGTCCACTTCGTGGAGGCGACGGTACGGATCTTGGTCCACTCGGACTCCAGGACCGCGGAAGCGGATGCCATCGTCTTCAGCCCTTCCCGTTCGCGCCGTCGCCCCGGCCCCACTGCGGGCCCGCGGGAGCGGCGGCGGTCTGTCCCGGCTCGTTGAGGTTGTGCGCGTGGTACTCCACCGCACCGGCCGTCATCTGCATGAACGCCTCCTCCAGCGAGGCGCGCTGCGGACTCAGCTCGTACAGCGTGATCCCGCTCTGCGCGGCCAGCTCCCCGATCTCCTTCGCGGCGTCCGGGCCCTCCACCTCGAAGGAGCCGTCGCCGACCTCCACGGCCGTGAGGCCGGCGCGGTGGAAGGCGTCCTTCAGCTGCTCGTGCTGGGGGCTGCGCACGCGGACGAAGGAGCGGGAGTTCTCCGCGATGAAGTCCGCCATCGAGGTGTCCGCGAGGAGCCTCCCCTGGCCGATGACGATGAGGTGGTCGGCGGTCAGGGCCATCTCGCTCATCAGATGGCTGGAGACGAAGACGGTACGGCCCTGGGCGGCCAGGCTCTTCATCAGGTTGCGGATCCAGTGGATGCCCTCGGGGTCGAGGCCGTTGACCGGCTCGTCGAACATCAGGATCCGCGGATCGCCCAGCAGCGCGGAGGCGATGCCCAGCCGCTGGCCCATGCCCAGCGAGAAGCCCTTGGACTTCTTCCCCGCGACCGCGCCCAGCCCCACCGTGTCCAGCACCTCGCCCACCCGGTGGCGGGGGATGCGGTTGCTCTGGGCCAGGCAGAGCAGGTTGTTGTACGCGCTGCGGCCGCCGTTCATCGCCTTGGCGTCCAGCAGGGCGCCCATGTACGTCAGCGGCTCGTCCAGGTCCCGGTAGCGCCTGCCGTCGATACGGACCCGGCCGGCGGTCGGCGCGTCCAGGTCGAGCATCATCCGCATCGTGGTGGACTTCCCGGCCCCGTTGGGCCCGAGAAAGCCGGTCACACGGCCCGGTCGCACCTGGAAGGACACGTCGTCCACGGCGAGCTTGGCACCGTAGCGCTTGGTCAGCCCCTCGACCTCGATCATCCGTCCAGCCCTTCCCGTAGGACAACGCCCCCACGCTAAGTGCGGCCGGGAAGACGGGCCCACTGCGACGCGCGGGCACGGCGAAGCCCCGCACCGCCACCGGTGCGGGGCTTCGCCGCAAGGTGCTGGAGGACGGCCGATCCGGCGGCCGCCCGGCTCAGCGGGTCTGCTGCGCGGGCACGCCCGGCTTGCTGTCCTCGATCTCCGGGGTCGTCTGGGCGGCGACCGCCGCGCCCGTGAGCGTGGCCAGCATCTCGCGGACGTTGGTCAGCTGGGCGTTGATGGAGTCGCGGCGGTTGGTGAGCGCCGCCAGCTCGCGCTCCGACTCCGAACGCACCCGGTCGGCCTTGGCGTTGGCGTCGGCGACGATGTCCTCGGCCTGGCGCTGCGCGGTCTCCACCGTCTGGCGGGCGCGGCGCTCGGCGTCCGTGCGCAGCTTCTCCGCCTCCAGGCGCAGCTGCTCCGCCCGGTGCTCGATCTCGGCGAGGCGCTTCTCGGCCTTGGCCTGGCGGGAGGCGAGGTCGCGCTCGGACTGGTCGCGGCGCTTGGCGAGGTTGGTCTCGAAGTCCGCGGCGGCCTGGGCGGCCTTGGCGCGGGTCTCCTCGAAGAGGGAGTCCGCCTCCTCGCGCTTGGACTGGGCGTCCTTCTGGGCGTCGGCACGCATGCCGGCCGCCTCGCTCTTCGCCTTCTCGACGATCCGGACGCCCTCGTCCTCGGCCTTGGCCTTGCGCTCGGCGGCGAAGGACTCCGCGTCGTTGCGGACCTGCTGGGCGGCGGACTCCGCCAGCTCGCGGTGCTGCTCGGCGGCGCGACGGGCCTCCTCGCGCAGGTCCTTCGCCTCCTCCTCGGCCAGCCGCAGGATCTTCTCGACCCGGGCACCGAGACCGGCGTAGGACGGCTCGGCGTCGTTGACCTGGGCCTGGGCGCTCTGCGTCTCGAGGTGGAGCTCCTCGATCCGCTTCTCCAGGGCGGTGATACGCGCCAGCGCGCTGTCGCGGTCGGCGACGAGTTTGGTGATGCGCTCGTCCACCTGACCGCGGTCATATCCGCGCCGCACGAAATCGAAGCCGAAGGGGGAGGATGTGTCGCTCATGGATTTCCTGTCGGGTGAGACCGGGTGAGGTGATAGGGGGAATCTTAGGGGCCTCGACGGCGTGTCAGAGAGTCATTCCGCACTTGATCTGGAGAATGACCCTCCTTTCGGGTGCTTAGCCGTCGCTCTGCTTGCCACCCGAGCGCGGCGCCCCGGCCGCGGCCGGGGCCTTCGCGCCGTCCTTGGCGTCCTTACTACCCCCTGCGGGCGGCCCCTGGAAAGACTCCAGCGCGTCCAGGACGGACTGCACGCGGGAGATCTCCGCGTTGATGTCCTCCCGGCGCCGCGTGATGACCTCCAGCTCCCGCCGGCCCTCCTCGATGATCCGCTTGGCCTCCGCGCGGGCCTCGATCTTCGTGCGCTCCGCCTCGTCGAAGGACTCGGCCTTGCGCGCCTCCGCCTCCTTCAGCAGCGACTCGGCCTTGCGCACCGCGGCGATACGGACCTTGCTCGCCTCGCCGCTCGCGTCGGAGAGCACGTCCTTGGCCTTGGCCTGCGCGGCGGTCAACTGCTCCTCGGCGGCGGCGACCAGCCTGTCGACGCGCTCCCCGGCGGCGCGGGTCAGCTCCGCGCTCTCCCGGCGGGAGCGCTCGTGCAGCTCCTCGATCTCCTTGTCCGTACGGGTCCGCAGCTCCTCCGCCCGCTCGCGGATGTGCGCCGAGTCGCGGCGCGCCTCCTCCAGCACGGTGTCGGCCTCGCCGCGGGTGCGCTCGGTCAGCGCGTGCGCCTGCGCGGTGGCCTGCGCGACCAGCCGCTCGGCCTCCTTGCGGGCGGCGCCCACCAGCCGGTCCGCCTGCTCCTCGGCCTCGGTGGCGGCGCGCAGCGCCTCCTCCTGCGCCTTGGCGACCAGGGTGTCGACCTGCTCGGCGGCCTCGGCGCGGCGCTTGGCGGCGTCCTGGCGGGACTCGTCGCGCAGCCGCTCGGCGCCCTCGCGCATCCGCTCGGCCTCCGCGAGCGCCTCGTTGACCGCGGACTCCGCGAGGGCCTTCGCGGCGGAGGTCTCCTCCTCCGTCTCGCGGCGCAGCGTGGCGGTGTAGTGCTCGGCGGCGGCCTTCAGACCGGAGATCTCCTCCTCGGCCTGGGCGTGCAGGTCCCGGACCGCGTCGCGGACCTGCTGGGCGGTGCTCTCGGCGGCCGTGACCTGCTCGCGGGAGTGCCGCTCGGCGTCCGCCAGCAGCCGGGACGCCTCCTGCTGGGCCTCCTCGACGCGCTTGCGGGCGTTGGCGAGCAGCTCGTCGCTCTCCACCCGGGCCTGACTGCGCTCGCGGTCGGCGTCCTGGCGGGCGTCGGAGAGCAGCTCCTCGGCCTCCCGGCGGCGGCGCGACGCCTCCTCCTGAGCGGCGGTGAGCGCCTCGGCGGCCTGGGTCTGCAGCCGCTCCGCCGCGGCGGCGGCCTCCGCGCGCAGCCGGTCGGCGGTCTCCTGGGCCTCGGTGCGCAGCCGCTCGGCCTCCTCGGCGGCGTCCGTACGCAGCCGGGCGGCGGCCGTCTCGGCCTCGGCGCGGGCGGCGCCGGCCGCGGCGGCGGCCTCCTCGCGGACCCGTCCGGCCTCCTCCTCGGCCTGCTGCTGCAGGGTGCGCAGCCGGGCGGCGGCCTCCGCGCGCAGCCGGTCGCTTTCCTCCGCGGCCTCGCGGCGGATGCGCTCGGCCTCTGCGCGGGCCTGGCCCAGCGCCTCCTCGGCAGCGGCGACGCGGGACTCCGCCTCGCGGCGCAGCCGGTCCAACTCCTCCTGTACATCGGCCCGTTGGGCCTGTGCGGCCTCCTCGGCCTCCCGGCGGACACCGCGGGCGGCCTCCTCCGCGGCGGCCACGAGCTCCCCGGCGCGGCTCTCGCCGCCGGCGCGCAGCTCCTCGGCCTCGGCGCGGGCCCGCTCCAGGGCCTCCTCGGCCTGGCGGCGCAGGGCGCCGGCCCGCTCGATCGCCTCGGCGCGCACCCCCGCGCCGTCGGCGGCGGCGCTCTCGCGTACCTGCTCGGCGTCCTGGCCGGCCCTGGCGAGGATCTCCTCGGCGGACGTCGCCGCCTCCTCGATCTTCGCCAGCGCCTCGCGGCGCGCCTCGCCGCGGATGCGCTCGCCCTCGGCGACGGCCTCCGCGCGCAGCTGCTCGGCCTCGCCGCGCAGCCGGCGCGCCTCCTCCTGCAGCTCCACGGTCTTCTGCCGGAAGGCCGCGGTGTCGTCCTTGGCGGCGCCCTTGACCTGCTCGGCGGTGTCGGCGGCCTCCCGGCGCAGCCGGTTGGACTCGGAGGCGGCCTCCGCCTTGATCCGCTCGGCCTCCGCGGCGGCGGCCCGGGTGGACTCCGCCGCCTCGGCGGTGGCCTTGGTGATGATGTCCTCGGCGGTCTTGGCCGCCTGGGCGAGCGCGTTGGCGCTCTCCTCCGCCGACTTGCTGCGGGCCTGCTCGCCGGCCTCCGAGAGCTGCTTGTCCGCCTGCCGGCGGGCGTCGGCGAGCAGCTGCTCGGCCTCCGCCCTGACCTTCTCGGCCTGCTTGGTCGCCTCGCCGACCACCCGGGAGATCTCCGCGCGGGTGGTGTTCATCCGCTGCTCGGCGTTGGCCTCGGTGTCGGCGACCCGCTTGGCGACGGTCTTCTCCGCCTCCGCGAGCAGCCGCTCGGCCTCGGCGCGCGCCGCGCGAAGCGCCTCCTGGGCCTCCTGGGCCCGCAGCTGCGCGGTGCGCTGCAGCTCGGCGGCCTCGCGCCGTGCGTTCTCGGACTCGGCGGTGGTGGAGGTACGCAGCTTCTCGGCGTGCTCCGTGGCCTCCGCGGCCTGGGCGCCGGCGGCCCCCAGCAGCCGTTCGGCGTCGGTACGGGCCCGGCGCAGGATCTCCTCGGCCTCGCGGCGGGCGCCCTGCGCCTCGTCACCGACGCGCCGGCGGGCCTGCTCGGTCAGCCGCTGCGCCTCGGCGCGGGCGGCCGCCACGGCCTGCTCGGCCTCCGCGCGGCTCTCCGCGAGCAGCCGCTCGGCCTGGGACTCGCTGCGGGCGCGGACCTGCTCGGCCCAGCGGACGTTCTCGTTGACGTGGGTCTCGACGCTGCTGCGGCGCTCGGCCAGCTCCTCGTCGAGGCGCTGGCGGCGCTTGATCGCCTCCGCGTGCAGCTCGGACTCCAGCTGCGCCTGGCGCTCGGCGTGCTCCTGCAGCAGCCGCTGGGCCTGGGCGCGGGCCTCGCGCAGCTCGCGCTCGACGTCCGCACGCATCTGCTCGGCCTGCATCTGGGCAGTACGGAGCAGCTGCTCGGCCTGCTGGCCGACGTCTCCGTAGGCAGGCCGGGAAGCGATGGCGCGGCGCGCCTCGTGGAGCTTGGCGCGCAGCACCTCGACCTGGTAGCCGAGGTCCTCGACGCGCTGGACGGCCTTCTCGCGCTCCTTCTTCAGCCGCTTGATCTCGGCTTCGAACTGCGAGAGTCCGTCCAGCCCCTCGTGGGCTGCCTCGGCCTGCTCAGGCTGGTAGCGGTCGTAGCCCCGCACTGCGCGGTCCCATCCGTCCCCTGGTCGTCTGTGTCCTGCTGAACTGATGAGCCGACATGCCCGGGCACGGACCCGTCGGCGATGATCGCGTCAGCTCATCGGGCCGCCCCAGGACGGAGGCGGCCCCCATGCACTGTACCGGGACCGGAACGCAACGGTCAGTGGGCCGGGGGTAAGCGATCTCCTCCCGGGTGCCCGCGGCCTTCGGCGGGGGCGCGGTCAGTGCTCCTGGCCGTGCTCCTGGCCGTGCTCCGCCGTGGGGGCGGCCGTGACCAGCTCCGTCAGTACTCCGCCGCAGTCCTTGGGGTGCAGGAAGGTGATCCGCGAGCCCATGGAGCCGGTGCGCGGCTCCTCGTACAGCACGCGTACGCCCCTGCCCCGGATCTCCGCGGCGTCGGCGTCCACGTCGCCGGTGCCGAAGGCGATGTGGTGGACGCCCTCGCCGTTCTTCGCCAGCCACTTGCCGACCGGGGAGTCCTCCCGGGTGGGCTCCAGCAGCTGGAGGTAGGAGGCGCCGCCGTCGGAGGTCTCGTTGATCTTCAGCATGGCCTCGCGCACGCCCTGCTCCTCGTTGACCTCGCTGTGGAAGACCTCGAAGCCGTAGGTGGAGCGGTAGAACTCCACCGTCTTGTCGAGGTCGAAACAGGCGATCCCGATGTGATCGATTCGCGTCAGCATGTATCCAGTCCACCGCTGTTCCATGCGGTTACGCAACGTGCGCACGGTCACAGTCGCGGAGCAGTGACCCGGATAGGCGTGCGTAAGTACATTGACGTGGAGGCTGCCGCCGAACCCCCGTCGTCCGCGCGGAGCGCGGGCGTCGCGGTGGTCGGTGCGTGCTCTCGGCGTGCGGTGTCACAGGTCATGTGGCGGAGCCACCTGTCCTGGGGCGCCGTGCGCCGAGAGTGCGTGCCGGGCGCCGGGGCGCAGACGGGGGTTCGGCGGCAGCCTCCTACCCTCACTTACTTTTTCCCCGAAGGGGCGGACGCATGACTGGCACTCCCGGCACCACCTCCGTGATCGTCGCAGGAGCCCGTACGCCCATGGGGCGCCTGCTCGGTTCGCTGAAGAGCTTCTCCGGCGCGGACCTCGGCGGTTTCGCCATCAAGGCCGCCCTGGACCGGGCCGGCATCTCCGGTGACCAGGTCGAGTACGTGATCATGGGCCAGGTCCTCCAGGCCGGCGCCGGCCAGATCCCCGCCCGCCAGGCCGCCGTCAAGGCCGGCATCCCGATGAACGTCCCCGCGCTGACCGTGAACAAGGTCTGCCTCTCCGGCCTGGACGCCATCGCGCTGGCCGACCAGCTGATCCGCGCCGGCGAGTTCGACATCGTCGTCGCCGGCGGCCAGGAGTCGATGACCAACGCCCCGCACCTGCTCCCCAAGTCCCGCGAGGGCTACAAGTACGGCGCCGTCGAGATGCTGGACTCGATGGCGCACGACGGCCTGACGGACGCCTTCGAGAACATCGCCATGGGCGAGTCCACCGAGAAGCACAACACCCGCCTGGGCATCGACCGCGCCTCCCAGGACGAACTGGGCGCCCTCTCCCACCAGCGCGCCGCCGCCGCCCGGGAGGCCGGCGTCTTCGACGCCGAGATCACCCCGGTGGAGATCCCCCAGCGCCGCGGCGAGCCGGTGCTCTTCGCCAAGGACGAGGGCATCCGCCCGGAGACCACCGCCGAGTCCCTCGGCAGGCTGCGCCCGGCCTTCGCCAAGGACGGCACCATCACCGCCGGCACCGCCTCGCAGATCTCCGACGGCGCCGCGGCGGTCGTCGTGATGAGCAAGGCCAAGGCCGAGGAGCTGGGCCTGGAGTGGCTGGCCGAGATCGGCGCCCACGGCAACGTCGCCGGCCCGGACAACTCCCTGCAGTCGCAGCCCTCCAACGCGATCCTGCACGCCCTGAAGAAGGAGGGCCTGGACGTCGGCGACCTCGACCTGATCGAGATCAACGAGGCCTTCGCCGCCGTCGCCGTGCAGTCCATGAAGGACCTCGGCGTCACCCCCGAAAAGGTGAACGTCAACGGCGGTGCCATCGCCCTGGGCCACCCGATCGGGATGTCCGGCGCGCGGCTCGTCCTGCACCTGGCGCTGGAGCTGAAGCGGCGCGGCGGCGGCGTCGGCGCGGCGGCGCTGTGCGGTGGCGGCGGTCAGGGTGACGCGCTCATCGTGAAGGTCCCCGGCAAGTAGTCAGGGGCGCCGCCACCCCGGCGGCCGTCCGGCACCACCACGTACGACAGGAGCACGCGCACCCATGGCAGACGTCCCCACGCTGGTAGCCCAGGCCCGGGAGGGCCGGCCGCGGGCCGTGGCCCGGCTGATCTCCCTGGTCGAGGGGGCCTCCCCGCAGCTGCGGGAGGTCATGGCCGCGCTCGCACCGCTCACCGGCGGGGCGTACGTGGTGGGGCTCACCGGCTCGCCCGGGGTGGGCAAGTCGACCTCCACCTCGGCGCTGGTGTCGGCGTACCGCAGGCGCGGCAAGCGGGTCGGCGTCCTGGCCGTCGACCCGTCCTCGCCCTTCTCCGGCGGCGCGCTGCTGGGCGACCGGGTGCGGATGAGCGAGCACGCCTCCGACCCCGGCGTCTACATCCGCTCCATGGCCACCCGCGGCCACCTCGGCGGGCTCGCCTGGGCCGCGCCGCAGGCGATCCGCGTACTGGACGCGGCCGGCTGCGACGTGGTGCTGGTGGAGACCGTCGGCGTCGGGCAGTCGGAGGTGGAGATCGCCTCGCAGGCGGACACCTCCGTCGTCCTGCTCGCGCCGGGGATGGGCGACGGCATCCAGGCCGCGAAGGCGGGCATCCTGGAGATCGGCGACGTGTACGTCGTCAACAAGGCCGACCGCGACGGCGCCGATGCCACCGCCCGCGAGCTGAACCACATGCTGGGCCTGGGCGAGGCCCGCGAACCCGGCGACTGGCGCCCGCCGATCGTCAAGACGGTCGCGGCGCGCGGCGAGGGCGTCGAGGAGGTCGTCGAGGCGCTGGAGAAGCACCGCGCGTGGATGGAGGAGCGCGGGGTGCTGGCCGAGCGGCGGGTGGCGCGGGCGGCGGACGAGACGGAGACGATCGCCGTCACACGGCTGCGCGAGCGCATCGGCGACCTGCACGGCGACCGGCGGCTGACGCGGCTGGCGGAGCGGATCGTCGCCGGCGAGCTGGACCCGTACCGCGCGGCGGACGAGCTGGTGGCGGGGCTGACGGGGTAGCCGGGGCGCGTGCGCGGCCCGACGCACCGGCGCTCGGCGCACTGGCAGGAGCCCTCCGGCCGGCATCGATCCGGCGGAGGGCTCCTGTCAGTGCGGGTGGCTACCCTTGGGCGGGTGTGGGGGCTTCACGGGGGGAGTCCTGGCGGGGGGAGCGGGGTTCGCGTTCGTCGTCGCCGCCGCGGTCACGTTTCCGCTGTCATGCCTTCGCGGTCACGCTTCCGCCGCCATGCCTCCGCCGTCACGCCTTCGCGATCGCCGCGTCCCCGTCCGTGTCGCGGATCAGCGGGGCCACCTCGTCGGCCACCCGGCGCTCCACGAAGAACGCCGCCGTGGGGACCGTGCCCGCGAGCAGCACCCAGAGCTGCTTGCCCAGCGGCCACTTCGCCTTCGAGCCCAGGTCGAAGGCGAAGACCAGGTAGAGGATGTAGAGCCAGCCGTGGGCGATGCCGACGACCTTGGTGAAGCTGTCGGCGCCGTCGAGCTCCAGCACGTACTTCCCGATCATGCCGAGCACCAGCAGGATCAGCAGGACACCGGTGACGTACGCCATCGTCCGGTAGCGGGTCAGCACACTTCGCTTCATGCGTACGAGACTAGCCGGGCCCCGCCGGTGCCCCGGCGGCCCCCCGGTGCGAGACGCGTCACCCTGGCCGGCGCCGGCCTGCTCCGGTCTACTCCGGCTCGAAGTCCCCGGCCGCTATCCGCAGCGGGCGCAGCATCGCGAAGATCTCCGCGCACTCCTCGGCGTCGTAGGCCGACAGGCCGAAGTCCATCGCCATCAGCTCCCGCGTCGCCGCGTCCACCACCTCGCGCCCCTTGGCGGTGATCGAGGCGAGCGTGCCGCGCCCGTCGTTGGGGTTGGGGCGCTTGGCGACGTAGCCGGAGGCGGCCAGCCGGTCGACGGTGTTGGTCACCGAGGTGGGGTGGACCATCAGCCGCTCGCCGATCTTCGACATCGCCAGCTCGCCCTCCTTGGCGAAGGTGAGCAGGACGAGGGCCTCGTAGCGCGCGAAGGTCAGCCCGTAGGGCTTGACGACCGCGTCGACCTCCGCCAGCAGGATCTGGTGGGCGCGCATGACCGAGGTGATCGCGGCCATCGCGGGGGCGCCGCCCCAGCGCCGCGTCCACAGGGCGTCGGCGCGGGCGATCGGGTCGAAGGGGAGGCTGAGGGGCTTGGGCACGGGCCAGAGATTACCCGGTGGTCACATCGCGGTCGGTCCGGTCCCACTCCTTGGTACGGCCCTCGGCCCTGCGCAGCCCCGCCAGCAGGCACACCGTGCACACCGTGCCCAGCGCCCCCGCACCCGCGACGACGTACTGCACGGGGACGAACTCCGCCGCCGCGCCCGCCGCCGCCATCCCGACGCCCTGCAGCGTCATCAGCCCGGCCTGCAGCAGCGTCATCGCCCGCCCGCGCAGCTCCTCCGGCACCGCGTCGACGAACCAGCGGTCCAGACCCAGGGTGTACGCCGAGCCCAGCCCGCAGACCACCAGCGCGACCAGCGCCAGGGGGACGCCGGGATGCAGGACGTACAGCAGGTACGGCAGCAGCGCGGTCGCCGCCAGCGGTGCGACGATCCGCGCCCGGGTGGCGGGGGAGAGGGCCGAGCCGGCGAAGACCTCCCCGGCGATGGTGCCCACCGGCAGCGCGCACATCAGCACGCCCAGCGCGACGGTGCCCGCGCCGATGCTGTCGGTGTACGGGGCCACGAGGGCCTCCGGCGCGACGGAGAACAGCGGCGGCACCCAGGACAGCAGCATCAGCAGCCGGATCCTGCGGTGGCCCAGGAGCTGCCGGGCGCCGGAGAGGGAGGCGCGCAGCAGCGCGGCGCCGCGCTCCTGGGCGTGGTGGCGGGCCGGGCGGCGCCGCGTGCCCAGGCGCAGGATGGCGGCGGAGGCCAGGAAGGTCAGCGCGGTGGTGGTGAGGGCGGCGCGCGGGGAGAGGAACGCCAGCAGGACGCCGCCGGCGCCGTAGCCGGCGATCAGGGTGGACTGGCTGACGATCCGCAGCAGCGAGCGGCCCAGGACGAAGAGGTCGCCGCTGCCGAGGATGTCGCCGAGGGTGGCGGCGCGGGTGCCGGCGAAGACCGGGGCGACGGCGGCGATCGCGCAGCGCAGGGCGAGCAGCGTGCCGACGCCCGTGCCGGGCAGCACCATGGCCGCCGCGGCGGCGGCGCACAGCAGGTCGCAGGTGACCAGTACGCGCCGGGCCGGGTAGCGGTCGGCGACGGAGGCGAGCAGGGTGCCGCTGAGGAGGTAGGGGAGGAAGCCCACCGCGAAGGCCAGCGCGCTCATCAGGGGCGAGCCGGTCAGCCGGTAGACCAGCACCGACAGGGCGATCTCGCTGAGGATCACGCCGAGCAGGGAGAGCAGGTGCGCGGCGAAGACGGCGCGGAACTCGCGGACGGCGAAGACGGCGCGGTAGCCGGCGGATGCGGCGGTCTCGGGCGCGGTCTCGGGCGCGGTGTCCGGGCCGGGTGCGGTGTCCGGGCCGGCGGGCGGGTGGGCGTCGGTGCTCATGGGCGCAGCCTCGCGCGGCGGCGGGCGGCGGCGTAGTCTTTCGGGCTGGAGCGAATCACCGGGGGAGGGGGCGGTCATGGCGTCGCGACTGGTCTTCGGCCCCGAGGACCTGCTGCGGCTGCGGTTCGCGATCTCCCCGCTCTGGGAGACCCACGACGCGGTCCGCACCCTCATCCGCCCCGACCGGCAGGGCTTCCACCTGCCCTGGCTGCGCGAGATCCGCGAGCGCGCCCGCGACCTGGACCTCACCCCGCTGTGGCTGTTCATGCCGCGCAGCGGCACCTCGCCGGACTTCCTCGGCCCGCCCCCGCTCAGCCTCACCGCCGGCTTCGCGGAGGAGATCGCGGTGGTCCGGGCCGCCGACCCGGACGCCGCGCTGCGGGACATGCGGCTGTCGCTGGCCCACACCCCGGGGGCGGCGGAGCACCCGGTGGCGCGGGAGCTGCTGGCCGATCCGGTCCGGGCCGTCGCGGTGCTCGCCGACCTGCTCCAGGCCGCCTGGCACGCGCTGGTCGAGCCGCACTGGCCCCGGTTGCGGGCGCTGCTGGAGGCCGATGTCGCCTTCCACACCCGGCGGTTGGCGCTGGGCGGGCTGGAGGCGCTGTTCGCGGAGCTGCATCCGAAGGTGCGGTGGGCCGGCGGGGTGCTGACGCTGGACACCCGCTGGGAGTACACGCGCGATCTGGGCGGCCAGGGGCTCCTGCTGCTGCCCAGCGCCTTCCTCTGGCCGGACGTGGTGACCGGCTTCGAGCCGCCGTGGAGCCCCGCGCTGGCCTATCCGGCGCGCGGCGTCGGCTCGCTCTGGCAGCGGGCGGGCCCGGAGGCCGGCGAGGCGCTGGCGCGGCTGCTGGGCGCGGGCCGCGCCCAGGTGCTGGCCGCGCTCGACGAGCCCGCCGCCACCACCGTGCTGGCCGCGCGGCTGGGGCTGGCGCCGTCCACCGTCTCGGCGCATCTGGCCGCCCTGCGCGACGCGGGGCTGCTCACCTCGCGGCGGGTGCGCCACCACGTGCTGTACGAGCGCACGCCGCTGGGGATCGCGCTCGGCGGCGGGTGACGCGGTCCGGGGCGGCGGGCCGCGGGATGGCGGCCACCGGGGTTTTCCGGCTTTCCGCCGCCTCGCCGGGGCTCGTACGGCCGGATGGATTGTCTTATATGTCAGGGTAGGGGCTTCTTGTCCGCCCGCGCCCCGCCCAGGAATCCGGATGCCAGGACGCCCCCTCCTCCTCGCCGCGGTCAGCCTGGCGCTCATCGCCGCCTCGCCCGCCGCCCAGCCCACCCCCGTCGGGGATCCAGCCCCCTTCTGGGTCGATCCGGACAGTGCCGCCGCCGTGCAGGTGCGCGACTGGGAGGCGCAGGGGCGTAGTGACGACGCCCGGCTGCTGCGCCTGATCTCCGAGCGGTCCCTCGCCGTGTGGCCCTCGGGCGACGAGTCCCGGGTCGGCGCCGACGTGGCGCGGGCGGTACGGGGCGCGGGCGCGGCCGGTGCCACGGCCGTGCTGGTGGCGTACAACATCCCGCACCGCGACTGCGGCCAGCACTCGGCGGGCGGCGCCCCCGACCGGGCCGCCTACCAGCGCTGGATCGGCGCCTTCGCCGACAACATCGGGGACGCGCGGGCCGTGGTCGTCCTGGAGCCCGACGCGGTGGCGCAGATGGAGAGCGGCTGCACACCGGGGGAGTACCACCAGGAGCGCCAGGGGATGCTGGGCGACGCGGTGCGCCGCCTCAAGCAGCGGCCGGGCGTGCGCGTCTACCTGGACGCCGGCAACTCCGCCTGGCACCAGGACCTCGGCCTCCTCTCCCGCCGCCTGTGGTCCTCGGGCATCGCGGACGCGGACGGCTTCGCGATCAACACCGCCAACTTCCAGACCACCGGGGACTCCCTGCGCTACGGGCGCGACCTCGCCGCCCTCCTGGGCGGCAAGCACTTCGTCGTCGACACCGGACGCAACGGCAACGGCCCCGCCACCGAGGGCCCCGACCCCTGGTGCAACCCGCCCGGCCGCGCCCTCGGCATCCCGCCCACCACCGCCACCGGCGACCCCCTCGCCGACGCCTACCTGTGGGTCAAGCGCCCCGGCGACTCCGACGGCTGGTGCCGCGGCGGCCCGGCGGCCGGCACCTGGTGGCCCGACTACGCCCTGGGCCTGGCCCGCGCCGCCGCCTGGAACGAGCGCCGCACGGCGGTGGCACGCCGGAGGCGCTGACCCCGGCCGCGCGGTCAGCGCCTCCAACCCGTCGCCAGCTCAGGGCAGATGGACCCACTTCGCCTCCGACGGCAGCCCCTTGGCGTCCGTCATGGTGAGCATGTACCAGCCGGGCGGGACCAGCGAGCGGTCCGCGGGGATCTTCGCCGTCACCTTCCCGCCCTTCGCGGTGAAGTCCACCTGGATCGACCGCTGTTCGACGTCCGTCACATGCGTGACCGAACTCGGGCGCAGCAGCCGGACCTTGGCGATGCGCTCGGCGCCCCGCACCTCGTACACCGCAGCCGACCCCGGCGCGGGGCGCTCGGGGCCCGCGCCGATCACCGGGCGCTGCCCGACGTCCTTGCGGTGCAGGTACGGCGGCTCGTACACCTCGATGCGCTGCTCGAAGGAGCCCGGGCGCGAGCCGGCCTTGTCGGAGAAGAGCGGGTCGGAGCCGAAGACCGCCACCCGGCCGTCGGGGAGCAGCAGCGACTCGGTGTGGTAGTTGCGGCCCACGAGCGGGTCGGCGGCCGGGCGGAAGGCGTTGGCGCCGGGCTCGTAGAACTGGGCCTTCAGGATGTCGGAGTTGCCGCGCCCCCGGTAGTCGCGCGAGCCGCCGGTGGTGAAGACCGAGTCGTCCGGCAGGATCACGCTGTTGAGGTAGCGGGTGGGCTCGCTCAGCTTCGGGCCGTCCTGGTAGGCGGGCCTGCCGGACTTCAGGTCCACGATCGTGGTGCGTTCGGTGGAGCGCTTGGACTCCCCGACCCCGCCGCCGCCCAGCACCATCACCTTCTGGTCCTGCGCGGGGGGCAGCAGCAGGGAGCCGGCGGTCTCCAGCTGGTCGGGGTCGCTCATGCCCTTCACCGGCTCGAAGGTGTTCCTCTCCAGGTCCCACAGGCCGGGGGTGCGGCCCTGGTCGGCCGGTCCGTAGCCGGCGTTGGCCCCGGAGTAGAAGAGCTTGTTGCCCTTGGTGAGGAAGAGGGCCGGATAGGTGGGGAAGTAACGGGTGGGCCCCTTCGACCACTTCTTCGTTCTCGGGTCGTAGATCTCGTTGTCGCCGTAGAGGACCTCGCCGGCCTCGTCCAGTCCGGAGACCGAGAGCACGCGCCCGTCGGCCAGCGTCACCAGGGTCGGGTACCAGCGGGCCTTCTTCATCGGGTCGACCCGGACGTACTCCTCCTTCACCGGGTCGAACTCGAAGGCGTCCTTGATCCCCTGGAAGTCCTGCTTGTCCATGGTGATCTTCTGGGCGAGCCCGTAGACGTTGTAGACGTCCTCGCCGCGCAGGCCCTCGATCTCGTACTGCGACTGGCGGGAGTTGGCGAACTTCGGGCCCTTCCTCTCCGCCTCCACGAAGACGTTGGTCTCCCCGGCGGTGACCCGGGTCTTCCTCCCCTGGCCGTGCTTGGTCGCCGCCGGGACGGTGGCGGCGGTCATCGAGCGGTAGGTGAGGCCCGAAGGGGCGGTGAAACGCGTGCCCTTGGCCAGTTTCAGCGGCCGGTCGGGGTTCTCGTTCTTCACCAGCATCCGGCCGCCCGCGCGCTCCACGTCGCCGTCCAGGCGCTCGTAGCGCGCGGTGCCGCCGGCCACCAGCAGCCGCCCGTCGCCGAGTTGGGTGTGGCCGGCGCAGAAGAGGTCGGCCGGCGTCCTGATCTTCTTGTAGCTGTTGTCCTTCGGGTTCCACAGCACGGTGGTGAAGGTGCCCGCGTCGAACTTCACCCGGTCGTTGCCCGAGCCGGCCACCAGCAGCACCTTGCCGGTGTGCAGCAGGGCGGCGTGGATGGCGTTGAGCCGGTCGCCGCCGGGGGTCTCCATCACCTGCCACGAGCCGTAGCGCGCCTTGTACGCGGGCTGGGCGATCTCGTACGCGCGGTACTGCTCGCGGGCGAAGCCGATCGCCGCCGGGGCGTTCAGCCCGGCCAGGACCAGGGCGACCGCCGTACCGGCCAGGGCCTTGCGCACCCGCCTCTCGGCCAGCGCGCCGGCCGCCCGGCGCCTCGCCGCGGCGCCGTGGACGGCGAGGCCGCGCAGCGCCGCGCGCTTGACGGCCCAGCGCGCGCTGGCCGCCCGCGCGCGGGGGGAGCGGGGGGTGCGGCTGCCCGGCACGTGCCCGCTCGGCTCGCGCTTGTTCGGCAGATGGGGCACGTCAGTTACCTCCTGAGGACATCGAAGTGGTGCTGGCGGCCGGGGTGTTGGCGGTGGGCGCCGGGCCCGCGGCACCCGCGCTCGCGGGCGCCGGCTCCCCGGCCGGTACGGGCCGCAGCCCGCCCCCGCTGCCGGCCGCCCTTCTGCGGCGGCGCTCGGCCAGCTCCCCGTAGCCCCAGATCGCGGCCGGGGCCAGCGCCACCGCCAGCGCGAGCAGCGACCAGGTGCGCATGGCGGCGTGGGTGTGCCCCAAGGCCATGGAGGCCAGGAACGACACCCCCAGCACACCGGCCCAGAAGAGGTGCACCCGGAAGGTCGCCGGCTGGTCGGCGCTGGCCGAGGCGCCCTTGGGCGTGACGACGAAGGCCGAGCGCTTGCGCAGCACCGTGTCGGCGAGGGACTTCAGGTAGATCGGCGCGCACATCGCGGACATCGCCATGCCGCCCAGCCCCCCCGATCCCTCCGGCTCGTGCGGGGAGACGTTGTGCCGGCGGTTCCACAGGTACAGGCCGATCTGCGCGGCGGCGGCGTCCGCGTACAGCATCAGCCACAGCGAGGCCGGGACCTGGGAGCCCGAGGCGCCCAGCCAGAGGAAGAGCACGCAGGAGGCCACGCCTATCAGCCAGTTGACGGCCGTCATCGGGTAGTAGGTGAGCATCAGCGTGTAGCTCCACAGCCGGCGCGCGGGCATCCGGCCCGGCTGCTTGAAGTACTGCCGCGTCCAGGTCTCGTACGTGCCCCGCGACCAGCGCAGCTGCTGGGTGAAGAAGTCCGTCCACGACTCCGGGCCCTCGCCCACCGCCAGTACGTCGGGGGTGTAGACCGAGCGCCAGTGCCGGCCCGTGGCGGGGTTCTTCGCGCGGTGCAGCTCGAAGCCGGTGGCCATGTCCTCCGTGACGGAGTCGCGCAGGCCGCCGATGCCCTGCAGCGCCGAGACGCGCACGGCGTTGTTCGTACCGACGAACATGGGGGAGCCGTAGTGGTTCCCGGCGCGCTGGATCAGGGCGTGGAAGAGGAACTGCTGGCTCTCCGCCAACTTGGTGACCGGCGCGGTGTAGTTGCCGTAGACCTGCGGGCCGACGACGAAGGCCACGTCCGGATCGCGGAAGTAACCGAGCATCCGCTCAAGGAAGTTGGGCAGCGGCACGTGGTCGGTGTCGACCGAGGCGAAGAACTCGTAGTCCCGGCCGTGCGCCTGCAGCCAGGCGTTGTAGTTGCCGTGCTTGGTCTTCGCACGGTGCGGGCCCGACTCCTGGTTCCAGTAGGGCACCCCCCGGCGGCTGAAGTGGCGCACACCCAGCTCCCGGCACAGCTCCCGGGCCTGTGCGTCGTCGCCCTCGTCCAGCAGCCAGACGTCCAGGGGGCCGTCGTGGGTGAGGGCCTTCGCGCCCTCCAGGGTGGCGCGGACCATCGCCAGGGGCTCCTTGCCCGGGACGTAGGTCGTCACGAAGGCGACGCGGGTGCCGGACCGGGGCCGCACCGGCACGGGGTCGCAGGCGACCAGGGTGGCGTGTGCGATCGAGACGACGTTGACCAGCCGGAAGGTCTCGATGAGGAAGATCGCCAGCAGCATCGCGGCATCGGCGGCGCGCAGCCAGCCGGGGGCGCCCTGGCGGTCGGTCCAGTGGCTGGGCCAGACCAGGTAGAGCAGCAGGGCGAGGGAGAGCAGCGGGGCTATCGCCATCAGGGCGACGGCGCGTATTCGGTGCGGCTCGGCGGCGAGCAGGCTCCGGGTGCGGACCCGGTAGTCCTCCCCGGGCTCCGGTTCTGTCAGCGGACCGGCGAGGAGGCTGTACCTCTCGTACGTCTTCTCGTACGGGGAGCCTCCCGGCCGTATCGTCTCAGCGCCGTCCGGCCGCACGTTCCCTCCGAGGTCTTGACGGTGAATACGAGTCCACAAAAGTGGACGTACCGGGAGATGGCGACCGGAGGGGGCCGTTCGGGACGGGAGTTAGCACGCGCGGCGGTGGGAGCGGGGCGGGACGGGCCGGAGGGGCGCGGGCGCACCGTGACACAATGGCCAGGGCTTGTGAACCGACGCACAAGACCCGCATGGACCCGATCCCCGACCCCCGAAGGCCCACCGTGGACATCAAGACCGCCTCCGCACTGCACCGCCTCCGCCTCGTCTCCGTGCTGGAGGCCGTCTCCTTCCTCGTGCTGCTGGCCTGCTCGGTCCTCAAGCGCACCACCGAGTTCGACGCGGTGCCGGTGATGGGCCCGGTGCACGGCGTGCTCGTCGTGCTCTTCGTCGCCCTCCTCGCCGTCGCCTGGTACCGCACCCGGTGGGGCTGGAAGCGCCCGGCGCTCCTCTTCGTCCTCTCCCTGCTGCCGGCCGGCGGCTTCTTCGCCGACCGGTCGCTGCGGGGCGAGACGCAGGCCGCGGTGGCCGCGGCGCACGCGGGCGCGGGGGATGCCGCGGGCGTCAAGGACGCGGCTCGGGCCTGAGTTGTCCACAGCTGCCCCGGACGCCCTGGCCATTGGGGCGTCCGGGGCGATAACGTCCCTCCCGTGGCTCAATTCAGGCTCCAGGGGAGCAAGGTGCTCGCCGTCGATCTGCACGGTGACGCCGTCAAGGCGAAGAACGGCTCGATGGTCGCGTACGACGGCCGGATGGCCTTCAAGAAGCTGACCGGGGGCGGCGAGGGCATGCGCGGCATGGTCACCCGCCGGCTCACCGGCGAGCAGATGACGGTGATGGAGGTCAGCGGGCAGGGCACCTGCTATCTCGCGGACCGGGCGAGCGAGATCAACCTCGTCCACCTGCACGGCGACAAGCTGCACGTCGAGGCGGGCAACCTGCTGTGCACCGACGGCGGCCTGCGCACCGGCACGGCCTTCACGGGCCTGCGCGGGGCGACCCAGGGCAACGGGCTGTTCACCACGACCGTCGAGGGCACGGGCCAGGCGGCGATCATGTCCGACGGCCCCGCCGTGGTGCTGCGGGTGGCCCCCGGGCTGCCGCTCCAGGTCGACCCCGGGGCCTACGTGGCCCACCAGGGCAACCTCCAGCAGACCTTCCAGTCCGGCGTCACCTTCCGCACGGTGCTGGGCGAGGGCGGCGGTGAGGCGTTCCAGATCCGCTTCGAGGGCGACGGCCTGGTCTACGTCCAGCCCGCCGAGCGGCTCACGGTCGGAGGCGACGTCTGATGCCCTTCACCGCGGTCAACTCCAAGATGGTCCGCGCCCAGGTCCTCCCCGGCCAGCGGCTCTTCAGCCAGCGCGGCGCCATGCTCGCCTACACCGGCGACGTCTCCTTCACCCCGAACATCCAGGGCGGCCAGGGCGGCGTCGCCGCGATGATCGGCCGCCGGGTGGCCGGCGAGTCGGCGGCGCTGATGACCGTCGAGGGCAGCGGCTCGGTGCTCTTCGGGCACGGCGGCCACCACGTCACGGTCATAGAGCTGACCGGCGACACCCTGTGCGTCGAGGCCGACCGGCTGCTCGCCTTCGACGGCTCCCTGCGCCAGGGCACGATGTTCCTGGGCGCCCAGGGCGGCGTCATGGGCATGGTCCGCGGCCAGGTCACCGGCCAGGGCCTCTTCACCACCACCCTGCAGGGCGCCGGCTCGGCCGCCGTGCTGGCCCACGGCGGCGTGATCGAGCTGCCCATCACCCCGCAGCGCCCGGTGCACGTCGACCCGCAGGCGTACGTGGCGCACCGCGGCCAGGTCACCAACAAGCTCTCCACCGCGCTCGGTTGGCGCGACATGGTGGGCCGCGGCTCCGGCGAGGCGTTCCAACTGGAACTCTCCGGCAACGGCACGGTGTACGTACAGGCATCGGAGGACAAGCTGTGACCGCCCCGGTCGTGCACGACGTGCACACGCTCCCCGGCAACGACAACGTCAACCCGTACACCTTCTGCGTGGACCTCAAGGGCCAGTGGTTCCTGCAGAAGGGCAAGATGATCGCCTACTACGGGCAGATCAGCTTCGACGGCATCGGCCACGGGCGGCTCGACCGGCTGGTGGCCACCAGCTTCCACTCCCCGCTGCACGCCTCGGACTGGGTGGTCGCCGAGGGCACCGGCAGGATGCTGCTCGCCGACCGCGCCTTCGACGTCAACTCCTTCGACCTCGACAACGGCAACCTGACGATCCGCTCGGGGAACCTGCTGGCCTTCGAGCCGACGCTCGCGCTGAAGCAGTCGATCATCCCCGGCTTCCTCACCCTCATCGGGACGGGGAAGTTCGTCGCCGCCTCCAACGGGCCGGTGGAGTTCGTGGAGCCGCCGATCCGGGTCGACCCGCAGGCGCTGGTCGGCTGGGCCGACTGCCCCGCGCCCTGCCACCACTACGACCACGGCTACCTGCGCGGTGTCGTGGGCGGGCTGCGGCAGTTGACCGGCATCGGCGGTGTCTCGGGCGAGGAGCACCAGTTCGAGTTCGTCGGCGCGGGCACGGTCCTCCTCCAGTCCAGCGAGGCGCTGATGCCCGAGCGGGCGGTCGGCACCACCCCGCAGCAGGCCGGCGTCCCCGGCCAGGGCGCCGTGCCGGGCGTCCCGCGCCTCCCCGGGAACCTCGGCGACCTCCAGCGGCGCTTCGGGCTGTGAGCGGGGTGCGGCCCTCGGTCGCATCCTTGGCATGAACCCCTCGGGGCTCAAGTTGCGAGCAGCCTCACATCCCGGACATTGGGGGGTATGACCAGCTTCGAGAATCCGGGGCCCGCGCCGGGCCCGGGCCGGGTGGATCGGGCAGGCATACCCGCAGGTGGGGCGGTAGGCGGCGCGGTAGACGGCGCGGATGCGGAGGCGGTGCGGAAGGCGGCGGCGGTCCCGGAGGACCCGCCCGCGCCCTCCGGTCCGGACGCAGGCGCCGCACCGGGCGCCCCGAGCGCCGAGAGCGCGCCCGCGTCCCGTAAACGCACCGCCCTGCGCCTCCTGCCCGTCGCGGCCCTGTGCGCCCTCGCGCTCAGCTTCGGCGGGATCTACGTGGCCCGCGGCGACGGCGGGGCGGGCCCCGTCTCCTCGATGACCCTCGACGAGCAGCTGCCCTATCCCACCGAGCTGCGCCGCGTCCTGGCCGAGGTCCAGATCGACGCCCGCGCGGCGCGCGCCATCGCCGCCGGCCGGCACGCCGGACCGGTCGTCGCGCAGAGCCTGCGGACCACCGGCGGCCACGCCCAGTGGGAGGTCGCCGTCCTGTGCGACAGCGGCCACCTGCGCCGCATCCACGTCGACCCCGGCAACGGCCGCGTCCTGGACGCCGCCGTGGACACCTACGCCGACCCCGCCGAGGTGCGGGCCGCCGCCGGTGCGCCCGTCACCGCCGCCGCGGTCGCCGAGCTGGTCGACGCGGCGGGGCGCACCCCCGTGGAGATCGCCTACGACGCGGACGCCCGCGAGTGGGCGGTGGCCTCCTACCAGGGCGGCGAGCGGCGCGAGCACCGCTACTCCGCCCGTACCGGGGAAGAGGTGGCCTGAGGTGCGGCGTCCGCGGTTCGTACCGGGCCTGGACGGCGACGTGTCCGGGGCCACCAGGCGCGCGCCTTGCGTAGGCGGGCGCCGAGCGGGGAGAATTACTAGGACGTCCTAGTAACTTCCCGCGCAACGACGCGCAGCCGAGGAGGCCCGACCGTGAATCCCCAGTCCGGTGGAGACAACGGCACCATCGAGGCGGGCCGGGCCCGCTGGCAGGCGCGCTACGACGCCGCCCGCAAGCGCGACGCCGACTTCACCACGCTCTCCGGCGACGAGGTCGAGCCGGTCTACGGCCCCCGCCCCGGCGACACCTACGAGGGCTTCGAGCGCATCGGCTGGCCCGGCGAGTTCCCCTTCACCCGCGGCCTGCACGCCACCGGCTACCGGGGCCGGACGTGGACGATCCGCCAGTTCGCCGGCTTCGGCAACGCCGAGCAGACCAACGAGCGCTACAAGATGATCCTCGGCGCCGGCGGCGGCGGCCTCTCCGTCGCCTTCGACATGCCGACCCTGATGGGCCGCGACTCCGACGACCCGCGCGCGCTGGGCGAGGTCGGCCACTGCGGCGTCGCCATCGACTCCGCCGCCGACATGGAGGTCCTCTTCCGGGACATCCCGCTGGGTGACGTCACCACCTCGATGACGATCTCCGGTCCGGCCGTCCCGGTCTTCTGCATGTACCTGGTCGCCGCCGAGCGCCAGGGCGTCGACCCGGCCGTGCTCAACGGCACGCTGCAGACGGACATCTTCAAGGAGTACATCGCGCAGAAGGAGTGGCTCTTCCAGCCCGAGCCCCATCTGCGCCTGATCGGCGACCTGATGGAGCACTGCGCGGCGGGCATCCCCGCGTACAAGCCGCTCTCCGTCTCCGGCTACCACATCCGCGAGGCCGGCTCCACGGCCGCGCAGGAGCTGGCGTACACCCTGGCCGACGGCTTCGGCTACGTCGAGCTGGGCCTGAGCCGCGGGCTGGACGTGGACACCTTCGCGCCGGGCCTGTCCTTCTTCTTCGACGCGCACCTGGACTTCTTCGAGGAGATCGCCAAGTTCCGCGCCGCGCGCCGGATCTGGGCGCGCTGGATGCGCGACGTCTACGGCGCGAAGAGCGACAAGGCGCAGTGGCTGCGCTTCCACACCCAGACCGCCGGGGTCTCGCTCACCGCCCAGCAGCCCTACAACAACGTGGTGCGCACCGCGGTCGAGGCCCTCGCGGCCGTCCTGGGCGGCACCAACTCGCTGCACACCAACGCCCTGGACGAGACCCTGGCGCTGCCCTCCGCGCAGGCCGCGGAGATCGCGCTGCGCACCCAGCAGGTGCTGATGGAGGAGACCGGCGTCGCCAACGTGGCCGACCCGCTGGGCGGTTCCTGGTACGTGGAGCAGCTGACGGACCGCATCGAGGCCGAGGCGGAGAAGATCTTCGAGCAGATCCGCGAGCGCGGCCTGCGGGCGCACCCCGACGGCCGCCACCCCATCGGCCCGATCACCTCGGGCATCCTGCGCGGTATCGAGGACGGCTGGTTCACCGGCGAGATCGCCGAGTCGGCCTTCCGCTACCAGCAGTCCCTGGAGAAGGGCGACAAGCGCGTCGTCGGCGTCAACTGCCACCCCGGCTCGGTCACCGGCGACCTGGAGATCCTGCGCGTCAGCCACGAGGTCGAGCGCGAGCAGGCCCGCGCCCTGGCCGAGCGCAAGGCCGCCCGCGACGACGCCGAGGTGCGCGCCGCGCTGGACGCGATGCTGGCCGCCGCCCGCGACGGCTCCAACATGATCGCCCCGATGCTGGCGGCGGTCCGCGCGGAGGCGACACTCGGCGAGATCTGCGACGTACTGCGCGAGGAGTGGGGCGTCTACACGGAGCCGCCGGGCTTCTGAGCGGGAGGGCCGCCCGACGCCGAGGCGGTGGGCAAGGTCACGTCCGAATTGTCCGGATCGATCTGTACATGCCGGAGGTGTCTGTACACACTCCCTGAGTGAAGTACATACGGGGAAGAGCGAAACTCGCGTGGGCGCTGCTCGCGGTCGTGGTGGCGGCGGTCGCCGTCACGGTGGCCGTGGGCAACGCCTTCGCCGTGAAGACCCTCTCGCCGCGCACCGAGCGTGAGCGGGCGGCGGAGGCCGCGGACGCGAAGGCGCCCCGGCCGGGCGCGGTGGACTGCGCCACCGCCAAGTGCGTGGCGCTGACCTTCGACGGCGGTCCGGGGGCCAAGACCCCCGAGGCGCTGCGGATCCTGGCCGGGGAGCATGTCCCGGCCACCTTCTTCCTGGAGGGCCGGCACGTCGCCCGCCACCCCGGCCTGGTCCGCGCCATCGACCGCGCCGGCCACGAGATCGGCAACCACAGCTGGAACCACCCCCGGTTGACGGAGATCCCGGCCGCCGAGGCCCGCCGCGAACTGGAACGCACCCAGCGCGCCCTGGCCGGGCTCACCGGTCGCGCGCCGGTGCTGATGCGGCCGCCCCAGGGCCGTACCGGCAAGCAGGTCTCGGCGATCTGCCGCGAACTGGGCCTGGCGCAGGTGCTGTGGAGCGTGACGGCGAAGGACTACGAGACCCATGACCCGGCGGTCATAGAGCAGCGGGTGCTCGACGGCGTACGCCGCGACGGGGTGGTGCTGCTGCACGACCAGCGCCCCGGCTCGCTGCCGGCGCTGCCCTCGATCATCGACCGCCTGAAGGCCGAGGGCTACACCTTCGTCACCTTCTCGCAGCTCCTCGCGCCCGCCGTGCCGCGGCCGGGGGAGGTCTACCGGCCGTGAGCCGCTGAGCGCCGCTTTCTCAGGGGCGCGGGCGCAGCCCCTGGGTAACGAGGGTGGCCAGGGCGGTGGCCCAGGGGGTGTCCACCGGCTCGCAGCTGACCAGGGCGCGGTGGACCACCGCGCCCGCCAGGGTGTCGAAGATCAGGTCCGCCTCGTACTCCGCCTGGCGGGGGTCGGCGGGCGGCGTCAGCTCGCCGCGCTCCTGGGCCCGGGCGCGTCCCTGGAGGACCAGGCGCTTCTGGCGGTCCACGATCGCCTGGCGGATACGGGCCCGCAGGGCCTCGTCGTCCGTCGCCTCGGCGACCACCGCCATCAGCGCGGTCCGTACCTCCGGGCGTGCCAGCAGCGCCGCGAACTGGAGGATCACCTCCTCGATGTCCGCCTCCAGGCTGCCCCCGCCGGGCGGCAGCTCCAGCTTGTCGAAGAGGTCCGCGACCGCGTCCACGACCAGCTCGCTCTTGCCCGGCCAGCGCCGGTAGAGGGTGGTCTTCGCCACGCCCGCGCGCGCCGCGACGTCGCCCAGCGTCAGCCTGCTGAAGCCGAGTTCGGCCAGCGCGGCCCGGGTGGCGGCGAGGATCGCCTCGTCCGCCGCGCGGCTGCGGGGGCGTCCCGTACGGCGCGCGGCGGTGCCGTCGGCGGTGCCGTCGGCGGAGTCGGCGAAAGGGCCGGCGGATGTGTTGCGGCTCATGCGGCGGACCCTATCCCGGCCCCGATCGGATCAGTTACGCTACGGCTCGTAGCGAAACCGAGCGGCAACCGCACGCGCCGGGTGGGGACCCGGCTCAGCTACACCGCGCATCCCCGCCGCCCCCCTTACGGCGGGGGTGTGCGATCGAACCGGCCCGGTCCGGTCGCTCCGCGGGGGTGAGCGACCGGACCGGGCGGGACGGCGCGGGACGGCAGGCGGGACGGGGCTCGGCGGGGGTTGGGGCCCCACGGCGACGGCGGATCGGGGAGGATGGGCGCATGCAGCCACGCAACATGTCCATGAGCGGCGCCGTCGACCTCGCCGCGGTGAAGGCGGCCGCCGAGGCCAAGGAGAAGGCCGAGCAGGCCCGTAGTGAGCGCGAGCGCCGGCAGGCGGCCGGAGGAGCGGCGCCGAGTGTCCCGCTGGTGGTCGACGTCGACGAGGCGACCTTCCAGGAGGAGGTCATGCAGCGCTCCACGGAGGTGCCGGTCGTCATCGACTTCTGGGCCGAGTGGTGCCAGCCCTGCAAGCAGCTCAGCCCCGTGCTGGAGCGGCTGGCCGAGGAGTACGACGGCAAGTTCGTCCTGGCGAAGGTCGACGTCGACGCCAACCAGATGATCTTCCAGGCGTTCAGCCAGCAGCTCGGCATCCAGGGCATCCCCGCGATCGTCGCGATCGTGGCCGGCCAGCCGGTGCCGCTCTTCACCGGAGTGACGCCCGAGGCGCAGATCCGCCAGGTCCTCGACGAGCTGATCACCGTCGCCGAGCAGCAGTTCGGCATCACCGGCCTGCCCGCCGGCGCGGGCGCCGGGGAGCCGGGTGACGAGGGCGCCGAGGAGCCCGCGGGCCCGCACGACGGCCCGCTCGCCGCCGCCGCGGAGGCGCTGGACCGCGGCGAGCTGGAGGGCGCGATCCTGGCGTACGAGAGCGTGCTGGCCAACGCCCCGGCCAACACCGAGGCGCAGCTCGGCCTGGCCCAGGCCCGGCTGCTGCACCGGATCGAGGGGCTGGACGCCCAGGCCGTACGCAAGGCCGCCGCCGACGACCCCTCCGACATCGAGGCGCAGTTGCGGGTGGCCGACCTCGATCTGGCCGGCGGCCACGTCCCGGACGCCTTCAGCCGGCTCGTCGACACCGTGGCCCGCACCGCCGGGGACGAGCGCGAGGCGGTGCGCGTACGGCTGCTGGCGCTCTTCGAGGTGGTCGGCGGCGAGGACCCGCGGGTGGCGAAGGCGCGCGGGGCCCTGTCGCGTGTGCTGTTCTGAGTCGTAACGCACCGATAACAACGGGCGGTGGTTTACCAAATCTTGACACTATTGGCGATTGTTGACGGACTGTGGACCGCGCGCGGTCTATTGTCCGCTAATCGTCCACAGTGCCCGCCTCTTTCCCGGCCATAATCGCAACCCTCGGTAATCACTCCCGGTAGACGGGGTGTCAGGGGGCTCGGGGTCCGTTACCTGCGAGTAACGGACCCCTTGTGTCGCTCCTCCGCATGGACCACGATCGCCTCAGCTCGGTCCCCTGACCACGGATTCGACCGTCGATCACTCGACCACCCCGAAGCCGAAGAGAAGGGGAACCCCACCGAGCGGACAGGGGGGTCGCTGCCACCCGGCGGCGCCTGTCTTCATCGGCCGTACGTGACGTACGGCCGCGGTTGTCGCTCGGGAGTGGATCGCCGGTGCCGGGGCGGATATCAGCCCGCGCCGGCCAGTGCGCATCTCCTTCCCGTATGCCCGAGAAGGAGGAACCTATGCAGTCCCAGGTACGTGGTGGGACCCGATGGAAGCGCTTCGCGGTCGTGATGGTGCCGTCCGTCGCCGCCACCGCGGTGATCGGTGTGGCGCTGGCGCAGGGCGCCCTGGCGGCGTCGTTCGCCGTCTCCGGCCAGGAGTTCAAGGTCACGGCCGACGAGCTGGACGGCCTGGGCATGACCCAGTACGGCGGCATCGACGCCGGTGTCGACTACGAGTCCGGCAAGGTGACCAAGCAGCACGCGGTCGCCATCTCCGGCTTCGACTCGGCCAAGATCACCAACATGTGCCAGTCCGTCGTGACCCCGCTTCCGGGCGGGAACAAGGTCACCCTGCGCCTTCAGGCCGGCCACAAGGGCAAGCCGGTCACCGCGGACACGCTCTACATCGACTCGTCGGCGCTGGACGCCAACGCGGTGATGACCAACATCAACATCGGTGTCGCCGCCGGTGCCGCCGGCGCCTCGGGCCCGAACGCCAAGGGACCCGGCATCGGCAAGGGCGACCACACGGCGCCTGGCGGTTTCGCCCAGGAGGCCGAGCGGGCCGTCCTGACCGACGTCGAGCAGACGGCCTGGGCGACCAGCGCCGGTACGTTCACGCTCAACGGCCTGAGTCTGCGCCTGCACTGGGGCGACGACAAGCAGTGCTACTGAGCAGTTGAGGCTGCGGGGGCGGGGTCCCCGGCCACGGGGTCCCCGCCCCCGCACCCCCCACCACACACTTACGCAATGCCGTTGCAGGGAGCTGTTTTTCCATGAGCGTCGAGTCCCCGGGCCAGGACGAGCACTGGCTGAGCCACCTGCGAGGACGTTTCAAGGCCTGGCGGGGCGGACGGCCCTTCTGGGCCGGTGTGTTCACCATCATGGGCGCCATTCCCATCGGGTACGTGCCCTACCACAACTTCCAGCTCGGCAACATGACCGTGCGGATGGCCACCACAGCCGGCGCGGGCGCGCTGATCATCGGTGTCCTGCTGCTCACCCTCGGGCTGACGATGTGGTTCCACTCCATCGTGCGGGTCTTCGCCGGTGTCGCCGCCATCGTGCTGGCCCTGGTGTCGCTCCCCGTCTCCAACTTCGGCGGCCTGGTCGTCGGATTCCTGTTCGCCATGGTCGGCGGCGCGCTCTCCATATCCTGGGCGCCCGGTGTGCCGGACGCCGGGCAGTCCGCGCCGCAGGTCGAGGGCCCGTACGACGAG
Organism: Streptomyces polyrhachis; assembly: GCF_042663125.1. Lineage (NCBI taxonomy): Bacteria > Bacillati > Actinomycetota > Actinomycetes > Kitasatosporales > Streptomycetaceae > Streptomyces > Streptomyces polyrhachis. The sequence goes on along the minus strand of NZ_JBHSZO010000042.1, from coordinate 6,963 downwards.
CACCACGACGACGGGTACGTCTCCGGTGAGCAGCTCCTCGGTGAGTACACCGAGCCCACCGAGGCGCCCGAGGCCCAGGACGAGCCCCACGACGAGCCCGGCCGCAGCAGCGCGACCATCTCCGTGACCAAGGCGCCGGGTGGGAGCCAGTATGCGTAGTGAGCACCCCGCTACCGAGGCCGCGCCCGTCAAGCACGGCCCCCGGCACGCCGCTCCGCGCACGTCGGTGTTCACCCGCTACCGCCTCCCCGTCGGCAAGGCGGCGGCGCTGGCGTCCATGCCCACCGCCGTCCTGCTCGGCCTGACGCTCGCGCCCCAGCCCGCCGTCGCCGACGACAACCCGGCGTTCCCCTTCGCTCCCGGGCCCTGCGTGACGCAGTCCGACGAGCCGGCGGAGGAGGCGAAGACCGAGACGCCGGCCCCCGAGGCGAGCAGCACACCCAAGCCGCAGGAGAGCGCCGCGCCCGCTCCCGAGGCGAGCCCTACGCCGGCCCCCGAGGAGAGTGCCGCGCCCGAGGCCGACACCGAGCCCGCGCCGGCCGAGACGCCGACCCAGGAGACGCTGGCCGCCCCCGAGGCGAGCCCGTCGCCCAGCCCGGAGCCGACCGAGGCCCGCAGCCTGCTCGACCCGCTGGGCATCGGCGAGACGATCGGGGACCTGCTGGACGGCCCCGACGAGGAGCCCGCGCCGACGACGCAGGAGCCCACGGCGCCGGCCCCCGCCCCCGAGGAGGAGTCCCCGGCCCCCGAGGCGGAGCCCACCGCCCCCGAGGCGGGGGCCTCCACCGACGCCGCCTCCGAGGAGGGCATCCGCGAGGCGGCCGAGCAGGCGGGCGCCGAGGTCGAGGAGCTGTCCGAGGACGTCAAGGCGCCCACGGCAGAGCCCGAGGCGGAGTCCGCGACCGAGCCCGCGGCCGACCCGGAGACCGCCACCGGCGAGGACGGCAAGCCGCGCTTCCCGTGCCCCGAGCGCGACGCGGAGGCGCTGGCGGCCGCGCAGCTGGAGGAGGACGTCCCCCTGCTGCCGGACCAGCCGTGGACGCTGGAGAGCTCCAAGCTCACGCTCAAGGGCCTGAAGTACCACGGCATCGTCGAGGTCAAAACCTACTCGGGCCAGGTCAAGAAGGTCCTGAAGTTCACCGCCTCCAACGGCGTGGACATCAAGGACCTGCACCAGATCGTCGAGGGCCCCGAAGGCCACAAGACCCACATCCGGACGCCCGCGGGCACCACGTCCACCCTGACCGAGGGCACGGTGACGATGTACACCGAGTCGCTCAAGGGCAACCTCTTCGGCCTGGTCCCGGTCACCTTCAGCCCGGAGTCCCCGCCGCCGCTGGACGTCCCGCTGGCGATCTTCACCGATGCCACGGTCAAGCAGGCCGGCCAGTTCGGCGGCACCCTGCGGCTGCACATGCTGCAGACCATCGAGTAGTACGCACCGCACCCGCGAAAAAGGGGGCGGGGCCCTGCGGGTAGGAGGCCCGTGGGCACTTGGCCAGTGTGACGTTCCAAAGATGAGTCGAAACGACGCGGGTATCGCGGCGGCTGCCGTTCCGGCAGCCGCCGCGCAGCGTGCCGTCACAGGCCAGCGGCAATCTTCCCTGTTCAAACTGCTTGTTTTCGACTTAGACTGACGCAGCTCGGTTCGGGGTTCGCGCCGGATATGGGCAGACTGTAGAAGCGGCTGGGGGGAACTGGTCGCTGGGGGGAGAACACACCATGCCGCCCGTTGGGGCGTGCGTTCGGCCGTCCTGATTCCCACGGGGGGTCTGGTTCGTAGTGCCGGAAATCTCGATCCCAGCTTCCCATCGACCGGCCGCACTCCTATTCAAAAGGTGTGCGAAGTTGCGTTTCGGACTATCGGGGCCCTTGAGGTTCCCTTCCTTGGCGCGGTCACGACCGTCTGCCAAGGTCATTCCGTCCCTACTGGCCGCCGCTCTGCTGGCCGGTGTGGCCATTGGCGATCAGCCTGTTAACCCGGCCATGGATCCGGCCAGTGACTACGACTGGTATGTGGACACCACCGCTGAGCAGCTGCGGCAGGACCAGTGCCTGATGACCGAAGTCCTACGGATGGGTGGGCCGTCGATGGCCGCCATCGGCAAGGACGGTCTCAACAAGACTCCGGAGTTGCTGCACGAGCTGGCGAACCGCGACTACTGGGACGACACTCCGCTTGCCGCCGCCTACGCGACGGACAAGGCCGCCGCTCTCACGGAGCTGGATGCCCTCGATACGCTCCACGACAGTTGGAAGGCGCCACTCTCCGGCCTTGAGACGCCGGGGGGTTACACCGTGGCGGGCTTTCACTGGCCGCCCGGGACCAGCGGCGATGGAGGTCAGACCTTCCATCAGCAGACCGGCCTCCTCCAGTGGGTGGCCGACCAGTACTCGAAGAGCGACGGCGACTTCTACGAGGACACCACCGCACCGGCCGACGCTGCGACCGTTCAGGCCGTCAAGGCTCTGGGCCAGCCCCTGTACGGCAGCGACCCGGATCCGGGGCTGCCGACGAACGAGTGGAACCGGCAGTATGACCTGCATCGAGCCTACGAATATCTGACAGACCCGGGAGGTCTTGAGTCTGTCGGCGCGGACAATGCCCGCCTCTTCCTTTCTTCGGGTGGCTTCCCCCGCACGGCCCCGGCGCCAGGTACGGCGGAGTACCGGATCGCGGTCGAGGATCTGAAGAGCCGGTTCGCCGCCTGTGCCTGGCGCGACCCCCTTGACCCGGAGAAGGCCCTCGGATCGCTCACGGCCACTGCTGCCGCAGAGTGGCAGCAGGAGATCACCTCCCAGGCCACTCAGCGCAACCAGATCCTGGTCTCGAACAAGACCGCCACCCAGGCGCTCACCGCCGGATCCAAGGCGATGGGCAAACTGCTCGGCCACTCGTGGGTCGCCGACCACCTCACCCAGTGGCTGGACTACTGGTCCTCCGGCGGCATCGGCTGGCTGGGCACCTCCCCGTTCACCATCCAGGTGCCGGGCGCCACCGGCAAGTGCCTCGGCGTGCAGGGAGGTGCTACGACGAGCGGGACTGCAGTAGAGGTCGTCACCTGCGACAACACGACCGCCCAGCAGTGGAGCATTTTCGAGGGCAACAGTAACGGCGCGATCCTGCGCAACGAGAAGTCGTACAAGTGCCTCGACGTGGCCACCAACGGCACGAAGATCCAGATCTGGACCTGTGACAGCACGACGACGCAGCCGTGGCAGTTCAACCCCAGAGCCACCACGACGCTGAAGAACGTCAAGCTTGGCAAGTGCCTGAACTTCCCCACCTTCACCAACGGTCAGGACGCGCTGGCGGCCACCTGCAACACCACGACCAACCAGAAGGTCACTCCCAAGGTCTCCGCGCACAACGGCACCATCCCGGCATCGACCCAGTTCACCAAGGCCCAGGCAGGACTCACTGCCGCCCGTAGCGGGGCACTCGCCCAACTAGCTGAGGTAAACAAGCAGGCGACGAGCGCGGTGAACGCCGCCGCCGCCAGCAACACGGCCGAGCAGGCGGCGTACGCGATCGCGGACGCCAAGGGTGCTCCGCGGGGCCGGGGCCTGCTGGTCGGTCAGCAAAAAGCCCAGGTCACCCAGGGAGCCTCGGCCGCACTGGCCGCGTTGGCCAAGGCCGCTGCGACCGCCGAGGCGGCTACCCGCGCCGCAGTCGCCGACAGCGAGACGATCGCGCAGCGGGCACTGACTCAGGCGGCTCAATCGAAGGCGGAGTTCCGCCGGCAGGCCGCCTACACCGCCGAACTGCAGGCCAAGGCGGCAGCGGACGCGGCCAGGCTGCACCGCGATGCCGCCAAGAAGGACAAGGAGACCGCCGAGGCCAAGCTCGTCGAGACACTGAGTGCGGAGGCGGATGCCAAGGCGGCTGCCGCCGAGGCGCACGCCAAGCGGCTCAAGGCCGAGGCGGAAGAGGCGACGGCGAAGAAGGAGAAGGAGACCGCCGAGGCCAAGCAGGCCGAGGCCGCCCAGCACCGGCAAAACGCCGAAGCCGAAGCGGTGAAGGCCAACGACGCCAAGAACGCCGCCGAGGCGTCAGAGGCCACCGCGGTAGCCCGCAAGAACGATGCGGAAGCTGCCCGCGATCGGGCCAAGGAACTACGCGACGACGCCTGGGACGCCGCGCAGAAAGCAGACGCAGAGCGCGCCAAGGCCGATGCCAAGGAGGCATACGCCGAGGCACACGCCGCAGACAGCAACGCCCAGGAAGCCCGTGCCGCAGCCGATGCGGCGGACGCGCAAGCGACGGCAGCGGAAGCAGCAGCCAGCCGGGCACGCACGGAAGCCGACGCAGCCACCCAGGCGGCAGCCGACGCGGACGCCGCAGCCATCCGTGCCGAGGCAGCCGCCAAGCGCGCCCGCGCAGCAGCAGACGATGCCCAGGCCGCGAAGCTGAAGGCCGATGCCGCAGTACGCACTGCCACCAGCGCAGCTGCTGACGCCATCGACGCTGCGGAGCATGCCGTCAGCGAGGCGAATTTCGCGGTCAAGGCCGCCGATGAAGCGGAAGCACAGGCCAAGACCGCGAAGAGTGAGGCGGACGCCGCACAAGTTGAAGCCGACAAAGCCATGGTCACAGCAGCCAAGGCAGCGGGCTTCGCCCACATCACCGCTCAGGCGGCAGTGGACGCCGGCAACGCAGCCGCCCAGGTGGCCGCTCCGGCGAACGACGCGATCCAGCTCGGCTCGCCCTACGTCACCAAGGACTCCGCCGCCGGGCTGGTGGTCTTGACCGGGCAGGCGTCGAAGACGATCGCCGCACAGCAGCAAGCCGTCGCGGACGCACACGCCGTGAACGCAGCAGAAGAAGCAGCGGCAGCCCAGGCCATTGCCACCCAGGCACAAGGAGACGCCAAGGCCGCCTACCAGCACGCGGCGAATGCCGCCGGATACGCGGCACAGGCCCGCGGCTACTCCAAGGAAGCCCTCACCTACGCAGCGGCCGCCGCAACAGCAGCGGCCAAAGCCCAGCAGTCCCTGGCCCGCACCATCGGCTACCAGGCACAAGCAACCGCAGACGCTCTGGCAGCGGATCAGGCCGCCGGACGCGCGGAAGGACACGCCGAAGCAGCCCGCGCCTCCGCAGACCAGGCCGCGCTCGACGCCGCCGCCGCCCGTACCGCAGCGTCCCAAGCGGATCAGGCCGCCGCAGACGCCCGCGCCGCCGCAGACCGAGCCGACGTAGCAGCAACAGCGGCAGAGGAAGCCGCCAAACAGGCCCAGGAATACGCCGAGTCCGCTCAGCAGGCAGCCGAGGCAGCCGAAAATGCGGGGAACGCCAAGCAGATCGAGACCGGAACGGTCCTTGACGAAAATGGCATCTCCATCAAGGGCCTGTTCTACGTCGTCAAACACATAGAGCAAGTGGGTGACACGCAGGTACTGAGTAAGACGAGTGGCTGTGATGGATGGTGGAACCATCTCGTCTATGACGGTGACTGCACGATCAATGCGAAAATCGGATACAAGGCCGATCTTGACCTATATCTGTGCACCACCGATGTAATAGCGAACACATGCCCCTCTGACGTGACGGTGTATCTGGGCGAGCACACGACCGGAACGCTGTACAACGAAGTTGAACACACCATCACAATCGCAGAATACCAAAAGGATATCGACCCGGTCGATATTCTTTTCGGTAGCTGGATCAGATGCTTCCATAAGCTCACTCCTGCCACTGACGGCGGAAGCTGGGGTGGCTGCGGCTGGGCACTTGTAGATGTGGCGACTCTACTCGCTGGCAAGGTCTTGCGCCCCATCGCAGATGCCGTTAGGGCGATAGACGCCGCCGCTAAGACCGGCATCGGGTTCACCGACGCCTTCAAGGCGCTGCGTACCCTTGGCCTGGCTGACGACGTCGTGGCTCGAATTGGTTCCCGGGCGATGGACGCGCTCGTCCAGTTCTGCACTAGGAGCCGGGCCACTATGCTCCTGACCACTTCAGCGTCCGTGCCTGGCGATGAATGTATCGGTTTGATCCTCTATAACAGCGATGAACTGAGCCATATGGCTTACCAGTTCAGGACTGAGTCCGGCTTCTACGGAGCGAGTCACAACGTCGCTGTCGCCAGGGTGCCGGGTTGGAATGATCCCAAGACCGGAGATCTCGTAGTTGCCAGCAGCAGCTTTTCCGGCCACTCGGAGACGGCGATTTTGGACATGCTGAAAGCGAAGGGATTTGATCCTCGCCAGATAACCGCTCTGTACTCCGAGCGGCAACCCTGTGGAGATTGCGCGTCCGAATTGGCTGCCGCGCTTAAAGAGGGAACGCCGATCTCATGGTCGGTCCCCTATTTTGCCGGAATTGAGTCCGGGGCGAAGGAGCTTTTGGCCGAATATATTAAAAAAGCAGGTGGTGCGCATTTGGCAAATTCCCTGTCGGAAGCACGACAGGAAGAGGAGGAGAATCTTCATGGGTGAGAAATTTGATTCGAAATCGAATGCCATCGAATCACTGGCAAATAAAGCCTGCCATGTACTGATGCAGGCTGGAATTCCCGCTCGTAGGGGAGATATTGAGGGTGGGGTGAAAGGCGGCCCCGGCGCGGAGGTTCGCGTAGACAACCCTTCCGCCAGTGGCGTTCTGGTGGAATGGAACACGGGGGAGGAACTGAAGGTCGCCGCTGTGAATTCCTTGGCGAGTGGAGTTGATCCTTTGGATCTCCCCTATGAAATTCGTCATTTCGAAACAGTCCATCGCAGCATGCGGGGAGCTATTCTGGAAATCCTCTCATCGGCGGGGTTTGACGTCGAAGAAGCGGATGGGCACGCCCATGGGACTGCAGTTTACGTAAAGGGATTTTTGTCCTGATTCAATTCGCCAGGTCCCGTCGGCGGCGAGCCATAATAGCGCCGACGGGACCTCGCGAGTCCGACATGGTCGCGACTTAGAGGATGTCTCACGTGGTGAGCTTCGCGAGTCTCTTGTAGCAGGTGAGGGCT
>NZ_JBHSZO010000041.1:0-49574 GCF_042663125.1 Streptomyces polyrhachis | reverse complement strand
CCCACAGTCCAACATCATGCCGCATCAGCGAACGACCACATGAGACATCCTCTAAAGATGGTGCTGTGCGGGAGATGAAGGACTTGTAGCCCTTCGGAGCCGCCCTGAACTACAGCCGGTTGTTCACGTGACGTGATAGTGGTCGGACTCGTTGGGGGCGTATGGGGCTGATGCTGCCGCCGGGTCTGGTCCGGCGTGATGAGTTGACCGTGGACGAGGTCCGGTGCTGGGATGCGGATCTGGAGGCGCTGTGTACGTCGGTGGACGATGTTTTTTGCCGGCCGGCCTGACTCTGCTGCTCAATTCCGTGTGGGGTGAGGGTGCAATGCCACTTAGCGCAATTGATCATGCTGCTGTGGGGATGTTGTAGATGTGCGTGGCGGGCGGGCCGGCGAAGCAGGATCCGGTGTCCTCGGATCGTTTGACTCGGTAGCTGTTGTGGCGGGCGCGCTTGATGACGCGGGGGTAACTGCATTGAGCCTTTTCCATGCTCAGTTTGAACCTGAATCCACCGCGTAGAATTCGGTGAGTAGATTTCGGGGCTTCGCGCGGTGGATTTCTGCTGGTGGGCAGGGGTGGGTGCCGGATGCCCGTTCCGGTGGCGGGGTCTCCGAGTTCCTTCGCAATCGTGGGCAGCCAGGTCGGTCCGCCGGTCAGGTCTTCAGGCGGTGCCCGACGGCTGTCCACAGGTTCTCCAAGGCGTCCTGCCAGGGCCAGTATTCAGGGAAGTGCCAGGTCAATGCGCACGCCCCGTTGGCCAAACGGGCAGGGACATGGAGGAGTTGACGGCGTATGGTGCCGGTCCTGGCGCGGGCGTGGAAGGCGGAGACCAGGGTGCCGAGTGTGCGGGTGAGGTTGTGGGCGAGCGCCGCGAGGGTGAGCCAGGCGGCGTTCGCGGTGAACTTCCCCGAGGGCAGGTGCCCGAGTGAAGTTCATCCGCGCCGCAGGCACCGCCGCCCGGGCCGCCGTCGCACCATGGCAGGAAGCACTGGGCGAGGCACGCTTCAGCGAGCTCGTCGCCGATCTGACCCGGATCACACCGCCAGGGCCGATCCGCCCTGCCTGGTGAATCGGTAGCCGCCGGCCCGGACTGCCACAGGTCGCCAAGGAAGGAGCCAGGGCCGCGAATTGCGCCTCAGCAGCCGACTCTGCGGGGTTGACGGGGCCCATGGACCCAACCAGCCGCAGCGCCGCGTCGACGGCGACCTCGCCGGCACCGGACTGCCCGACCGGCCCGTTCTCCGGGGACGTTTCGCTCGACCTCCAGGACGATCGTCAACTACCCGGGGCTGAAGTGTCCTGGGCTTGCCGCTCGGGTCATCACTGGCTGTGATGGGTCCGGCTGCGTCCGGCTCCCACGTAAGGGGCGTGAGGGCCGGGGCCGTTGACTGGGTCGGACGACAGGGCCACCCGCCTGGTGTACGACCAGGTCACCGCGGTCATCAGGGCCGGGATGGCGAACAGCGGGGCGAAAGCGAAGCCCCAGACGGTCTGGGGCGTACCGCTGGACATGTATGTCTGGCTCTCGACGGTGAAGGCGACCGCGAGCTGCCACAGTGCTACCGCAGCCAGGACACCCGAGGCGGTCCAGGCCAGTCTGGTGAGGGTTCGGGGGCTCAGCGGGCGCCACCGGTCGCTGACGAGCAGCAGCGGAAAGAGGGCGGCCAGCTCGGCGAGGACGGAGAGGCCCACGACGTAGGCGATGCCCCAGCCCGGGATGTCGAAGACGTCGCGCAGCACCTGGTCGCTGTAGCCCACGTAGACACCGGATGCCATGGCGATACGCCACAGGCCGGACGGGACGGCGCACAGCGCAACGGCGTGGGCGGCTCGACGGGCCCAGACGGGCGCGGATGCGAGGGCGGGGATCGGGGCGGTCGCTGTCGTCATGCCGTCCATGCTGGCCCTGACGCGGCGGCCACACGTCGTCCGCTACGGCGGACCGCCTCCCCCCTGCGGCGGAGGGCGCATCCGCCGAAGGAATGCCTGGGAGGGTCTCGGAGCGTGCCACCGGGCGCGCCCGGCGCGACCGCGAGTCCGCCCCACCTCACCGAAGAGGACTTCCCTCCCGAACCCCGCCCCGGATCCAACCGGCCCCAGCGCGCCGGGTGTTCACCGCCGCACCTCCGTCAAGCGGGCGAAGACCACCACGTTGCCCTCGTAGCCCCCCTCCTTCGTGTAGTCGCCGCCGCAGGTGATCAGGCGTAGTTCCGGTTTGCCCTTCTCGCCGTAGACGCGGGCCGCGGGGAAGGTGTCCTTTCGTACCGCCTCGATGCCGTAGACCGTGAAGACCGCCGTGCTGCCGTCCTTGCGGGCGATGTCGATGTGCTGGCCCGGTTGCAGGGTGCCCAGGGAGTAGAAGACCGCGGGGCCGGTGGCGTTGTCGACGTGGCCGTCGATGACCGAGGTGCCCTGTTCGCCAGGGGTGGGGCTGGTGTCGAGCCAGCCCGCCAGGTTGCGGCGCTCGGGGGGCGGGGCCTCCACCCAGCCCTCCTTGTCCGTGCTGACGGGGGTGAGGCGGGCTGCCACCTCGATGGCCGGGATGCGGATGGCGACGGGCCGGGAGGAGGGCAACGGGTCGGGCGCGGCGGGGAGTTGGCGCGCCGCCGCTTCGTGGACCGGGTCGAACACCGCCGCGTAGGCGTGCGCCGGCTGCGGTGGGCCGCCCGTGCCCAGGCCGTGCTGGACCAGGTACACGCCGATGAGCAGCGCCACCACCAGCACGCCCCACACGCTGCGGCGGCGGTACGCGTCCTCGCTTGCCCGCACCGTTCCCCTCCTGCCTCGTCCGTCGCTCAGGCGTGGGGGCTGGTACGGCGGCGCATCAGCCACACCCCGCCGCCCAGCGCACCCGCGATCAGGGCGGTGCCGGCCGCGAGTTCGGCGGGGCTGGAGCCTGCGACCGCGCCGCCCAGACCGGCCTTGACGCCCTTGTGGACGGGGGCGGGCTTGACGCCCTCGGCGATGGTCAACTGGGTGGTGCCCTTCTCGCCGTTGCAGTCGAAGGTGACCTCGTACTGGGCGCCGACCTTCGCCTCCTGGTCGACCTTCGCGGTCGCCGGGCGGCCCTCGTTGAGCTGGACGGTGTCGAAGACACCCGAACTCACCGACACCGTCGGGACCTCGCAGCCGTCGGAGCTGAGGGTGACGGTGCCGCCGGGGGCGACCGTGCTGGGCGAGACCGAGAAGCCGAAGGAGGTGATGTTGTTGTTGCCGTCGTCGGCGAGGGCGGCGGGGGTGGCCAGCGCGAGGGTGGCGGCGCCGGTGAGCAGGGTTGCGGTAGCGACGCTTATCGCGCGCATGGGAGTCCTCCAGGTCTGCGGGGAGGGCAGCATTCGCGGGGGTTTTGTCCGTGAATTTCGTGAAATGCACTGCCTCGTGCTTGACGCTAGTGGGAGGGGCGAGCCGTCGCGACCCGGCAGGGGCGATGGGGTGGCGGGCGTCCTACTCGGCGCAGGGCAGGAGCGCCCGTACCGCGAAGCCGGAGGTGTCCGTGCGCGGGCCGGCGTCCAGGGTGCCGCCGACGCTGCGGGCGCGCTCGCGCATCCCGACCAGTCCGAAGCCGGGTGCCCTGGGAGCGGGTACGGGGGCTGGTACGGGGGCCGGTACGAGGGCTGGGGCGCCGTCGTCGAGGACCTCGACGCGCAGTGCGCGCGCCGCATGGTCCTCAACGACGGTCACCTCGATACGCACCGAAGTGCCGCCGTGCTGGACGGCGTTGGTCAGGGCCTGCTGCACGATGCGGTACGCCGCCGCGCCCACCGCGCCGGGCACACGGGCCCGGGTGTCGACGGACATCGACACCGTGGCCCCGGCCAGTTCCGCCACCCGGCCCAGCTCGGCCAGGCCCGTCAGGCCCGGGGGCGGGGCGCCGTCCTCGTCGGCGCGCAGGACCTGCAAAGTGCGCCGCAGTTCGCCGCGCGCCTCGCGGCACGTACCGGCGATGCCCTCCAGCGCCTGCGCCACCGCCGCGCGGTCCAGGCGCTCGGGGTCGGCGGTCAGGACGTGGGCCGCCGCGGAGGTCTGCACGCCGATCACGGTGATGCTGTGCGCGAGGAGGTCGTGCAGGTCGCGGGCGATGCGCAGGCGCTCCTCGGCGACGCGGCGGGCGGCGGTCTCCTCCTTCGTACGCTCGGCGCGCTGGGCCCGCTCGACGATCGCGCCGACGTAGGCGCGGTGGACGCGCACCGCCTCGCCGGCCAGCGCGGTGGCGACGATCCAGCCGGAGATCCGGGCCAGTTCCATGCCCCGGTGCGGGTTGATGAGGCTCATCATGACCACCGACAGGGCGAGCAGCCCGGGGACCACGGCGAGGGTGCGCCGCCGGGGGCCGGCGACCGCCAGGGAGTAGATGGCGACGATCGTCACCGCGATGAGCGCCGAGTGGGCGTTGTCCAGGGCGTGGTAGGCGCCCTCGGTGAACAGCAGCGCCACCAGGACGCCCAGCGGGTGGTGCCGCCGCCAGGCGAGGGTCAGCGCCGACAGCCCGTACAGCGTCCAGCCCAGCGCGTCGGGGGTGTGCGCGTTGTCGCCCTGGGCCACGAAGGCCAGCGGCAGCGACAGCACGCCGAGCAGCGCCGCGAACAGCCAGTCGCGGCCGGTGGGCCGGGCGGCGCGGGGCGCGCGATGGACTCTGACGGTCAGCACGTCCGCCATCCTCCCTGATCAGGGTGTCAAGTCGGCACCCCCGCACAGGAATTGCGGCGCCCTTCCCACGTCGGGGGCGGGCACGCCCCGTTGACGCCCCCTTACGGCCGCGGCCCGATCTTCAGGTCGAAGTCGCCGTCGTACTTCTCGTCGCCCTCCGTCACCGCGCGGCCGACCGCGTCCTGGGCGGCCTCCTCGCGCATGATCAGCGGGTCGTGGTGCAGGTCGCGCATGAGGGCCACGCACATGCCGAGCATCACCAGGACGAAGGGCGCCGCGACCAGGATCGTCAGGTTCTGCAGGCCGGCGAGGGCGTCTCCCTTGCCGTCGCCGATCAGCAGCATGATCGCCGCGACCGCGCCGGTCAGCGCGCCCCAGAAGATCACGACGGGGCGGCTGGGGTGGAAGGAGCCCCGCTGGGAGAGGGTGCCCATGACGATGGAGGCGGCGTCGGCGCCGGAGACGAAGAAGATGCCGACGAGGATCATCACCAGCAGGCTCGTCACGCCGGTGACCGGGTACTCCTGCAGGACGCCGAAGAGCTGCGCCTCGGGGGTGTCCTCCCCCGCCAGCTTGCCCTGCGCGTCCAGCCGCATCGCCGTACCGCCGAAGACCGCGAACCAGACGAGGCTGACGACGCTGGGGACGAGGATGACGCCGCCGACGAACTGGCGGATGGTGCGCCCGCGGCTGATGCGGGCGATGAACATGCCGACGAAGGGCGTCCAGGAGATCCACCAGGCCCAGTAGAAGACCGTCCAACTGCCCAGCCAGGCGTGGATGTCCTTGCCGCTGGTGGCCTCGGTGCGCCCGACCATCTGCGGCAGTTCGCCGAAGTAGGCGGCCACCGAGGTGGGCAGCAGGTCCAGGATCAGCACGGTGGGGCCGACGACGAAGACGAACACGACCAGGATGATCGCCAGCACCATGTTGATGTTGGACAGCCACTGGATGCCCCGGTGCACGCCGGAGACCGCGGAGAGGACGAACGCGCCGGTCAGGACGACGATGATGGCGACCAGCAGTCCGGTGCCGGCGTCGTCCATCCAGTCCAGCTCGGTGAAGCCGCTGCCGATCTGCAGGGCGCCCAGGCCCAGGGAGGCGGCGGAGCCGAAGAGGGTGGCGAAGATGGCGAGGATGTCGATGAAGCGACCCGGGCCGCCGTAGGCGCGCTTCTCGCCGATGAGGGGGACGAAGACGGCGCTGATGGTCTGGCGGCGCCCGCGCCGGAAGGTGGAGTACGCGATGGCGAGCCCGACGACGGCGTAGATCGCCCAGGGGTGGAGCGTCCAGTGGAAGAGGGTGGTGGCCATCGCGGTCTCCATCCGCTCGGCCGAGTCCCGCGGGTGCGTGCCGGGGGGCGCGGTGCGGTAGTGCGCGAGGGGCTCGCTGACCCCGTAGAACATCAGGCCGATGCCCATGCCGGCGCTGAACATCATCGCCACCCACGAGACCGTGCGGAACTCCGGGCCCTCGCCGTCGCGGCCCAGCGGGATGCTGCCGTAGCGGCTGATGGCGAGCCACAGCGCGAAGACGACGAAGGCGGAGGCGGCGACGGTGAAGGCCCAGCCGCCGTCGCGGATCAGGCCGTCCAGGAGGCTGTCGGCGGCGTCCTCCAGGCTGGAGGTGCCCGCGATCCCCCAGATGACGAACCCCACGGCGAGCGCCGCGCTCACCCCGAAGACGATCCGGTCGGTGCGGGGGCGCTCGGTCTCCGCGGCGCGCACGGGTGCGCCCTGGGCGCCGCTCGCGGCATCGCTCGCGGCGTTCTTCTCGGGCGGGGGCTCGGGGGGCGGTTCGTGCTGGGACACGGGGGGCCTTTCGCTTGGTTGCTACGAGGAGCGCTACGAGGACCGCTGCGAGGACCGCTGCGGCGCCGCGACGGCGCCCGCGCCGGTCTGCCCGGGGCGGATGATGTGGCGGCGGCGCAGCAGGAGCGTCAGGACGCCCGCGGCGGTGACGCCGGCGAAGTTGATGAGGAGTTGCAGCAGCGACTCGCCGCAGCGGTGCCAGTCGCGGCCCACGGCGGCCAGGACGGCGAAGCCGGCGGCGGGGACGGTGGTGACGGAGATGAACACCCCGATGAGCGGGCCCTGCTTCTCGGAGGTGAGGGCGAGCATGCCGGCGGCGCCGGCGAGCAGCGCGACGATCAGGGAGAACGGGCCGACCTGGTAGATGAAGGCGACCTGCTGCAGGTGGCCCAGGTCGCCGGGGTCGTAGAGGCCGGCGGCCTTGGCGATCTCGGCCAGGACGAAGGTCACCAGCATCGCCAGGGGGAAGCCCACCCCCAGGGCCAGGAGCGCCTTGACGGCCAGGGTGCGCTGGCGGCCGACGACGGCGACGGCCAGGGCGGCCAGCGGGCCGAAGTCGGGGCTCACCACCATCGCGCCGACCAGGGTGATGGAGGAGTCGGTGATGACGCCGACGGCGGACAGCAGGCAGGCGATGGTGAGGAAGGAGAGGTAGACGGTGCCGAGCTGGCTCTCCTCGCCGGTGGTGGCGACCAGTTCGTCCCAGATGACGGCGTCGTCGTCAGCGTCGTCCTGTGCGGCGCGCCGGGCGTCGTCGGCGCTGTCGGAGATCAGGGCGCCGATGGGGCGCAGGCTGACCTCGCCGGTGCGGGCGACGCCGTGTCCGGCGAGGTCGTTCATGAGCTGCTCGGCGGCGGCGCGCGGGACGACGGCCTCGATGACGTCGCCGACGGGGCGCTTGCCGATGCCCTCGGCGTAGGTGAGGTGGGCGACCCCTGGGTGCGTGTCGAGGAGTTTCAGCACGGCGGGGCTCTGCTGGGATTCGCAGACCACTCTCAGTTGCATCACGTGGTCCAGCATGGCCAGCGGCCGCGCTTCCCACCCGAAATCGTCGCCAAACGGACTACCCGGCACCGTCCCGGAGGTCCGGCACGGCATTCTTCAGGTTTTTCACACTTTTGCGGCGTTCCCACAGATCGTCAGGCATTTATACCAGATATACCGTTATTCGAAATATGCCCGGTCAAGTGGGAGAAGGACGCAGTGGCAGCAGTAGTGGAGCTGGCGGTCGCTCATGACACCGTCGCCCGATGGCAGTTCGGTATCACCACCGTCTACCACTTCCTCTTCGTACCGCTGACCATCAGCCTGGCGGCGATCACGGCGGGGCTGGAGACGGCGTGGGTGCGCACGAGCAAGGAGAAGTACTTCCACGCCACGAAGTTCTGGGGGAACCTCTTCATCATCAACCTGGCGCTGGGCGTGGTCACCGGCATCGTCCAGGAGTTCCAGTTCGGGATGAACTGGTCGGCCTACTCCCGCTTCATCGGCGACGTCTTCGGCGGCCCCCTCGCGATGGAGGCGCTGATCGCGTTCTTCTTCGAGGCCACCTTCGTCGGGGTGTGGCTCTTCGGCTGGGACAGGCTGCCGCGCAAACTGCACTGCGCGGCGATCTGGCTGGTGGCCGGCGGCTCGCTGCTGTCCGCGTACTTCATCCTCGCGGCCAACTCCTTCATGCAGCACCCGGTGGGCTACCGCATCGACGCGGTCACCAAGCGCGCGGAGCTGACCGACATCGGGCGCGTCCTCTTCCAGGACACCACCATCGTCGTCGTCTTCCACACCCTGACCGCCGCGTTCCTCACCGGCGGCGCCTTCGTCATCGGCATCAGCGCCATCCACCTGTGGCGCGCCAAGCGCGGCACCGAGACCAACCGCCGGCGCATCACCGTGATGCGTACCTCGCTGCGGATGGCCCTGGTCATCGCCGCCATCGCGGGCATCGGGGTGGCGCTGAGCGGGGACCGCCTGGCGAAGGTGATGTTCAAGCAGCAGCCGATGAAGATGGCCGCCGCCGAGGCGCTGTGGGACACCGAGGCGCCCGCCCCGTTCTCGGTCTTCTCCGTCGGCAACGTCAACGAGGGCCGCAACTCGGTGGAGCTGGAGATCCCGGCGATGCTGTCCTTCCTCGCCGAGAGCAACTTCCACTCCGCCGTGCCCGGCATCAACAACCGCGCCGAGTACGAGGCGAAGAGGTTCGGCGGCGAGCCCGACGACTACATCCCCAACATCTTCGTGGCGTACTGGGGCTTCCGCCTGATGATCTTCTTCGGGATGACGAGCTTCGTCTTCGCGCTGCTGGGGCTGTGGCTGACGCGCAAGAAGTTCTGGCTCTCCCCGCGCCACCGCACCGGCGAGGACGAGCCGCCGACGCTGATGCTCACCAAGAACACCCCGCTCAACGGCTTCCTCACCAAGTGGGCCTGGCGCCTGGCCATCATCACCATGGTCTTCCCCCTGGCGGCCAACAGCTTCGGCTGGATCTTCACCGAGATGGGCCGCCAGCCGTGGGTGGTCTTCCACCTGATGCGCACCCGCGACGCCGTCTCCCCCGGCGTCACGGTCGGCACCCAGACCGTCTCCGTGGTCACCCTGACCGTGCTGTACGCGGTGCTCGCGGTGATCGAGGTCAAGCTGATGGCGAAGTACGCGAACGCCGGACCCGACACCGACGAGCGCGCCCCCCTCAAGGACCCCCGGCTGCGCGGTGGCGACGACACCGACGCGCCCCCGAACTTCGCCTACTGAGGACGGCACCCCATGCACCTGTACGACCTGTGGTTCATCCTGATCGCCGTCCTGTGGATCGGCTACTTCTTCCTGGAGGGCTTCGACTTCGGCATCGGCATCCTCAGCAAGGTGATGCCCCGCGACAACGCCGAGCGCCGCGTCCTGCTGGGCACCATCGGCCCGGTCTGGGCCGGCAACGAGACCTGGCTGATCACCGCCGGCGGCGCCACCTTCGCCGCCTTCCCCGTCTGGTACGCCTCCCTCTTCAGCAGCTTCTACATCCCGCTGCTGATCATCCTGGTCTGCCTGATCATCCGCGGGGTGGCCTTCGAGTACCGGGGCAAGCGCGCCGAGGAGCGCTGGCAGCGCGGCTGGGAGGAGTGCATCTTCGTCACCTCCCTGCTCATCGCCTTCCTGTGGGGCGTGACCTTCGCCGCCATGCTGCGCGGCATCGCCCTGGGCAAGGACGGCGTCTACATGGGCACGCTGGGGGACCTCTTCAGCGCCTACTCCGTGCTGGGCGGCGCGACGACGCTGGTGCTCTTCACCTACCACGGCGCGGTCTTCGCCTCCCTGAAGACCGCCGGCGACATCCAGCAGCGCGCCCGCGGCTATGCCGCCGGGATCGGCGCGCTGACCGTCGCGCTGTCGCTGGCGTTCCTGATCTGGACGCAGGTGGAGTACGGCGACGGCTGGACGCTGGCGCTGCTGATCATCGCGGCGCTGGCGCTGACGGCCTCCATCGGCGCCAACCGGATCAACCGCAACGGCTGGGCGTTCGCCTTCTCCGGCGCGACCGTCATCGCCGCCTTCACCCTGGTGTTCGTCGCGCTCTTCCCCGACGTGATGCCCTCCTCGCTGGGCCCGCAGTGGTCGCTGACAGTGGAGAACGCCTCCTCCGCCCCGTACACGCTGAAGGTCATGACGGTCGTCTCGGCGGTCTTCGTGCCGCTGGTGCTGGCGTACACGGGGTGGACCTACTGGGTCTTCCGCCAGCGCCTGACCGTGCACACGCCGGTCGGCGCGCACTGACGGCGCCCTTCTCGCGCGCCCTTCTCACGCACACGGCCGCGGGGCCCGTACGAGATGTCTCGTACGGGCCCCGCGGCCGTGCGTGCGCGAAAGGGCGCCGCTCAGACCGCGGCGACGATCTCCGCCTTGAGCTGCTTCATCAGCGGCTGGTCGCTCTGCAGGCTGTAGTCGCACAGGCCGATCAGCGGCGTCAGCTCGGGCATGTAGCCCAGGGCGCAGCTGCGCGGGACGTCGTACGCCACGGCGAGGAAGTTGTAGACGGAGCGCTTGCTGCCGTCCTTGGCGGTCGTGGTGATGTTGACCGGCGAGAACTCCTCCAGGCCGCGTTCGCGCATGTCGTCCTTGTTCATGAAGACGAGCGTGCGCAGGTTCCTGATGCCCCGGTAGCGGTCGTTGTCGCTGTAGATGGAGGTGTTCCACTGGTCGTGCGAGCGCATGGTGCCCAGCGAGATGAAGCCCGGCTCCAGCAGCACGTCGGGCAGCTCGTCGACGCAGAACTCCGCCCGGCCGGACGGGGTGAGGAAGACCAGCTCGCGGGCGGGCTGGCGGATGCGGAAGCCCATCGGGCCGCGCACCCGGCGGTTGAAGTCCTCGAAGCCGTACAGGGCCTTGGACATCGTGTCGCGGATGCGGTCGTAGTCCTCGATGTACCACTCCCACGGCGTCTCGCTGTCCGGCAGCGCGGCGCGCGCCAGCCCCGAGACGATGGCCGGCTCGGAGAGCAGCTGCTTGGAGGCGGGGCGCTTGCTGCCCCGCGAGAGGTGCACCATGCTCATCGAGTCCTCGACCGAGACGCTCTGCGCGCCGGCCTTCTGCTGGTCCTTCTCGGTGCGGCCCAGGCAGGGCAGGATCAGCGCCTTCTTCCCGTGCACGAGGTGGCTGCGGTTGAGCTTGGTGGAGACCTGCACCGTCAGCTCGCAGCGGCGCAGGGCGTCGTAGGTGAACATGTTGTCCGGGCTGGCCAGGGCGAAGTTGCCGCCCATGCCGACGAAGACCTTCACGTCGCCGCGGCTCATCGCCTGGATGGTGCCGATGGTGTCCAGGCCCGCCTCGCGGGGCGAGGTGATGCCGCAGGCCTCGTCCAGGCGGTCCAGGAACGCCTCCGAGGGGTGGTTGTCGATACCGCAGGTGCGGTTGCCCTGGACGTTGCTGTGGCCCCGCACCGGGGAGGGGCCCGCGCCCTCGCGGCCCAGGTTGCCGCGCAGCAGCAGCAGGTTGACGATCTCGCGGATCGTACTGACGCCGTGCTCGTGCTGGGTGACGCCCAGGCACCAGCTGATGATGGAGCGGTCGGCGTCGCGGTAGATCTGCGCCGCCTTGATGATGTCGGCGCGCGACAGGCCGCTCTGCGCCTCGATGTCGTCCCAGGAGGTGTCCTGGCACAGCCGCTTGTACTCCTCGAAGCCCTGCGTGTAGCGCTCGATGAACTCCGGGTCGATCGCCTTGGGGTCGGTCGCCGACCACTCCAGGACGGCCTTGGCCATGCCGCGCAGCAGCGCCATGTCGCCGCCGATGCGCACCTGGAGGTTGAGGTTGCTGGTCGGCGTCGCCCTCATGGTGATCATGTCGATGATCTCGTGCGGGATGATCGTCTCGGTGGCGCCCGCCTCGATGAGCGGGTTGACGTGCACGATCTTCGCGCCGCGGCGGTACGCCTCGGCCAGGTAGGTCAGCATGCGCGGCGCGTTGGTGGCGACGTTGACGCCCATAACGAACAGGGCCTCGGTGGTCTGCCAGTCCTTCAGGTCGCAGGTGCCCACCCCGGTGCCGATGGACGCCTTCAGCGCCCGGCCGCTGGCCTCGTGGCACATGTTGGAGCAGTCGGGCATGTTGTTGGTGCCCAGCTCGCGGACCATCAACTGGTAGAGGAACGTCGCCTCGTTGCTCAGCCGGCCCGAGGTGTAGTACGAGGCCTGGTGCGGGCTGTCCAGGGAGCGCACGGTGTCGCCGAAGAGCTTGAAGGCGTCCGCCCAGGAGATCGGCACGTAGTGGTCGGTGGCCGGGTCGTAGACCATCGGCTCCGTCAGCCGGCCCTCGGCCTCCAGGTCGTGGTCGTTCCACTCGTAGAGCTCGCTGACCGTGTGCTTGGCGAAGAACTCGCGGGTGGTGCGCTTGTGGGTCATCTCCCAGGCGACATGCTTCATGCCGTTCTCGCAGATGTCCATCTTCACGGTCTCGTCGTCCGGCCAGGCGCAGCCGGGGCAGTCGAAGCCGCCGTCGGCCTGGTTCATCCGGAACACCGCCTCGGTGCCGGCGACCAGCTCCTTCTCCTTCAGCAGCACCTCCAGCACGCCCTTCGCGGCGCCCCAGCCGGCGGCGGGGTGCGTGTAGGGGTGCGCGCGCGGCGGGCCGCTGGGGACGGGGCCCATCCGGGGCTCCAGCTCGTCCAGCTCGTCCTGGGGTGTGCTCAAGGTTCTGCCGCCTCTCCCGGTTGTGGACCCGGCGTCGGTTCGTGACACTTCGGGCCAGGCTAGGACCGCCCGTCAGGGGCCGCCATGCGGTGCGGGCATGCGGGTGGAGGCCAGGTGCGCGCGTGTCGCGGGGGGACGCGGCGCACCGGGTCGCCCATCGTTTCCCCGTACGGCCCCTCGTACGGCCCCTCGTACGACGCCCCTCGTACGGGCACACCTCCCCGGGAAGGACCCCTCCATGCACGCCGTCAGCTACGACGCCTTCGCCCCCGACAACTCCGAACTGCGCTACGGCGAACTGCCCGACCCCAAGCTCGGCCCCTCGCAGGTCCTCATCGAGGTGCGGGCCGCCGGGGTCAACCCCGTGGACTGGAAGGTCATGGCCGGCGGCCTCGACCCGATGATGGACACCTTCTTCCCCGTCATCCCCGGCTGGGACGTCGCCGGCGTCGTCACCGCGCTGGGCCCCGACACCCCGGAGTTCGCGGTGGGCGACGAGGTCATGGCCTACGCCCGCAAGGACGACGTGCACGCGGGGACCTTCGCCACCCTCGTCGCCGTCGACGCGCCCGCGGTGGCCCGCAAGCCTCCGGGCATGAACTGGATCCAGGCCGCCGGCCTGCCCCTGGCCGGCCTGACCGCGCTGCGCACCCTGGACCGCATGGAGGTCGGCAGGGGCGACACCCTGCTGGTCTACGGCGCCTCCGGCGGCGTGGGCGGCATGGCGGTGCAGCTGGGCGCCGACCGCGGCGCGCGGGTCATCGGCACGGCCTCCAAGGCCAACCAGGAGTACGTCCGCGGCCTGGGCGCGGAGCCCGTCGTCTACGGCGACGGCCTGGCCGAACGCGTCCGCGAACTGGCCCCCGACGGCGTCACCGCGGTCGCCGACTTCGTCGGCGGCCAGGTGGACGTCACCAAGGCGGTCCTGGCCCCCGGCGGGCGCAACGCCTCCGTCGTCGACCCGGAGGTGGCGAAGATCGGCGGCCTGATGATCTGGGTACGCCCCGACGGCGCGAAGCTGACGGAGCTGGCGGAGATCGCCTCGCGGGGGGCGCTGCGGGTGGTGGTGGAGCGCACGTTCCCGCTGTCGGCGGCCGGGGAGGCGTTCGACGTGAGCCGGGCGGGGCACGTGCGGGGGAAGCTGGTGCTGGAGGTGTAGGCGCGGGGGCCGCGCGCTACTCCTCCTCCTCCACCACCACGTCCTCCACCGCACCGTCGCGCTTCGCGTAGTGGCTGACCTCCTCCGCCACGTACGCCGGCTTCAGCGCCTCGTTGCGGCGGCCCACCACCGCGGCCGCCGCCACCGCCGTGGCCGCGAAGGCCGCCGTCAGGAGGACCGGGCCGTTGAAGCGGTGGCGCAGGAGGTGGTCGACGGAGTAGCGGCCCGGGCCCGTGAAGCCCAGGGCGGCGGACATGAAGCCCAGGTAAGCGGGGTACTCGTAGCCGCCGCCCATGGCGAAGAAGCCCTTGTCCTGGTGGACGGCCACCGCGCCGGTCATCGCGCCGGCCGCCGCCGCGCCCGCCACCGGGGTCGCCAGGCCCAGCGCCAGCAGCAGACCGCCGCCGGCCTCGCCCAGGCCGGCGGCGAGGGCGCTCTCACGGCCGGGACGGAAGCCCATCGCCTCCATGGCCTCGGCGGTGCCGTCGAGGCCGCCCCCGCCGAACCAGCCGAAGAGCTTCTGCGTGCCGTGCGCCATGAGGACACCCCCCGTGCCCAGGCGCAGGGCGAGCAGACCGAGGTCCTTGCGGTTGAGGAAGCAGCAGCCCATGGGGGTCCTTCGCTACGTGGCGGCGTGGAGAGACTCGTCCCAGTGTTCGGCCGCGGGGGCGGGCTCGCCGCCCGGGGCGAGCCGGGCGGGTGACGGGGCGCGGTCGTGGCGAAGGGGCGGCGGCGGACTGCCTCACCGACTGGGCAGCCGCCGCCTCGGCCAGGGCGCCGGCACGCCGCTCGAGGTCCTGGAGCGGCGCCGGTTCCGGTTTCCCGGCCGGTCTCCAGCTTCACCCCGCGGCGGGGGCGCGAACAGCTCGTTCTCCCAACAGCCGTATACCTATTCCGCGCCCGGGCGCGTCCTGGGTATCCGCGTGTACGTATGCGGATCCGCTGTTACGGAGCCGTCGTCACGAGGCCCCCGTCACGAGGCCGCCGTCCGCGTGGTCACCTCCGGCAGCTGCGGCGCCGCGTGGGAGACCGGGATCAGCGGCGGCAGCGTCGCCGGGGTCCGACCGCGTTCGATGTCGCGCAGCGTGCGGCGCAGCGCCGTGGTCTGGCGCGCGGTGACCACGCTGGGGCCCCGTACGGCCAGCAGCCGCTCGGCGCGCCGGTGCGCGGCGGCCTCGCGGCCCCGGCGGGCGTCGTGCACGGCCAGGGCGTAACGGGCCATCCAGCAGGCCCAGGTGTCGCCGCGCAGGGCCGGGTCGGTCAGGACGCGGCGGGCGGTGGTGCGGGCGGCGGGGTGCAGGGTGTGGGCGCGCAGCAGGGCCAGGACGGCGAGGGCCGCGGCGGCGGAGGGGCCGCCGAAGGAGTGGGCGGGGATGGTGTCGGCGGCCTCGTCCAGCAGTTGGGCGGCGGCGCCCAGGTCGCCGTGCTGAAGGGCGAGGAGGCCCTGGACGTACGCCACGCGCCCCGCCCCGGCGTCGTCGCCGGCCAGCAGCGCCGCCGGCCACGCCTCGTCCAGCAGCGCGCCGGCGCCCTGCGGGTCGGCGCGGGCGGTCAGCCAGGCGAGCAGCCACTGGGCCCGTACCGTCAGCGGGGAGTCGGGCGGCAGCTGCGGCAGCAGGCGGCGCAGGTGCTCGCGGCCCTCGTCGGCGGCCTCGTGGACGGCCCAGTGGAACCACAGGTTCAGCACCGTCTCCACCAGCCCGGCGACGTGCTCGCCGCCCCGGGGCGGCTGGTGCAGCAGCGCCTGGACGTTCTCCAGCTCCTCGCGCAGCAGTTGTACGGCGTGGGGCTGGCTGCCGGTGCTCCACAGGTTCTCCGTCACGGCCGTCAGCTGGCGGCCGTGGATGAGGTAGCGCTCGTGGGCCACGTCGAACTCGCCCGCGTGGGCCAGGCGTTCGCGCCCGAAGTCCCGCAGCGGCGGCGGCATGCGCAGCCGCGGCGCGGTGGCGCCGCCGGGGTCGCCGAGCGGCTCGACCACCCCCAGCGCGGCCAGCCGGGCCAGGCTGGGGGCCACCTGGTGGGGCTCGATGCCCCCGCCGGCGCACATGAAGACCGCCGTGGCCTCGGTGAAGCTCCCGGCGAAGGTCGCGGCCCGGCTCCACACCACCCGCTCGGTGCGGCTGCACAGGTCGTACACCGCGCCCACCGCCTGGCGCAGCGAGCGGTGGCGGGCGGGGACGGCGGGGCCGGCCGTGCCGGCGACGGGCTTGGTGAGCCAGCACTGGCGGTGGCGCAGCCGCTCGGCGAGGGTGCGCAGCGGCATGTGGAGGAGCTGGTGGGCGGCCTGCTCGATGGCCAGGGGCAGCCCGCCGACGTACCGGCAGACCTCCGCCGCCAGCTCGGCGGCCTCCTCCCCGCCCCTACGGGCGCGGGCGGCCGGGGCGGCGCGCAGCAGGAGCCGCACGGCGGGGGCGGGGGCGCCGGTGGCGGGGTCGGGGCGCCAGTCCAGCGGGGCCAGGCGCAGGACGTACTCCTGGCCCAGGCCCAGGGGTTGGCGGCAGGTGAGCAGGATGCGCAGGGTGGGCAGGCGCTCCAGCAGCCGGGGCAGCAGGCGCTGGCAGGCGCGGTGCACGGCGTCGGCGTCGTCCAGCACCAGCAGCGTCTCGGCGCCGCGCCCGCGCCGCGCGCTCAGCGCGGTGAGCGCCGCGGCGGCGTCCTCCAGGGTGCCGCCGCCGTGCAGCGCGGCCCGTACGCACGCCGCCGCGCCCGAGTCGCCGCGGGCGGTGGAGGGGGCGGCGAGGTTCACGCGCAGTGCGCGCCGGGGCGTGCCCTGGCGGGGGCGCCCGGTGAGGGCGGCGCGCGCCAGGGCGCTCTTGCCCACGCCGACCGGGCCGGCCACGGTGATCAGGCGCTGGGCGGCGAGCAGGTCGCGCAGGAGCTCCGACTCCCCCTCGCGGCCGATGAGTTCACCGCTGCCGCCCGTCTGCTGGGCGGGCAGGCCGCCGCCCCGGCTGCCCAGGCCGCTCGGGCCTTTCCCCGGCCTGCCACTCGGGCTGGTGCCCGTCCCTCGCGCCACTGCTCCCAGCTCTCCGTCCCCGTCCGGACCCGCAGCTGCCTGCGTGCCGCCGCCTGTCACCTGTCACCTGTCACCGCCTGCGGTCCACCCGCGTCCGCGCGGCGGCTGCAGAACCGTTACTTCATCGGCCTGGGCACGGGGCGCGCAGTGGACTCGGCCAATCCAACGGGGCCGGGGAGGCAAGGTGTCGCGGGCTTTAGCCGAATCACACGACCACGCGACCCGTACGAACGCGCCTGCGGGCACCTAGGTACGGGACATCCTGGCGATTTCGGGCAATGCGCGGGCGCGGAGGGCTGCGGGGGGCGCGGACGCAGGAGGCCGGGCGCGGGTCGGCGGGGACTGGCGGGGGTCGGACGCGGGGCTGGCGGGGCTCTGACGCGGGGCTGGTCAGCCCACGATCCCCGCCACCAGGTTGATCGCGATGGCCAGGATGCAGGTGCCGAAGAGGTACGACAGCAGGCACTGGCGCAGCACCACCTGGCGGATCCTCGGGGCGGAGACGTTGGTGTCGGCGACCTGGTAGGTCATGCCGAGGTTGTAGCTGAAGTAGAGGAAGTCGCCGTAGGCGGGCGGGTCGTCGTTGTTGAAGTCGATGCCGCCGTGCGTGACCTCGTAGTAGATGTACGCGTAGCGCGCCGCGTACATCAGGTGCAGCGACGCCCAGGACATGAAGACCCCGGCCAGCGCGATCGCCACCCCGATATGGCTGCCGTGGGACTTGCCCAGCAGCAGCATCATCACGACGACGATCAGCGCGCCCACGGAGGACGTGATCACCGCGAGCTCCTCGACGAAGGGCTGGAAGTCCTCGCGCCGCACGTTCGCGCGGGTCTTCTCCGCGTCCATGGGCCACATCACGAGCCAGCCCGTCGCGACGAAGAGCGTCGCCCCGGCGGTGATGCCGGAGAGCAGCCCCAGCGCCCCGCGCGTGCTCAGCCCGACGGTCACGCCGACGAGGACGCCCAGGAGGGTCGAGCCGGCGAGGCGGTAGAGGGCGGAGTACGACAGGGGGCGCTGGGGGGTCTTCATCTCACGTCCTGGGTGCGGGGGCGGCGGCTGCGTGGTCCGTACGGTCGGCGCGGGCCGCCGCCTCGCGGCCGCCGGGCTCGAACGCGGCCGCGCGGTACGTCACTTGAAGCCCTCGTTGGCGATGCCCTCCTTGAGCTGCGCCATGGTGAGCGGCGGGGCGGTGGACTCGGAGGTGTCGGGGTGGGCCGGGGCGTCGGGGAGGTTGTCGAGGAAGTCCTCGCTGGGCACGAAGAAGAGGGTGCCGGTCTTGGCGGTGGAGACCTCCAGGATCCGGTCGGTGTTGCCGACGGGCTCGCCGATGAACATCCGCTGCAGCATCAGCTCGGTGACCTCCGGGTTGCGGGAGTAGCCGATGAAGAAGGTGCCGAACTCGCCCTTGCCGATCTCGGCGAAGGGCATGTTGTCCCGGACGATCTTGTGCTGGACGCCGTCGACGGTGATGGTGTTGACCACGATGTGCGCGTCGGCGGGCTTGACGCTGTCGGGGAACTCGACGTCGTCCTGCTTGTGGCGGCCGATGACCATCTCCTGCTGCTCGACGGTCATCGCCTGCCAGGTGGTGAGGTCGTGCAGGTACTTCTGGGTGATGACGTAGCTGCCGCCGCGGAAGTGGGGGTCCTCGTCGCCGATGTAGACGGACGCGTCGCCGGGCGGGCCGGTGGGGTTCTCGCTGCCGTCGACGAAGCCGAGGAGGTCGCGCTCGTCGAAATAGCGGAAGCCGTGCACCTCCACCTGGGTGGTGACGGAGTCCCCGAGCGCCTCCATGACCAGCTTGCCCAGCTCGAAGCACAGGTCCGTCGTCTTCGCCCGCAGGTGGAACAGCAGGTCGCCGGGGGTGGCGGGGGCCTTGTGGCGGGGGCCCTCCAGGGCCTGGAAGGGGCGCAGGTAGCGGGGGCGGGGGCCGTCGAAGAGCCGCCGGTAGCCGGAGTCGCTGATGCCGACGACACGGCTGAGGTGGTTCTCGGGAAGGCGGTAGCGCACTGAGCGGGTCAGCCCCGGCAGCTGCTCCAACCCGCTGCGTACGGCGCCCTCCTTGCCCGGGTTGATGGTGACCACCAGGAACAGGGCCGCCTCCGCGGGCGGCACGGTGATGGGCTGCGTGTAGACGACCATGAGGCTCCTGTGCTTCTGCTGATATGGGGCGACATTGCGGACGTTTGGGTCGGGGGCAGACTATCCGGTGGGGGGTGGGTGTGCAGGGTGGGGAATGGGGGGTGGGTGGGGTGGGGTGAGGTGGGTGTCTTCGGGGGCTTTGCGCTGGGGAGCTTTGCGCCGCTCCGCGGCGGAGGTGCTGCTGCGCCGCTCCGCGGCGGGGTGCTTCGCCACTCCGTGGCGCCCGCGGCCCGGCCCCTCGGGGGCACGCGCCTACCCGCGTCGGTCCTGGGCCGGGGCCTCGCTGAGCGGGGGCCGGGTGACGCTGCGTCTCTACGCGACGCTGGGGGTGGGTGGGGGCCGGGGGCATCGTGAGACGGAGGATAGCGGGGGTGGGGGCGGGGATCGTGGGCGCTCAACTCCCGGAGTCTGCACGTCTGTTGCCAGACACCCGGGACTTTCCTACCACCACGCTGCCGCCCCGCACGACGGAGGTCATGCGCGGCTGCTGCCGAGCGTTCCACGGCCGCTTCGTACGCGGGCACGCGCGAACGTGACGTCGGTTTCCTGCCAGCAGGCGACCGTGCGGCGGGTCAGCATGGACCCATGACCACATACACCGTGCTCCCTATCGACCCAACTGCCCTCAAGGAACTGCGCGTTGCCGATGACGCCGGGCGTGCCTGCGTGCCGTACCTCGCGACCAGCGACGACGCCGGATCCCCGTTGCGCTGCTGCCTGCGTCCCATCGAGCTCGGCGAGCGGATCGCCCTTGTCTCGTACGCCCCGCTGCGACGCTGGGCCGCCGCGACGGGTGCGCTTCCGGGTGCGTACGACGAGCAGGGGCCCGTCTTCATCCACGCCGAGGACTGCGGCGGGTTCATCCCCGGCGAGGGCTACCCCTTCGACCGGGCGGGCGCCCTGCGCACCGTGCGCCGCTACGACGCCCGGGGCCATATCGCCGGCGGGCGCCTCCTGGAGATCCCGGTCGATGCCACGGCCGGTTTCGACGCGGCCTTCGACGAGGCGTTCAGCGATCCGGAGGTGGTGCTCGTACACGTGCGGGCGCTGGAGTACGGCTGCTTCTTCTTCGAGGTGCACCGGCCCTCCACCGAGGCGCGGTAACCGCCGTACCGGCAGACCTGCCCGCAGGTCATCCCGCGTCCCCATCGACCTCCACCAGCGGCGCGTGGTCGTGCCAACTGCAGACCACCGAGCCCCGACTGCCGCCCCGGGAGAAGTCGACACGGATCCACCGCGCCCCCCGCCAGGACTCCACCGCCCAGCCGGCGGCGGGGGTCGCGGAGACCAGCGCGCAGCTCTGCGCAATCTCCAGCACCACCCGCCCACCCGGCAGGTCGTACGTCTCCACCTCGCCGCCCCCGTCCGCGACCGGCCTCGGCTGGGCGGCCTTCGTACCGCGCTCGGGACGCGGCTGCGGCAAGTCGGACCGGGGCGCGGCGGGACCCGTACCCGAAGCGCGCCCGGCCCGCGCATCACCTGCCGGCCCGCCGGGAGCGGCCACCTGGGCGGAACCGTACCGCGCGACGGCCGGAAGGGCACGTGGGTGGACAGCGGCGGAGAGCACCACCTGGACGCTGAACCAGGAGAGCGCGACAACCCCCACCGTGGCCAGCGTCCACCCGAGAAGAGGTACGTATCTTCGATTCATCGTCCCTACTGTGCAGGGAGCACCCGATCCGGGTGACGGAGATCGCGAACGCCTCACGTGCGCAAGGTAGTTGAGGAAGAATGCGCCCCCTGCGGGCGCAGGTAGGCGGCGGATTCAGTGGCAGGATCGATCCGCCGCGTGCAGCATTGGGAGTGATGCAGCCGTACGCGCCTTGGTCTTCGTCTCGTTGATCTGCGCTCAGTTGGGGCTCGCCCGTCTCGCGCCGATCAGTGAGGGGTGCCGTCGCCCGTCAACGTTGGTCAGCCTCGGACGGCCCGGCAATGGCCCCAGCGACGAACTCCGTGAAGCGTCGCAGCATCTCGAAGGGCATCTCTTGGTCGCCGTCGAAGAAGACGAACGGCGGCTTCTCCACCTCTTCGTCATGGACCATGACGGTCACCGCGGTGCGGCCAGGCAGATGTTGCGCGTTCCCGGATGATGCCCAGCCGACTGGACCAGGCCGGGCCTCACTCAACTCGAAGACCCACGCCTCATCGGACTTGACGTACGTCGAGAGCACGCAGAAGAAGTCACCCTCGTCCTCCCAAACAATTGAGCCTTCAGCAGCCACTGCACCCTCCCCGTCCAGCCTAGATGAGAACGGCTGAGGCGCCCTGTGCAAGGTTCTCGAGGATCGTGCTCAGCCATGGACTGCGAACGGCTGGCAGCCGGACAACGGTGTGCTCGAATGTTCCCCGGTCGGCCCGGAACGGGGAGTTGGGGAGCAGCGGGAGCGGGTCGTCGCGGAGTACGCCTTCGGGCATGCGGCCTGATGCCGGAACCGGCAGGTGCGGGTGGGGAGAGACCAGCCACAGCCACACCCCCAGCGGCAGGGGCACCGGATATGCCGCAGTCGGGCCAGCGGGGGTTCAGGTCCGGCCTGTCTGGGGGTGAACCGGTACGAGGAGGATGTCGGCGCCTGTGTCGGGGGAGGGCTGTCCCGGTCCGGCCAGGACGGCGTGCCGCTTCGGGGGACCTACTGGCAGCAGGGCGTCGAGCGCGCGTTGGAACACGTCCGCGGTCAGACCGCCTGGGACCTTCACCGGTTGCCCTTGGGAGGCAACCAGCAGGTGGGCCAGCGCGTGGCCGGCCGCCGCCTCCCACTGCGGGCTCCACGACCAGTAGTGGTTCGACTCCGACCGTCGTCCTCCCCACGTGGCAATCGGCTCGAACGGGGGCGTTCCCTCCCCCCTCTCCGCCAACTCCGTCCAGGAGAGGGGCGCAGCGTGGACATCGCCGACGGGGACGCGGCGCACGGCGTCCGAGGCGAGCCTCGCCTGCTGCCAGAGCGAGCAGTCGTCGACCCTGGTCGCCACGGGGAGGTCGCATGCCTCGCAGGCCATGTTGGGCCCGTCGGCTCCGTCCAGGCCGCAGCAGGCACTGCCGCGCCTCTCGGGAATCAGCCGGGTTCCACGGATGTCACCGGGCGCGATGACGCTCGCCCCGGGCGCGCTGTCGGACAGGGCGTAGACCGGCGCGTAGATGCCGCGCGCCTCTGCCTCGGCCGGATCGATCTCGTCCCACATCCGCCACGGCCCTCCCCAGGAGTCCGGGTCCACGGCACATGTCCCCGGCTCCATGAGTACCGGAAGTTGAGCGCCGTTCCCGTACTTCTGACGGGCGTGGACTGGCAGTGCGACCTGGGACAGCGGGGCGGTCAACTCGGCGCCGCATCCCGCACACACGAAAGCGAACAAATGTCCTCACCCTGGGAAATGGGCACATCTTCGCAGCTCGCAGGCGGCCAGCCAACATGTTTTCCCGATCCGTGGCCAGGGCACCACCTGCCCCCGCCCGCGATACGGCCGTCGGGTCGACGTGAGGGGCTCCTCCCGGTCAGTCAGCCCGACCGCTCGTCCATCAGCCTCAACGCTTCCGCGTAGAACTCGGGCGTCACGAGGCAGATCCGTCGGCGGCCACGCACCGTCAGCGCACTCACCCTGCCCCCCTCCCGGGCGTCTTCGATCAGGCGGGAGAGCACGGCTCGGGCGTCGGTGAGGGCCACTTCCTGCACGCCGTCGGCGGCGGTCCTGATCCGGGGGTCTGCGGTCATGGCCAAAGTCTAAGCGATGGCTATTCTAGCCTTACTAACCACATTTGCCAATCTTTAAAGATTGGTGAATCATGGGAGTCCGCAACCTGCCCGAGGAATCCGGATCCTCCAACACCCCCAGCACGAAGGCGAGATGAGACCGATGGGATACAAACTCCGCCGCGCCCTGCGCGAAGCGCTGGGTTCAGGGATCACCGGTCTTCAGCGCGCGGTCGCACTGGAGATCGCCGACGACGCCAAGGACGACACCCGCACCAGCTGGGCCCGCCTCGAAGACCTCGCACGCTGGACCGGGGCGAAGGACAGCGCCGTCGTACGCAACGCGCTCAAGCGCCTTGCCTCGTCCGGCTGGGAGTTCCGCATCCCGATCGGTGTCGCCGAGAAGGACGGCCGGGTCATGTACGCCAAGCCCGGCATCCGCATGACGTTCCGAGTACCGCACTTCGAAGGGGGAGCCACCGCTGCCCCCACGGAGGGAGCCACCGCTCCCCCTCAAGGGAGAGCCACCGCTCCCCCTCACGCCCCACAAGGGGTAGCGATGGCTCACTCAGAAGGAGCCGGGGCTACCCCCTACTTCTCATGCCCCTCATCTCCCCGAGAAGAAGAAGCACTCGCCGCCCCACCCATCGACATGAAACTCTTCGGCGACTTCTGGCTCACCTACCCCAAGAGCCGCGACCGCGACGCCACCCTCACCGCCTGGTGTTCCGCCCTCGACGCCGGAGCCGACCCGCACGAAGTCGTCGCCGCTGCGAGGGCGTACGCCCACGAGAAGGCAGGCGAGGAGTTCCGCTTCATCAAGAACTCCGCCAACTGGCTCAGCCAACGCCGCTACGAGGACGACTACGCCCCCGTCCCCCGTCACGCCCCCTCCCCTGCCGACGCCGAGATCCGCGACCGCCAACAGCAGGCCAGCGACGACATGTTCGACCGTGCCATGGCTCGCGCCCATGCGCGCCGCACTGCCCGCGAAGCCCGGGAAGTAACGACTCCGTGACCGAGGACGAAACCGTCACCCTCGCCCGCTACGTCCGCGCCATGTGCCCGCAGCAGCGTTTCGACGAGTTCACCGCCGACGCCTGGCACGACGTCCTCGCCCCGTACGGCCTCGACGAAGCGCGAGCGGCGGTCGCGCGACATATCGCCGCCGGACACTCCTTCGTCTCCGTCGGCGAGATCTGCTCCCAGATCCGCAAGGCCCGCAACGACCGTCTCGACCGGCACACCGAAGCCGAGCCACCGTACGGGGACTGCGGCGACGCCTCCTACAAGGCGGCCCTCCTCGACGAGCGCAGAGCGATCGCGGAGGGCCGGTCCGCTCCCGTCACCGTCCCCGCGCTGCCGCCCGGTGCGCAACCCGGCGGGTACGAGGGTCGCACCCGCGCGCTGCTGCGGTCCGTGGGCCGCGAGTCGCTCAGCCGCCGCCCCGAACTGGCCGCTTCGTGCCCGTACTGCCACGCCCCGCCCGGTCGACCGTGCACCAACAGCCGCGGCCAGCAGCGCCGCGACGCGCACCCCACCCGGATCGACGCCTCCCGCGTGCTGAACGCCGGTTGACCGACGGGTTGTGGCCTGCGGATATAAGGAGTTCCTCCCCCCACCGCGTGCACTCGCCTCCGCCTGCGCTACCTGGTAGATGACGGTTGCTCGGCGAACGAGGTGCGATAGGCGCGCGGGCTGGTTGCCAGGCGGGATGCGAAGTGCTGGCGCATGGTGACCTCGCTGCCGAAACCGGAGCGGCGGGCGACCTCGGGCATGGGTAGGTCGGTGCGTTCGAGGAGCTTCTGGGCCGCCGCGATGCGGTGGTCGACAAGCCAGCACAGCGGGGTGGTCCCGGTGGCCGCCGCGAAGTGTCGGGCGAAGGAGCGGGGCGACATCCCGGCGCGGGCCGCGAGCGCGGACACGGTGAGCGGCTCGTCGAGATGGGCCAGGGCATAGGCGCGTACCTCCGCCAGCGCGTCCGCGTCACGGTCGGCGTGCGGTGTCGGATGCTCGATGAACTGGGCCTGGGTGCCGGTCCGGAACGGTGCGGTGACCATGGAGCGGGCGACTGCCGCGGCCGCCTCCGCGCCGTGTGCGGCGCGCACCAGGTGCAGGCACAGGTCGATGCCGGCGGCGGTTCCGGCCGAGGTCCACAGGTTGCCGTCCTGGACGAACAGGGCGTCCGGTTCGACCCGTACCCGTGGATGCCGGGCCCGCAGCAGGTCGGTCAGCGCCCAGTGGGTCAGCGCCCGGCGGCCGTCCAGCAGCCCGGCCTGGGCGAGCGTGAACGCGCCGCCGCACAGCGCGGCGATGGTGGTGCCTCGGGCGTGGGCGCGGCGCAGAGCTGCCAGTACGGGCGCGGGCGCCGGGGTGGTGTGGTCGTCGAGGCCCGGCACCAGGATCAGTTCGGCGCGGGGGAGCCAGGCGAGGGTACGGTCCGGTGTGAGCGCGAGGCCGCCGCGCATCGGGACCGGTTCGGGGCCCGCGGCCACCCGGCGCAGTTCGAAGGCGGGCACTCCGCGGTCGGTACGGTCCGTCCCCCACACCTCGGTGATCACCGAGACGTCGAAGGCCCGGATACCGGGGAAGGCGAGCAGGGCGATGCGGTGGGTCGGCGCCAGACGGGTCACCGTGGCAGTAAACCATCGATCGCTGTCTTTTCACCTTCTGTGAGCGGGCCCGGCGGTGCGGCAGGATCGTGGGCATGGAGATCGCACACAACGCGGCGCTGGTAGTGGTGGACGTACAGAAGGGCTTCGACGAGTCGGAGTTCTGGGGCCCACGCAACAACCCGGCCGCCGACGAGAACATCGCCTCGCTGATCGCGGCCTGGCAGGGCACGGACCGGCCGGTCGTCTTCGTACGGCACGACTCGGGCAAGCCCGGCTCACCGCTGCGGACCGGGTACGAGGGAAACGACTTCAAGGGGTACGTCGAGGAGCGGCGCGGCAAGGGCGGCGGCCCGGAGCTGCTCGTCACCAAGTCCGTGAACTCGGCGTTCTACGGCACCCCCGACCTTGACGACTGGTTCAAGGCGTCGGGCGTCACGCAGGTCGTACTGGCCGGCATACAGACCAACATGTGCGTGGAGACCACCGCCCGCATGGGCGGCAACCTCGGTTACGACGTGCTGGTCGCTCTCGACGCCACCCACACCTTCGACCTGACCGGCCCGAACGGCTGGCAGCTGTCGGCCGACGAACTGGCCCGGGCAAGTGCCGTTTCGCTGCACGGCGGGGGCTTCGCCCGGGTGGTGACGACCGGCGAGCTCGTGGGCGCCGTGCGTCCCTGACGCTTCTGACGCTCCTGGTGACAGCAGCCGTCGACAGCGCCTCCTGCAGTGCACGGCGCCGGGGCCGGTAGTGCGCCTCGGTCTCGGCGTCTGCGCTGTCGGTGTCGGTGTCGATGCCGATGCCGGTGTCGGTGTCGGTGTCGAAGAGGATCAGCCCTCGCTCGTGCCACATCAGATAGGCGAGTACGGACTCAACTTGCGGTTGCGGGCCACCCGTCTCCGAAGCCGGCCGGATGAAGTACCCCAGGTCGAGTCGGCGCACAGCCGCGTTCGTCCCCATCCGGCCAGCCTGACGGGCCACGATGCACCATCCAGGCGGGTCCGCCGACAGCAGAGCCGCGGCTGCGACGTCGATCGACCGGCGCAGAACGCGCGACCGGTGACCGGCGACCGGACAACAAGCCCCGTGGGCCTGCCGAATCCCCTGACCGCAGCGCCGGAGCGACGCCATGTGATCATGCCGGTATGACATCCGGCCGGATCATCTTCCTCAACGGCACGTCCAGTTCGGGGAAGTCGAGCATCGCGCGCGAGCTGCTGGACATCCTGGATGACGGCGTCTTCTTCCACCTGGCCGTCGACGCCTTCAACGCGATGCGCAGCAAACGCGAGCTCGGAGCGCAGGAGTTGGACGCCGCGCTGCGGCGCACCCGGATGGGATTTCACCGTTCGATCGCGGCGATGGCCGAGGCCGGCAACGACCTCGTGGTCGACCATGTGCTGAGCGAGCCGTGGCGACTGCTCGACTGCCTGACGGTGCTACGCCCCGAGAACGTCCTCTTCGTCGGCGTCCACTGCCCACGGGACGAACTGACCCGCCGCGAACAGGCCCGAGGCGACCGCCCACCGGGCCTCGCAGCACACCAGTACGACCTCGTCCACCGCCACGGCGACTACGACCTGGAATGCGACACCGACACGGCCGGCCCCCGCGAATGCGCCCAGCAGATCAGAGACTTCCTCCCCCACCGCCCAAGCCCCACCGCGTTCACCCGCCTCCGCCGGCGCCACCTGACCGGCGGCGGGTAACCCCCGCCGCAACCGCCAGTTGTCGATCTTGAGGACCTGGTGGCCTCACTGTGTCGACTTCTCTACGTAGCCAAGGTCGCGGCAGCCCGTTCGCCGTGTTCAAGCCTCCTCCGCATGACCGTCCCAGGCCGGGGTGTCCGTCCCCCACAGGCCCGGCGGGCGCGCCCAGTTCACCGGGCTCCCCTCGTATGACAGCGGCGGCAGTGCGTGTCGCAGTCGGCCCATGGGGCTGGCGGTCTCGGTCAGTCGGCGCTCGGCGTCGAAGTCCTCGTCCTTTCCCGGAGCGGCTGCCAGGTCGTGGACCAGCCAGTGCGCGGTTTGTGTCAGGGACAGACGGACGAGTCGGGTGCCGCCCGTGCGGTGCTGCTCAGTGAGTGCGCGCAGTACGCCGGCCGCGAGCAGATAACCGGTGCCGTGGTCGAGTGCCTGGGCCGGCAGCACGCCGGGCGAGTCCGATGAGCCCTCCAGTTCGGCGATTCCGGTGGCCACCTGTACCAGGCTGTCGAAGCCGCGCCGCTCGTGCCACGGCCCGTAACGGCCCCACGCGGAGAGCTGGGCGATCACGAGACCCGGACGGCGCTCGGCGAGCGCCTCGGGTGTGAGTCCGAAGCGTTCCAGCGCGCCCGGCCGGTATCCGGTGACCACCACGTCTGCCTTGTTGAGCAGTCCCTCGAAGAGCCTGCGGTCGGTGGCCTCTCCCAGGTCCAGGGTGGTCGAGCGCTTCCCCATTCCTGTGTCGTTGTGGGCCTCCTGGCTTTCCGGCAGTTGTGGGGCGTCGATCCGCAGCACGTCAGCGTCGAGCAACGCCAGCGTTCGGGTGGCGACCGGTCCGGCCAGCACTCGGGTCAGATCCAGGACGCGCAGACCTGCGCACGGTAGTGCCGCACCGCCAGGCATCCGGTCAGGGGCATCATCGATGCGCGCTGTCGTCAGCAGCGGCTGCCCCGCGACCAGGACCCCCTGCTCGCTTGTGGCCCAGTCCTCGGGGCTGCGTGCCGCGACGGCCAGACCGCCCGCCGCGTACACGGTCTCCTCCACCTCTGGCGCGGAAAGCCGGGCGATCACCCGGCCCACCGCGTCCGCTTCGTCCGGGCCGCCCTCCGGCACCCCGAGAGCTGCGAGCAACCGGGCCCGGTGGTGCGGGTAGTTGGCGTGCGTACGAACCCATCCATCGGCCGCCCGCCAGAATCGGGACAGCGGCGAGAACGTCGACCACGCTTGCCCGTCGACCCGCACCAACCGGTCGCTGAGGAACGCCGCTGCGACTGCCTCGTCATCAACATGCACCCGGGGAACGGGACGCCCGGTGCGTACGGAGGTGAGCTCGGCCGCCGCGAGCGAGCACACCGCGACCGTGGCACGCGCCAACTCCATGACGGGCAGCCGCGCCGGCAGCCCTCCGGACGCACCGCCGTAGGACACCCGGTCCAGCAGCGACGAATCGGCACCCAGTGCCGCCCAAGCATGCGAGGACCCCGAGGACAGCGAAGAATTCATCCTCACACTATGGCACTGAGTGTCATTTTCGGAGAGGGGCAGATCCCCGGAGCCGGCTTCTCTCCGACGGCAACTGTCCCTCGGAAGGTACGGCTGCCGGCGCCCCACCTTTACCTCTCGGGCGCATCCCGCTTCGGCGCGGTGAAGTCGATCCCTGTGGCGGGCAGGGCGCGAACGCTGCGGGCTGGAAAGTCGATGTGTCGGTAGATCTCGTTGTGGTGGGCGATCGACTGGTCCGGCGGGGCGAAGTCCGTTGACTGGGGGCGGACCGAGGTGGTGTGGCCGTCCACCACCAGCACCAGGTCGTAGCCGCGGCTGAGGGCCTGGCGGGCGGTCGTCTCCACGCAGTTCTCGGTGGCGAAACCGGTGACCAGGACTTCTGTCACGCCGAGTCGGATCAGCGTCTCGTCGAGACCGGTGTCCAGGAAGGCGTCCGCACAGGTCTTCGTCACCACCGACTCCCCATCCTGCGGCGCCAGTTCGGGCAGGACATCGCCGCACCCCTGCTGCTGGACCGTGATGACGGGAACGTCCGCGGCCCGCGCCCGGGGGCTGAGCCCCGCGATGGTTTCGACGGTGTGGTCGGGCCCTGCCCGGCGAACGAGGCGCGGTAGACGCGCGGACTGGTTGCCATGCGGGATGCGAAGTGCTGGCGCATGATGACCTCCATGCCCGTCGATCAGTACGCCTACTTCGCGTTGTCCAGCTACGAGACCTCCGCAGCGGAAATGACCGCAGTCCTCGGACTGGAACCCGACGAAAAGGTCATCCGCGGCAGCCACACGCTTGAGCCCAACGCCCTTCCGACCACGCACCGTTGGAAGGTTGTCTGCCGCAAACCCGGACTATCCGTCGACGAACAGATCGCCCGCGTGGTCGAACGACTGACTCCGCACGCCGACGCCATCGCCGCTCTTGCCCGGCGCCTGGACGCCGAAGGCCCTCAAGGCCCGAGCGCCGTTCTCCAAGTCGTACGTTGTT
This sequence comes from Streptomyces polyrhachis, assembly GCF_042663125.1. NCBI lineage: Bacteria > Bacillati > Actinomycetota > Actinomycetes > Kitasatosporales > Streptomycetaceae > Streptomyces > Streptomyces polyrhachis. The sequence continues at coordinate 20,138 of NZ_JBHSZO010000041.1, read as the reverse complement.
TCTCCACAGGATCCGATCAGCAGGATCAGCCCCGCAGTACGGACGCCACGACTGATCCCCCGAACCTGTTCGGTTGGCACCTGGGCCGCGACACACTCGACTTTCTCCACGCCACCGGCGCCGTTCTTGACGTCGACGAGTACGACCTGACCAGAAACTATCCGGACGACAGATCCGCAAGGTGAGTGACCGACCAGCGCAGACGCTGCCACCCTCGGCATGGGCTTTCACCGTCCGGTCGCTGCCATGGCCGAGGCGGGCAACGGCGATGAACGAACTTTGTGCGGCCACCGACTCAAGATCCGCCGCGGAGGCCGTGTCCCCCCTCCTCGCGTCCTCGCGCGAGAGATGGACGCGAGAATTCGGGCGTGCCAGCGGTGAGGCCGTGCAAACATCGGCTGGTGATCGACGACCGGGAGCTGCCTGCCACCGACCTGATCGGTAAGCGACTGGTGCAGGTGACCGCGTCCTGGCACCACTACTCCGACGACGAACCGACGCTGCTGCACCTGTGGCTGCACCTGGAGGGACTGGGCCCGGTTCTGTTCCACACGCCCGGGATCGGGCTGTCGCTGCGCGTCGACCAGCCGCACGGACCGTATGCGATGGCGGAGTACGGCAACGTCTCGGTGGTCATTGATTCACCGGGCCTTCCGCTGACCCGGTTCATCGGACAGCCGGTCCGCTCGGTTCGGGAGATCGGTTACAACGACGGCCGTGTCGACTTCACGGCCGGCCTCACGCTCCACTTCCCCGGCGGGAGCGTTCGCCTGCTCGGCCTCGACGATGACCTCGTCATCGCCCACGATCGTCAGCTGGGTGCTGTCGAGGCCCACCTGCACGAGGACGTTTCCCTTGCGCGAGTGGTGCAGACCTGCGGGGCCCATCCATCGCAATGGGATGCGTGGACAAGCGGGGGTCGGTACCTGTACCTGCGGTACCGGCACGGCGAGGGAACCGTCGAGCAGCATCCCAGCGAAGACACGGACACCTGGGACGGCGAGGAGTCGAGGCTCTGGACCAGCTGGGACGACGGGACTAACGGCGGCCGGATCGACCTCGCCGACTTCCTTGCCATGGCCGGGCTGCGACTGGCGCCGGACGCCGAGGGCCGCGCCATCTCTCCGAAGACCGACAGGAAGGGCTGAGGACGATGGTCGCGCACCCGAACGGCGACTACGCGATCACCGCGATGTACTCCGTGCCCGACGACGCCTGGTACCTGGAGCTGACCTCGTCCGGAATCAACGGACCCTGGATGCAACTGCGACCCGAGCTGGTGGAGGTCATCCACCGGCTACGCCAGGACTACCAGGGCGCTGTCGATGATGGGGACTTCCCGCACGTCCTGGCCCAGGTGCGTGCTGCCGTACCCGCGGCGGATGTGCCTGCCGTTCTTGCGGCTGCCTTCGGGCCGAATCCCGATGGCACCGGCAACGGGCCCGGGGCGCTGTAGGGCGGCAGCCCGGCCGAGGTGGGTCAGCGACGTCGGGGGCGGACACCCAAAGGGGCAGGGTCCCACTGGTCGCAGTACTCAATGTGGAGCTCGCGTGCCGTGCCGAGGGTGCCGTCGTTGGAGTGGAACGTGGTGCAGAAATGCGGGTAGTTGGAGTGGGTGGCGATGTGTCCGGGGCCGTTTCTGGCGATGTCGGAGAAGTGTCGGGCCGTGTCCAGGAACACTTTCGCGCTGCCGGTCATGAACAGGGTCTCGGCGTGGAGATGCTGGTGGAACAGGTCCCGGTTCTCCCGGTAGTGCCGCGCCTCGTAGTCCTCCACGGCTTCGTCGCCGCGTCCCGGGTCGGGCAGCGTCACGGTCTGCGGACGCCCCGGGCCGAGTCGTCCTCGTAGCTCCTTCCAGCGTGAGGGTGCGAACTGGAGCGAATGGTGCAGCAGTACGAGATCGAGCTGCCGCCTGTCGCCTTCCGGCGGCCCGTGAGAGGGGCCGGCGTTGCCCCGTATCGGCAGGTGGATCAGCGAGCGCGGCGAAGAGGCGGCGAGCTGCCACAGGGCGCCGATCCGCTGGGCGGCGTCCTGGCCGAGGTAGGCGTCCAGGTGCCGGTCGCGGTCGATGAGCACTGCGTGGGCGAGGGGTTGGGCAGGTCGGATGACCTTGAACTCCGTTGATCCGAGCCGTGCTTGGTGGATGGCGATGGGTAGCTTCACTGGTTCTCCGGTACGCAGGTAGTCAGCCGGCCCCACCGGCTCACGCGGCGGCGCTCACCGTGAGGAGGGATGCCAGCACTGTCGCGGCAGCACGGCGCTCGGCGCGGTCGTCCGACTCGCTGACGATGCGCTCGCACTCGCGGAAGCGGGCCAGGCGCTGCGGGTAGCGGGCTACTCCGACCCATGACCACCAGTGTTCGACAAAGGCACGGGGCGGGGTGAGGGTGTACTCGTCACGGGCCTGGCACATCGCCTCGTGCCACTGCTGATCGAACGTGGCGAGAGCGTCTGGGTCGAGGCGTCCGACAGCGATGCGCAGCGCGGCCGGGGTCTTCTCGGGCAGGGGGATGACGGGGCCTGTGGGCTCTGCGGCGCGTTCGGTCATGGCGGACTCCTCCGTGAGGTCTCAGGCAGCGGAGTGGAGCGGGGACAGGGTGGCAGCGACCTCATCGCGCGGCGCGGCGTCGGGTCCGGCCGAGACCCGCCCGGCGACGGTCTCTCGCAGCAGCAGTTCACACAGGACGCTCATGGACTGGATACCCTGGCCGGAGCGGAGGACTGCGCCCGCCTGCCTGCCCTGCGGGCCCGGCCCCGTTCAGCCCGAGCGGGCGGTGCCTGATCCAGCGCCGACCATCACGCCCGCAGGCAACCCCTGCCGTCGCGGGATCCTCACGTGGACACAGTTCTGACCGGTGGCCGGAGCCTACCTAGGACAGCGGCAGACCGCCAAGGGCCATCCGTCCGACAGCGCGAGGCGAGAACACCATCGGTCCTATCCATCCCCGGCGGACGAGGGCGATCTGTGAGGGCAGCGGTGACGCCGGGTCAAGTGCCCTTCCGTTGGCCCAGGCCTTGAACAGCCCCTCGGTCGTCTCGACTGCTGACACCACCATGGTCACCTTCAGATTTCCGTCGTCCCAGGTGTTCCACAGTGCCCAGCCCTCCGGCCTGGGTTCGACGCCGATCCGTGCACACGCCTCCTCGTACGTTTCCTCCATCCCGAACGGCATGGCCTTGGGCTTCAACACCGTGGCTCCGATGAGGCGGACCAGAGGCCGGTCCTCCCCAAGGCAGCCATCGCCCTTGAAGTGGTAAGACCGCAGAGTCCGAGCAAGCGCGTTCACGCTGCGCTGGAGTGGTGTCGCCTCTTCCGAATCTTCCTCGAAAGAAAGCCATCCCTCGTTGGATGCCTCCACGCCGACGCGGTTAGCAAGGCGCTCGATCTCCCGGAGATAGTCCAGGTCGCTGAGCTCGGGTGAGGTCATGGCCCGAAGCTTTACACGATGCCGCCGACACCGACACAGATTATTGGCTGCGTCAGTGACAACTGACTCCAACGGTAGGTCAGTTCTGACTCCGTTCAGGGGCCTCAGGGCCAAGATCTGAATGTGAGAAGTGACTCCACCTTGGACGCGTGAGCGACCAAAACTTCGGCCGTTCTGGACATCGATCACCGACTGAGCGGTGATTCAGTCGTAAAAGAAGAGCTCAAGGTCCTCGAGAGACCCCGGCCCGGTGAGGAAGCCCTCAGCCTTCGCGATCTCCTCTTCTGGTGGCAGTTCGCCCTTCAAGAGCTGCTGCATCCAGATCTCTCCTTGCTCGCCGACCGCGTAGATGCCAGACAACAGCTCGGCCATCCCCGCGGGGCGCGGTGGGTGGACTCCGGCGACCGGTTGGAGTGCCCACCCACCTGACCGGGCAGCGAGCCGCAGCACCCCGGCCCAATTCGCAATCCTCCCGATGCGCACGTGCCACGAGTCCTCGGCGAACGGGGCAACCCGCCCATCATGGAGAGGGTTTGTGGCGGCCCCGATATCCTTGATCACTTGCCGTTCCACAGCGTCACGAACCCAGCACCCTTCCTGCGCTTCTTCGATGGCGGCCTCCCACCACTTCCACCCACCGTCGAGTCGGTTCGCGAACGTATCCATGCAGCCAGGATTCCATGCGCGATGCCGCAAGCCCCCAGGGGGCACCGATCAATTGATCAGCTCATCGAAGAGACAGGCTCTAGCCCTGTGACCGGGACAGACGTCAGCTCGTGACCGCCGCGGCCGCTTCGGCGCGGGCCCGTGTGACGGCCAGGCGGTAGGAGTCGGTGCCGGTCTCGATGATGTTGCCGCCGAAGGCGAGGCGGTCCACGATGGCCGCGCAGAGCCGGGGATTGGTGAAGGTCTTGGTCCAGCCTCCAAAGGATTCGTTGGAGGCTATCGCCACAGCCCGAGTTCCGCAGTTAGCAGTGCCGACTAGGGCACGAAAAGTGGCGTTGGCCTGCGGAAACACCTGTGAGCACGCCGAGATGGCGTGTCACTAGGCGGGTGGATAGCGCCTGGTCAGCGGCCTGCGGTCAGATCGATGATCTTCTTGGGCGGGGTGACGTTCAGGGCGGTGAAGACGTCGCGCTGGGACTCGCACTTCCAAGAGGTGGGTGGTGTTGCGCCCGACCAGGCCAACGTGGGCATGTTGGCCCGGTTGGAGGGTGAGGGGGTGCGGCGAGCCGCAGGCGCTCAGCAGCAGGGCGCCGCCGAGGACCACGGCGGGAAGGGCGGCGGCACGGTTCATCGGCTCAGTTGATCAGCGCGGGCTCCGGGCTGCCGTGACGGGGGCCACTTCCCGCGGCACAACCTGGCCATGCTTCCACACCTGGCTCCGTATTGATCCGGGCCGGGCCGTGGGGTGGGCACGGTGTGTAATCGTGCCTGGTCGCGCCGGGGCTTGGGGGGCCGAGCTCCGGTGGGCGGGGACCGGGGCTCGCTTTACCGAGCTCCGGTGGGTCGGGCTGTGACCTACATGCACGACTACTGGGTGGGGGAAAAACCAACCGACCTACCGGACCTATTGAACAAAAGTCTCCTAGGTCCCCCGAATGGGTGAACGAGGGGGATGTGGGCGGTTCGGTGCGGTACGGTCGCCGAGAAACCGGCGAAAAAAACGGCCCCGCCAGGAGTCCTACGTCCTGACGGGAGCCTGACCTTCAAGGAAGCAGAGACCTTCCCGATGGCTGTTCCTCAGCTTAGTCCTGGCATGCCCGCGCCCACCGGCAACCCCGATTTTGCGGTTCGCTCCGGTGTCGTCCACGTACGATCCCAACACCACGCCCGCGCCTGTCGCTACGGCGATCACTTCACCCCCGAGAGCGCCCTCTCGCCCCTCGCAGCCGGTCTCGGCTGGCGCATCAACGCCCTCCCCGACGGCACCGACATCTGCGCCAAGACCCTCGCCAAGCAGTGCTCCAACGGCCAGATCAGCATCCGCCGCGGCCTCAACGAACTGGAAGCAGCGGGCTACCTGCAACGCCGCCCCGTCCAACGCGCCGACGGCCGCTGGGTCACCCGCACCACCTTCTACGAATGCCCCCGCGAGGCGCAGGACCTCCCCCCTGCCACCCCGGGGCCCACCCAGGCCCCATCAGCCCGGGTGCCAGCCCCCAGGGCCGCACCCGCCGAGACCGCGCCCGTAGCCGCACCCGCACCTGTACCTGCCGAGGCCGCCCCCGCACCCACCGTCGAACAGGCCCCCGAGGCGCGGCGTGAGCAGGCCATGCAGCAGGCCCCCACCTGGCGGGCCGACGCCCTCCCGCACGCTCCCCGCCCACGCCGACACCGCAAGCCAACCCCCCTCCCCAGCAGATTCGTTGGCCGCCCGGAGATCTGCCCCTCCGTGCGCGCAGGCCGCTCGCTACCGCCCCGCATCCGCCGCCGGGAGCTGCAACTCGCCCGCCTCGACAGGGGACTCCTGAGCGAAGCAGCAGACACCGAAAACCCCGAGACGTCCGAGCAACCCTCAGGCACCCCCGACGAGGCCCCCGTCGCCATCGACAGCCCCGCCGGAATCCTCATCAACCTGCGCGCCCACGACCCGCGCCTCCTGCTCTCCGCCGCAGCCGTCCGCAAACTCGAACCCTGCGTCGCCACCTGGCTGGAACGCGAAGTCACCCCCGAGCAGATCACCCACGCCCTCACCCGCGGCCTCCCCAACCCCGGCACCGTCATCGGCAACCCCGCCGGATTCATCGACTTCCGCCTCAACCAGCACATGCCACCCCTCCCGCCCTACCGCCCCACCCCCAAACCAGCACCAACCCCGCCCCCCAGGCCCACCATCACCCCCATCCCAGCACCCACCATGATCAACTGCGCACGCTGCGACCGCGCCTTCCGCGGCATCGAAGTCGAAGGACAACGCCCCCTCTGCCGCAAGTGCACAACCGAAACCGCCAACCCCAGCCGCCTCCCCGTCGTGTCCAGCCCGCCGCTCCCCCCAGAGCCCACCTGGCGCGAACGCGTGGCAGCCGCCACCACCGAGGACGACACGGAGGACCCCGCCGCGACTGCGGACCGAGAGTGAGAACGGCGGGGATTCACGCTGTCGCCAGACCGAAGCCGGTTCAGCCGCAGCAGCCCGAACCACCCGTGACGGGCTGCCCGTTGCGGAGGTCGTCGTCGTGACCGGCGGCAAGGCGCGCCCACTGCGCGCTCGGCCGGCCGTCCTGGCGGAACTGCTGACCGCGGGCCTCGTACGGCTGCGGCTAGCCCTGCGGGGAGTCCTCCCAGGTCTCCTGTCGGCCGTGGACGGTCATGTCGAGGATGCCGTAGGAGGGCGCCATGGGCTCCACTCCCCGGCCGGTCGTCCAGTACGTCTCGTACACGCGTTCCCCGTCGCGCAGGTAGCACGCCTTCATGCCGAAGTGGCGGCCGGCGAGGAGCAGTTCACGGGACTCGGCGGGGACGGAGTACCAGGGCAGGTCCCAGCCCATGAAGCGGCGGTAGCGGTCGGACTCCTCGTAGGGGCCCTGGCAGAGGACGGCGAAGGTGACGTCGCGCTGGTGCAGATAGGACAGTTCGCGGACCTGGCCGGTGAAGAAGGTGCAGCCCTCGCACTGGTCGGCGGCACTACGGCCGTCGTGCCACATGTGGTACGAGGCGAACAGCTGGCTCCGCCCCTTGAAGGCGTCTATCAGGGAGACCTTCCCGCCGCCCGCGACAAGCGGTGTGGACGGATCGACCTCGGTCATGGGCAGCCGGCGCCGGGCGGCGGCGATCGCGTCGCCCTCCCGGGTGTGCGCCTTCTCCCGGCCCCGCAGGGCCTCGTTCGCGGCCAGCCACTCCGAACGGGAGACGGCCGGCGGCATGTTGGTAGCAGTCATACCGGGACTGACCCGCCGACCGTCGAAAACTCATCGGCGCCCCGAGGGCTGTCCCCTCAGCGCGGCACCCCCAGCAGCCGCACCCGCGCCTCCTGCGCCGCGCCCCCCGGCGGGACCACCGCCAGTGCGTCGGCCAGGGTCAGCCCCCGCAGCATCGCCGGGCCGTCGAAGGCGGCCGGGGTGGCGCCCTCGGGGGTGAGGTGGACGGGGAGGAGGCGTGTGTCGTGGGGGTGGCCGGGGAGCGCCACCGCCGCCGGCGTCGTACGAAGCGGGGCCTCGCGGTGGCCCGCCAGGCGCGTCAGGAGGGGGGCCGCCAGGGTCGCCACGCCCGCCACCGCCGCCAGGGGGTTGCCGGGCAGGCCGACCAGGCGGCGGGCGCGGCCGTCGGGGGCCGGGGGGAGGTGGGCGAGGAGCATGGGGTGGCCGGGGCGCACGGCCACCGAGTCGACGAGCAGGCGCGCGCCCGCGCGGGCCAGCGCGGTGTGCAGGAAGTCGACGGGGCCGGCGGCCGTGGAACCGGTGGTCACCACCACGTCCGCGTCCGTCGCCGCCAACGCCCGCTGCAGCGCGTCCAGTTCGTCGGGGATCGGCTGGACTCCCCGTACCCGCGCGCCTGTTCGCTCCAGCCACGGCGGCAGCATCGGGCCCAGCGCGTCGCGTACCCGGCCCGCGCGGGGCAGGCCGCTGTGCAGCAGTTCGTCGCCCAGCAGCAGGACGTCCACGGTGGGCCGGCGGTGCACGGGCAGGCGGTCGTAGCCGGCGGCGGCCGCCAGGCCCAGCACGGCCGGGGTCACCGGCGTACCGGCGGGCAGGAGCGCCTCGCCCGCCGCGCACTCCTGGCCGCGCGGGCGGATGTCGCCGCGCGGGGCGAGGGGGCGCGGGGCGGTGAGGTGCAGGGTGCCGGCGTCGGCGAGGCCGTGCTCGCGGCGCAGGACGGCGGTGGCGCCGGCGGGGACGGGGGCGCCGGTGGCGATGGGGACGGCGGTGCGGGGTTCCAGCGGGGCGGGGTGCGCGCCGGCCAGGACGCCCGCGCCGTGCAGCCGCCAGGGGCCGGGGCCGGCGACGGCCCAGCCGTCCATGGCGGAGGTGTCGAAGGACGGCAGGTCGGTCAGCGCCGCCAGCGGCCGGGCCAGCGCGCAGCCCAGGGCGTCGGCCAGGGTGTGGGCGACGGCGGGCAGGGGGGCGGGGGCGCAGGTGCGGGCGGTGGCGTGGGCCTCGTCCCAGGTGGTGCGGGAGCGGTGGTGGTGGGCGCTGTCGGGGGTGCGGGTACGGCCTGGGGCCGCCGGTGCTTCGGCGGGGGCGGTGGGGTTCATGCCGTGGCCGTGCGGTCGAGGCGGTCGCCGCTGTCCTGGCGCGGCGGGGTGTCCTGGCGCGGCGTGCTGTCCGTACGCCCGGCCGCGTCTTCCGCGCTCCAGCGGGCGGCGAGCACCTCGACGCGGCGGCTGGCCTCGGTGACGGCCTCGGGTCCGCCGCCGGCCTGGGCGGCCGCGTAGCCGATGAGGAAGGACGTCAGGGGCGCGGCGGGGCGGGCGACTCCGTGGGCCACGGTCTTGGTGACGTCCAGCAGGCCGGGGACGTCGACCGCCAGGTCGAGGTCGAGCTCGGTCTTCACGGCGTCGATCCAGGTCTTCATCGTCCACTCCACATCCCTAGACACTGCTGGTACGTACGCGCCCCCCAGTCCCGATCAGCCCCGATCAGCCCCCGGTCACCCCCCAATCGCCGACATGGGGCGGTCGGGGCGTCGGAAGGCGGGGCTGCCGATGGCGTGGCCGGGGCCCTTGCCGGCCACCGAGGCCCGCCAGGCGGCCTCGATGGCGCTGTCGTCGGCGCCGGTGCGCAGCAGGGCGCGCAGGTCGGACTCCTCGGTGGCGAAGAGGCAGTTGCGCAGTTGGCCGTCGGCGGTCAGGCGGACGCGGTCGCAGGTGCCGCAGAAGGGGCGGGTGACGCTGGCGATGACGCCGACCGGGGTGTGCGCGCCGCTCTGGCGGTCGACGGCGCGCCACTCCTCGGCGGGGGCGCGGTCGGTGCGGGCGAGGGGGTGGAGTTCGTAGCGTGCGGCGAGGGCGCCCAGGATCTCCTCGGCGGTGACCAGCTGCTCGCGGCGCCAGTCGCCCTGGGCGTCCAGGGGCATCGACTCGATGAAGCGCATCCGGTAGCCGTGTGCGGCGGCGAAGGCGACCAGGTCGGCGATCTCGTCGTCGTTGACGCCGCGTACGGGGACGGCGTTGACCTTCACCGGGTCCAGGCCGGCGGTGCGGGCGGCGGCGAGGCCGGCCAGGACGTCGGCGAGGCGGTCGCGGCGGGTCAGGGCGGTGAAGCGCTCGGGGCGCAGGGTGTCGAGGCTGACGTTGACGCGGGTCAGGCCGGCGGCGCGCAGGGGGGCGGCGAGGCGGGCGAGGCCGATGCCGTTGGTGGTGAGGGACATCCCGGGGGCGCCGGGCAGGGCGGCGAGGCGGGCGAGGAGGCCGGGCAGGCCGCGGCGCAGCAGCGGTTCGCCGCCGGTCAGGCGCAGTTCGGTGATGCCCAGGCGGCCGGCGGCGATCGCCACCAGGCGGACGATCTCGTCGTCGGTGAGGACCTCGGGGCGCGGCAGCCAGCGCAGGCCCTCGGCGGGCATGCAGTACGTGCAGCGCAGGTTGCACCGGTCGGTGAGGGAGAGGCGCAGGTCGGTGTGGACGCGGCCGAAGCGGTCCAGCAGCGGGGCGGCTTCGCCGCGCGGGCGGGCGGGGGCTGCGGACACTGCTCCCCTTTCCGGATCTGCGGTCTGCGGTCTGTGTACGGGGCCGGTCGCTCGACGTGCCGAGGGTGTCATCGAAGCCCCGGCCGCCGTGACCGCCACGCCGACTCCGTCGCCCCGGAGCTGTCGGGAATTCCCGAACTCCCGTTTCCGGATTCCGCGTCCTTTCGCGTCATCATCGTGAAATGTCGCGGCTGCTGTCAAAAAGGAATTCCGAATCGCCTGATAGAGAGCGCCTATCGCGCCGGGCCGGGGCTTTCCCTCGTTTGCCCAGGTGTTGACCCCGGCTGCCACCCGGCGGCGGCATAACCTCGCGGGTGGGGAAAATAGTACTGAGGAGATATCCGTGGGTGATCAGGAGCTGTTCGAGGGCGACGCGGAGATCGCGCGGCAGGAGGCGGCCGCCTCCCAGGAGCCGCTGGAGCCGCGGGTGGGGCCCGTACCGTCGGGGCCGCCGAAGTCGAAGCCGTACACGCATCCGGCGGCGGGCTGGGGGGCGGCGAAGGCGGTCGCCGAGGTGCTGGTCAAGGACCGGGAGGTGGTCATCGGTTCGCTCGAGATGCTGAAGATGAACCACGACGACGGCGGCTTCGACTGCCCGGGGTGCGCGTGGGGCGACACCAAGGACCTGGAGCTGGACCTCTGCGAGAACGGCATCAAGCACACCACGTGGGAGATGACGCCCAAGCGCACCACCCGCGAGTTCTTCGCCAAGCACTCGGTCAGCGAGCTGTTCGAGTGGAACGACCACGATCTGGAGGCCGAGGGCCGGCTGACGGAGCCGATGGTCTACGACGCGCTCAGCGACCACTACGTGCCGATCAGCTGGGCGGACGCCTTCAAGCTCTTCGGCGACACGGTGCGCCGGCTGGAGAGTCCCGACCAGGCTGCGTACTACACCTCGGGGCGGCTGGGCAACGAGGCGTCGTTCCTGTACTCGCTGATGGCCCGCGAGCTGGGCACCAACAACCAGCCCGACTGCGCCAACATGTGCACCGAGGCCGGCACCCGCGCGATGGAGGCGTCGCTGGGCACGGGCAAGGGCACGGTGGACCTGAAGGACTGGGAGAACTCCGACGCCGTCTTCGTGATGGGCATCAACACCGCCTCCAACGCGCCGCGCATGCTCACCCCGCTGGCGCAGCTCTACCGCGACGGCAAGAAGATCGTCCACATCAACCCGCTCATCGAGGCGGGCGCCACCCGCACGATCATCCCGCACGAGATCCTGGCGATGGCGACCTTCCACGCCACCCCCACCAGCAACCTCGACATCCAGCCGCGCGCGGCGGGCGACATGGCGCTGATGCGCGGGATCGCCAAGGCGACGCTGGAGATGGCCGAGACGGACGAGCAGGCCGTCGACCGGCAGTTCCTGGAGCGCTACACCCACGGCTTCGAGGACTACCGCAGGGTGGTGACGGAGACCTCCTGGGAGGAGATCGTCCACCAGTCGGGCGTGAGCCTGGAGGAGATCCGCAAGGCGGCGCGCATCTACCGCGAGGCCGACCGGGCGATCATCACCTGGGGGCTGGGCGTCAACCAGCACGAGCACGCCGTGGACACCATCCGCGAGATCATCAACGTCCTGCTGCTGCGCGGCAACATCGGCCGCGAGGGCGCGGGCGCGGCCCCCAACCGCGGGCACAGCAACGTCCAGGGCAACCGCACCTGCGGCATCACCAACGAGCCCGACGCGGCGTTCCTCGACAAGCTCGCCGAGGTCTGCGGCATCGACCCGCCCCGCACCAGGGGCTACGACGTGGTGGGCACCATCGAGGCGATGGACCGCGGCGACATCAAGGTCTTCGTCTCGATGGCGGGCAACCTCGCGCTCGCCGCCCCCGACACCCGCTTCACCTACGCCGCTCTGCGCAAGACGGACCTGACGGTCATCGTCAGCACCAAGCTCAACCGCAGCCACCTCGTCCACGGCAAGCAGGCGCTGATCCTGCCCTGCCTGGGCCGCACCGAGAAGGACGAGCAGAAGACCGGCCTGCAGGCACTGTCGGTCGAGGACGGCATGTCGATGGTCCACCTCTCGCGCGGCAACCGCGAGCCGGCCTCCGAGCAGCTGCTCTCCGAGCCCGCGATCATCGCCGGGCTGGCGAGCGCCGCGCTGCCCGACAGTCAGACGCCGTGGAAGTGGTACGTCGAGGACTACGACCGCATCCGCGACACCATGGCCAAGGTGCTGTACGGCTTCGAGGACTTCAACCGCCGGGTGCGCCAGCCGATGGGCTTCCGTATCAAGCAGCCGGCCCGCGAGCTGGTCTTCCTCACCCCGTCGGGGCGCGCGGAGTTCTCGCACGCGCCGCTGCCCGACGTCGTCCCCGCCCCCGGGCGCCTGGTGCTGGGCGCGATGCGCTCGCACGACCAGTGGAACACCACGATCTACAGCGACAACGACCGCTACCGCGGGGTGCACAACCTGCGCACGCTGATCTTCATGAACAAGGACGACATGCGCGAGCGCGGACTGGCGCAGTTCGACCCGACGAAGGTCACCGCGTACGCCAAGGACGGCACCGTGCGGGTGCTGAAGGGCTTCCTCGCGGTCGAGCACGACATGCCGCGCGGGGTCAGTGCCGGGTACATGCCGGAGCTGAACCAGCTGATCTCGGTCAGCGACTACAGCGCCCAGAGCGACCAGCCGCTGTCCAAGCAGATGGACGTGACGATCGAACAGGACGCCTGAGGGTCCGCACGGCGGGCGCCGGGCTGCACGGGAGAGGGTGTCGGGCATGGGACGGGTGACGGTGCGCCGGCCGGTGGTGCGCATCCGCGACGGGGTGGTGACGCGGCGGCCCGACACCCTGGCGGCCGAGGAGCCGATGGAGATCCGCGTCGGCGGGCGGCCGTTGACGATCACGATGCGCACGCCGGGCGACGACTTCGACCTGGCGTGCGGCTTCCTGGTCGGCGAGGGCGTGGTGCGCGCGGCCGGGGAGGTGGCCGCGATCCGCTACTGCGCGGGGGCCACCGACGACGGTTCCAACACGTACAACGTCGTCGACGTGGCGCTGGCTGCCGGGGTGGCGCCGCCCGACGCCTCCCTGGAGCGCAACTTCTACACCACCTCCGCCTGCGGGCTGTGCGGGAAGGCCAGCCTGGACGCGGTACGCACCGTCGCGCCCTGGTCGGTGGCCGAGGATCCGCTGCGGATCTCGCCCAAGGAGCTGGCGCAGCTGCCCGAGGCGCTGCGCGCCGCCCAGCGCGTCTTCGACGCCACGGGCGGGCTGCACGCGGCGGGGCTCTTCTCCGCCGCCGGCGAGCTGCTGTGCCTGCGCGAGGACGTGGGGCGGCACAACGCGGTCGACAAGGTGGTGGGCCACGCGCTGCGGGAGGGGCTGCTGCCGCTGCGCGGGAGTGTGCTGATGGTCAGCGGGCGGGCCTCCTTCGAGCTGGTGCAGAAGGCCGTGATGGCGGGGATCCCGCTGCTGGCGGCGGTCTCGGCGCCGTCCTCGCTGGCCGCGGACCTGGCGCAGGAGTCGGGGATGACGCTGGTGGGCTTCCTGCGCGGGGAGTCGATGAACGTCTACACCGGCGCCGAGCGGATCTCGTAACCGGCCCTGCTCTTCCGGCAGTTGGAGCACCCGGTCGCCCTCGCCCGCGAGGAGCGCTTCGCGCCCGCGGCCCGTACCTGCCGAGTCTCCCAGCCCGCGCTCCCGGAGGGCGTGCGCACGCTGGAGGAGGAGCTGGGCGGGCTGCTGGTGCGGCGCGCCAGGCCCGTATCGCTCCGGCGCTGGAGACCCCGGCGTCCTGAGCTGCCCGGCCTCACCCGATCGGCCCACCTCGGTATCCGTGTCCGGCCGCCGCCCCGACCATGATCTCGGGGCAGTCGAGAATCGAGGACACGGACATGGTTCAGGGTTTCTCACGAGAACCCGGCACGCACGGCCCGATCTCCGAGGAGATCGTGCTGCCGCCGAAGGCGATCAAGCAGATCAAGAAGTGGGCGTACCTGATCGCGGTCGGCGGCTTCCTGTTCGGTTTCGACACGGGTGTCGTCTCCGGCGCGCTGCTCTATCTGAAGCAGGACTTCGACCTCAACTCCTTCGAACAGGGCAGCGTCGTCAGCGTCCTGCTCATCGGCGCGGTCGTGGGCTCCGGCATGGCGGGCAAGCTCGCCGACAAGCTGGGCCGGCGCAAGGCGCTGGGCCTGGTCGGCGTCGTCTTCCTCGTCGGTACGGCCATCGCGACCTTCGCCACCGGCTACGCGATGCTGATGGTGGGCCGCATCATCCTGGGCCTGTCGGTGGGCGCCGCCTCGGCGACCGTGCCGGTGTACCTGTCGGAGATCGCCCCCACGGCGATCCGCGGCCGGCTGCTGACGCTCAACCAGCTGCTCATCACCATCGGCATCCTCGTCGCGTACATGGTCAACCTCATCTTCTCGCCGTCCGAGGACTGGCGGGCGATGTTCGCCTGCGGCGCCATCCCGGCGCTGGTGCTGGTGGTGGCGTCCCTGTGGCTGCTGCCCGAGTCCCCCCAGTGGCTGATCTCCACCGGCAAGGCCGAGCGGGCCCGCAAGGGCATCGCGGCGCTCGCGGGCAAGGACGTCGCCGACGCGGTGGTCAAGCGCACGCAGGACGCGATCGCCGCGGAGCAGGCCAAGGCGAAGGCCAAGGCCGAGGACCCCGACTCGCACGGCATCAAGCAGCTGCTGACCCCCGACATCCGCCCGGCGCTGATCATGGGTCTGACCCTGGCGGCGGTGCAGCAGTTCGGCGGTATCAACACGATCATCTACTACGCGCCGACCATCATCGAGAAGACCGGCCTGAACGCCTCGAACTCGATCTTCTACTCGATCGCCATCGGCATCATCAACTTCCTCATGACGCTGGTCGCCGTCAAGATCGTCGACAAGACCGGCCGGCGGCCGATGGTGCTGTGGTCGCTGGGCCTGATGTCCGTCTCGGTCTTCCTGCTGGGCCTGGCCTTCGTGTTCGACATGGGCTCGGTGCTCACGCTGCTGTTCATGGTGATCTACATCGCGGCCTTCGCCGGCGGTATGGGCCCGGTGTTCTGGACCCTGATCGGTGAGATCTTCCCGCCGTCGGTGCGGGCGGAGGGCTCCAGCCTGTCCACCGCCGTGAACTGGATCGCCAACTTCCTCGTCAGCCTCGCCTTCCTGCCGGTGGCCAGCGCCATCGGCCAGGGCGAGACGTTCTGGATCTTCGCGGTGATCTGCGCGCTGGCCTTCGTCTTCGTCAGCAAGTACCTGCCGGAGACGCGCGGCAAGGACGCCCTGGAGATCCAGGACGCCCTGCTGGAGCGCTTCGGCAAGGAGCCGCTGGACGCCCCGTCCCACTCCTCGGGCAAGGGCGGCGGGAAGTCCGGCAGTTGACGCCCCTCCCCCGCCCCTCCCCCACGGCAGGGCCGGATCAGGACCGGATCAGGACCAGACAGGAAAGGCACCCGCTTCGATGACCCCTTCGACGACCCCTTCCCAGACCCCCGAGTCGACCACCGCGCCGATGCCCACCTCACCCCCCGCCTCGGACGTCGCCTCCCCCTTCGCCACCTCCGAGCTGCCCAGCGCCGGCGCGCTGGTCCTCTTCGGCATCTCCGGCGACCTGGCCAAGAAGATGCTGCTCCCGGCCCTCTACCAGCTCACCAAGGCCGGGAAGCTGACCGTCCCGGTCGTCGGGGTGGCCCGCTGCGACTGGGACGACGACACCCTGCGCAAGCAGGCCCGCGAGGACCTCGTCGACGCCGGCGTGGAGATCGACGAGGACGTCTTCGCCCGCTTCGCGTCCCTGCTGAGCATCGTCACCGGCGACTTCGACGACCCCGCCACCTTCGACAAGCTGAAGGAGGCGACGGCCGGCCGGGGCTTCCTCACGCACTACCTGGCCGTACCGCCCTCGCTGTTCACCGTGGTCGCCGCCGCCCTCGCCAAGGCCGGCCTCAACGACAACGCGCGCCTGGTGGTGGAGAAGCCCTTCGGGCACGACCTGGCCTCGGCCAAGCAGCTGGAGGCCAGCCTCACCGGCTACTTCAAGCCCGACAACCTGCTGCGCGTCGACCACTTCCTGGGCAACACGGCGGTGGAGTCGCTGATGGTCGCCCGCTTCGCCAACATGCTCCTGGCGCCCGTCTGGCACCGCGACTACGTCGACAACGTGCAGATCTCCCTGGTGGAGGACTTCGACGTCGCCGACCGGGGCTCCTTCTACGACGCGGTGGGCTGCCTGCGCGACGTGGTGGAGAACCACATGATGCAGGTGCTGGCCTACTTCGCCATGGACCCGCCCAACAACTCCACCTCCGGCTCGCAGGCCATGGAGAAGTGGCGGGTCCTCAACGCCACCCGCCCGATGGAGCCCGCCGACACGGTGCGCGGCCAGTACACCGGCTACCAGGACGTCCAGGGCGTCACGCCCGGCTCCACCACCGACACGTACTTCGCCACCCGCCTGTTCGTCGACAACTGGCGCTGGGCGGGCGTGCCGTTCTACATGCGCAGCGGCAAGGCCCTCGCACTGACCGCCACCGAGGTGGTCGTCCAGCTGAAGAAGCCGCCGATGGACCTCTTCGCCGGCTTCGACACCGAGGGCACCCCGCCCGACCTGGTGCGCTTCCGCCTCGACTACGACACCGGCATCCGCGCGGACCTGATGGTGCGCCGCCCCAAGGACGGCGGCCCGCCGGTGAGCGTGCCGATGGGCGTGGACTACGCGCAGGTCATGGGCCGCCAGGAGCTGCCGTACGAGAACATCCTCTACGGCGCGATCATCGGCGACCCGACCTGCTTCGCCTTCTACCCCACCATCCTGGAGTGCTGGCGGGTGGCGGAGCCGATGCTGGACTACCCCCACCCCCCGCTGCCCTACGAGCCGGGCAGCTGGGGACCGGCGGCGGCCGACGACCTGCCGGGCCTGGTGGACGGCTGGCACAACCCCGGCAGGCTGCTCTTCGACGGCAACCCCGTCGGCTCCCCCACCCCGGCCGACTAGCGGCCGCGCCGCCCACGATGGAGCGTACGGCCCCGGTGTGGCGCCAGATCAAGGACTGCTTCTGGCCGGTGCTGCAGCAGTCCCTGGCCGTGGTGCTCGCCTGGAGCCTCGCCCACGCGCTCCTGGACCAGGCGCTGCCGATCTTCGCCCCGATCTCCGCGCTCGTCGCGCTCAACACCCCGCGCGGCGGGCGCGGGGCCAACGCGGTGCGCGTCGTGCTCGGCGTCATCGCGGGGGTCCTCATCGGGGAGGCCGCCTACTACCTGATCGGCTCCAACGCCCTGGCCGTCGGCGTGGCCACGCTCTTCGCGCTGCTGGTCACCCAGCTGATCGACCCGCAGCGCATCACGATGGCCCAGTCCGGGGTCAGCGCGGTCATCTCCGTCGTCGCCGGCACCCAGGCCGGCCACCAGCGCACCTTCGAGGTGCTCATCGGCGGCGGCGTGGCGCTCCTGTTCAGCCAACTGCTCTTCCCCGCCCACCCGCTGGCCACCCTGCGCCGGGCGGAGTCGAACATCCTGCGGGTGCTCTCCGACGTCCTGTTCATGACCTCGCAGTCGCTGGACGGGCCCAAGCGCGAACCCCAGTCGCAGCTGTGGGAGCAACTGCGGCCGGTCTACGAGGAACTGGTCATGCTGGGCGCGGCCCGCGACAACATCCTCTCCGCGGTCCGCCACGTCCCCTTCTGGTGGGGCCAGCGCGAGCCCGTCCAGCGCGAGAGCAACGCCGCGCGCGATCTGGACCTGCTGAGCAACAGCTGCCTGACCCTCGCCCGGGCCGCGATGGACACCACCTCCGAGCACCGCGGCAGGCTGGCGCCCGAGGTGCGCGAACTCTCGCACGTCCTGCGGATGCTCGCCGCGGCGCCGGACAGCCGGTCGGTGCGCAGGCACGCCGCGCGCCGCGCGCTGAAGGTCGCCGGGGACGTCAGCCTCACGCACGCCGGCACCCAGCAGGTCGCCATCAGCGAGAGCGTGCTGCTGGTCGTCCGCGACGTCCTCGTCTTCCTGGGCACCCCGGACAAGACGGCCAACCGGGTGGTGCACGAGCGCGCGCACAACGACGAGGACACGGTGGAGATCGGCAACCCGGCGCGGCTCAGCCTGCCCAACCCGGCCGCCTACGCGCCCTGGCCCTCCCGCCGCCGACGCGCGCCCCGGGAGCGGCCACGTCAACCGCAGGACTCGCAGGGCCCACAGGAGAAGGACACGTGAGCGCTGCCCCGGTCGCGGTCGGACCGCTGGACGCCGCCTCCCCCACGAGTGATATACATCCCGTCAGTAACAGCCGTGTTCAGCGTGCTCTTGCGAGGAGCCCCGGGCGTTCACGCCCGGGAGGAATCGCATCCCGTCGCAGCGACACGGAGTGTCGCAGCCACCTGACCTGCGGAGCAGGTCGACGCCACCGGCGCGGAGCGCCGCATCACCCCTTCCGGCACGCTCTCGGTGACCGTCCCGTGAGCCACGCCGGGCCCCTGGAGGAGGGGCGGATCCACTGGTGGCGCTCGCTGGCCTGCGCAGTGCCGTTCCTGCTCGCGGCCGGCGGCATCGGCGGCGCCATGGCCTCCGGGGCGATCGCCGTCGACATGAAGGTGCAGAACAGGACCTTCAACGTCAACTACCCGGGACTGAAGATCCCGGGTTTGCTGCTCGGGTCATCACTGGCTGTGATGGGTCCGGCTGCGTCCGGCCTTTCACGTGAGGAGTGTGAGGGCTGGGGCCGTTGACTGGGCCCCGCGGACCCACGCGATCCACCCGCGGTGGGCGATGTTGTGGGACGAGTTGTGGTCCGCGTGTTCAACGAAACCGCAGGACCTGCACACGAACCGGGCCTGGGTGGGCCGGTTGGCTTTGTCGATGTGGTGGCATTGGGAGCATTCCTGGCTGGTGCAGGCCGCATCGACGTACACCACCGGGACCCCGGCGCGTTTGGCCTTGTAGGTGAGGAAGGTGCCGAGTTGGTGGAAGGGCCAGGAGTGGAGCGTGGTGCGTTGGGGCTTTCTCAGCCGTACCCGCTCGCGGATGCCGCCCAGGTCTTCCAGGGCGATCCCGCGTCCGGTGCGTTCAGCCTCCGCCACGATCCGCTTGCTGATCTTGTGGTTGATGTCCTTGTTGCGGCGGGCCTCGCGGCCCGCGTACTTCTTCGCCCGCCGCTTCGCGGACTTCGTGCCCTTCTTCTGCAGCTTGGACCGTAGCGCCCGGTCCTTCTCGCGTCGGCGGTTGATCGATCTGCCACTGTGACGTGTGCCGTCGCTGGTGGCGGCGATGTTGACGATGCCCAGGTCGACACCGAGGAAGCCCACCGGGTCGGTGTTGAGGGGTTGTTCGGGGATCTCGCAGGTCGCGATCAGGTACCAGATCCCGTTTTGGTAGGCGAGGTCGGACTCGCCCCGACGATGCGCGGCCAGCACGGCCAACTGCTCTTCCTGCCCGGCGAAGGCCACGTTCTTCATCCGTCCCGCGGTGGTCCAGATAGAGACGGTGCGCTGCTCGTGCTGCCAGGAGAGCATGCGATCGTCGTAGGGCTGGGCCGCCTCGGGCCGGAAGGTGATCGGCTTGCCTGCCGCGCGGGTGTGGCGTTTGGTTCCCGGGCGTCCGTAGCGGCCGTTACGCAGGTTGGCGTTCAGGGTGGTGTAGGCGTCACAGGTCTTCTTGATCGAATGTTGGGCGGCCTGCGCGCCCAACTTCCACCGTTCCTTGATCTCGGTGTAGGTGTGCTTGCGCAGGTCCAGTGGACGGCGCACGTCGGCGTCGAAGGCGACCTGGGCAGCCCAGGTCGCGGCTTCGTTGCAGGCGTGCAGGGTTGCCTCAAGTGCCGCCGCCTGCGTAGGCGTTGGCAGGAGCTTGACCCGCACCACCAGCTTCATGACCGCCACGCTAGCACTCCTACAATCTGTCCATGTCACCTCGATGGGAACCAAACCCCGATCTGAGGAGGGGTAGAACAGTCGTTCACTCCCTCCACGCGCACTTGGTCTTCACACCGAAGCACCGGCGCGGGCCCTTCACCGACGAGATCCTTACGCGCTGTGAGGAGATCATGCGAGACGTGTGCGCCGACTTCGGCGCCCAACTGACGGAGTTCAACGGCGAGACCGACCACGTCCATCTCTTGATCCACTACC